>QHBM01000084.1:0-72822 GCA_003244145.1 Chthoniobacterales bacterium
GCGCGGCGATCCGCGGGGAGTGCGGCGAGGTATTGGGCCACGGTGGTAGCTGTCATGTTGGCGACGATACCCGCTGCGGCTCGCGGGCGCGAGCTTTACGGCAGCGTTGGTAGGGAGCCAACTCCACGGCTGGATGGGGATGTGCTGGGGAGGGAGGCCGGGCGGGATGATCCAGTTATCGCCCTGGCTGAGGGCAAATGTGAGCAGTCGCGAAAATTCCGGGAGCGCGTAGAGTTCGTCTCCATTTATTCCATTCATCAAAATCTATGATCAACGCCCACTCTTACGCTGCCTACGACCCGAAATCGCCCCTCAAATCCTGGGACTTCCAACGCCGCGATGTCGGGGACGACGATGTCCAGATCGATATTTTGTATTGCGGCGTTTGTCATTCCGATCTCCACTTCGCACGGAGCGAGTGGATGCCGGTGACTTATCCGCAGGTGGTGGGGCACGAGATCATCGGCAAGGTGGTTGCGGCCGGGAAGAATGTGAGCAAGCACAAGGTAGGCGACCTGGTGGGCGTGGGATGCATCGTCGATAGCTGCCGCCATTGCGAGAGCTGCAAGGAGGATCTCGAGAACTATTGCCTCGAAGGCATGCAGGGGACCTACATGGGTGTCGAGAAACAGACCGGCCAGCGGACGCAGGGCGGTTACTCAACGGTGATCGTGGTGGACGAACATTACGTCCTGCGCATTCCGAAAGAGTTGGACCCGGCGAAGGCCGGCCCGCTCCTTTGCGCTGGGATTACGCTTTACTCACCGTTACGGCATTGGCACGCCGGCCCGGGCAAGACGGTGGGTATCGTCGGCCTCGGCGGGCTGGGGCACATGGGAGTTAAGTTAGCTCACGCGATGGGCGCGAAGGTGGTCCTCTTTACCACTTCGCCCGACAAGGTCGCGGACGGGAAGAAGCTGGGCGCGGACGATGTGATCATCTCGAAGAACGAAGAAGAGATGGCGCGCTACGCTGGGAAGCTCGACTTGATCGTGAATACGGTCTCTGTGTCGCATAATCTGGATCCATTCATTAACCTACTGAAGCTTGATGGCACGATGGTGCTCGTGGGCGCGCCGGCTACGCCGCATCCTTCGCCGCAGGTTTTCCCGATGCTCATGCGGCGCCGGTCGCTCGCTGGCTCTGGGATTGGCGGAATTAAGGAGACGCAGGAGATGCTCGATTTCTGCGCGGAAAACAATGTCATGCCCGAGGTTGAGATGACTTCCATCCAGGACATCAACCAAGCCTGGGACCGGGTGGTAAAGAGCGACGTGAAGTACCGTTTCGTCATCGACATGGCAACGCTGAAGACGGAAAAGCCAGCGGCCTCTTAATACACTGCGCGTTCAGCGGGGGTGGACATACAACGGGGAATTTGCCAAGGGCAGGGTAAGCGACGCTCGTGGTGCACGGTTACGAGCTTCCTACTTCCCGTCCTTCCATTTCGAAATTTCGTTCGTGAAAGCGTCGTGGCGTTGGACCAGCGGACCTGTGCTGTCGATCCAACGCCTGTTTTTTTAGCGAACAGGTGAACTTGCCTGCGAAATCGCGGACTTGTGCGTCGTCTGTTCTGAAGCACAAACGCGATTCGTAAAATCATCGCCAGGAATGATCCCAAAGGTAATCACGGGAAACGCGCAACTCACGGGCTTTGCCAGGTGAGCTTACAGATCGGACTGTAGGATTTTCTTGAGAGACGAACCGTCTTCGTAGCGAATGTCAGTGATCCTCCAGCCGTCGGGCGTGTGTATGAGCGCGTAAACAATGCGCGTCGCTTTTCCCAGATTTTTGAAACGGACGGTGACGCGTGTTTCTGTTCCAACGCGTTCTGCTTCGGAGATGGTGAAGTCGGAGATTTCGGTTAATTGCGCATTGTAAAGCGGATCGCTGTCAACGCGGCCTACTTCACCATTCGCTTCCTTGATGTCTTTTAAGTAGAGCTTCAAGAGCTCGGGCGCGAAATAGCGGCCAAGCGAGTCCGTCTTATCGAGTGGGTCGTGCTTTGACCGGTGCGCCCGATAAAACTGCGTGATGACATCTTTGGGCGACAGGTCGGCCGCGACAACAATCGTGGCAGTGCACAGCGCAACAACAAGAATGAGGAAAGAGCGCATGAAGGTTTCTACGAGCGAACCGCCGGAAGGCAAGTGTGCGTACGAGTGGGGGACGCCTACGCGTTGATAGCCTTCGCGAACTGGCGTGCAATGACGCCTAGAAATGCGCGCCGACGTATTCCCACATCTGGTGATGCCAGTAGGGCCATTCGTGTCCGCCCTTCGGGCCCCAGTCGTCCAGATGATGAGCTATTCCGCGGCTATTGAGCACATCCGACATGCGGTAGGTCGGCCCGGGCACTTCCCATGGGCCACAGCCGGTTGCGAGGTGGATGTCGCAGCTCGCGAGCTGGTGGAGAAACCAGGGATCGTTCTGGTTGGCCATATAGTCGACCGGGTTATTGAAGTAGAAGTTGTCGTCATACATCCCGTCCATCGAATCGCGCAAATCGTAAACGCCGGAGAGCGCGTAGCAGCGCTTCACCCGGTCGGGGTGCTTGAAGAGGGTGTTGGCCGCGTGGTAGGCGCCGAGTGATGCGCCGTAGGTGGTGATCGGAATACCGGGCGTCTGGCACAGGGAGTCGATGAAGGAGAAGACTTCGCTGGCCACGTGGTCGTCGTATTGCGCCTGGAGCCAGCTCCGATGGAAGGGGTGCGCTCCTTTGTTGCTGAACGAATCGCTCTGGACTCCGTTGATGGAGAAGAATCGGATGCGCCCTTGCTCGATGTAAGGGCCAAGTGTGCGAACCATGCCCTGACCTTCCTGCTCATGCTCGTCGCCCATGCTCGTCGGGAAGGCGATGATGGGCATGCCGTAATTGCCGTAAACGTTGACGCCCATGTCGCGATTGAGACGATGTGAATACCAACTGTGATGGTCGCGATCCATATTTTGCGAGGATACCGGATTGACGTGTGGGCTCAAGCCCGGTTTGGCTATCGAGCGCGCGGGCGCGGGAGTGGTCAGTTCGGATTGGAGGCGCGACCGAATCCCACTCGCCTCGGGGATCTTACTGGTAGGCTTTCAAGAGCGACGGGATGTCGACCGGCGGAACGCCCAAGGCCTTGAGATTCTCTGCGGCATAAGCGCCGCCGTCGCTTTCGGCGACCTTCCAGTCTGGGCCCGCCCGATGCAGCACCACGGAAAGATCGTTTTCATCGGAGTAGGCGGTGCAGAGCGCCCAATCATGAGAGACCGAGGCGTGCAAGACCTTCCCGAACTTTTTCGCCACAACCTTTCGCACCCGATGAACATCCTTCGGGTCGCCAAAGTCCCCGGCCAAGGCCGGGATAATCAAGCTGAGAAGGACGACAGCGGCAGCCAGGGTGATGTATCGGGGTAATGTTCTCATCGTTGCTAAGCCTGAGGCTCACCCGTTCGCCTGTCAAAGTCCTCTATGGAGAGGTCGGAGGTCAGAAGTCAGAAAAAAGGCTTGTTCTTGCTGCACGAAAACGATGTGATCCGCGGACAAATAAATAGGAGAAAAGAAAATGAGAAAGATTATGTGCCGTGTGTTGGTAGCGTTGTTTACAGTCGGCCTGTTTTATTCTCCGGCAGTTTCAAGTGCGGGCGGCCCTCCAGATCTCACCGGAAATTGGGTTGGATATTACAACGACGGCAGTAAATCGGAATACGTTTGGGCCATCCACCAAACGGGTTCGACTCTTTCGATCGAAAACGTCGGGGGTACGCCAGCCAAGTCCAAAGGACGTCTCGAAGGCGATAAAGTTTTTGCGCAAGACTTTGCGACCCAGAACGGAAAGCTGTCTGCCGACGGCACAAAGATCACCTGGACGGACGGCGTCGTTTGGAAAAAGTCAGCCAGTGCTGTAAATCTCACCGGAAATTGGGTTGGATATTACAACGACGGCAGTAAATCGGAATACGTTTGGGCCATCCGCCAAACGGGTTTTACTCTTTCGATCGAGAACGTCGGAGGTACGCCAGCCAAGTCGAAAGGACGCGTTGAAGGCGATAAAGTTTTTGCGCAAGACTTTGCGACCCAGAACGGAAAGCTGTCTGCTGACGGCACCAAGATCACCTGGACGGACGGCGTCGTTTGGAAAAAGCAATAAACTGAAGTTGCAGACTGTCACGTCCCGGGAAAATCGCAGCAGGGTGATGCTCACTGCGACAGAGCGCCGTGCCTACAACGTCGAGGCGTCTTGATCTGTAATCGCCTCGCTATCCTTCTGCCTCAGTGCGGCGGGCCCAACGCAGTTTCGCCGAAGTCGCACGCGGGTTGGCGCGGCGTTCTTCAGTGCTGGGCCTAACGACCTCAGTCGCGATCTCCGCGTAATGGCGCTCGCGCAGGCCGGCTTCGAACGCCTTCTTCACCCGCCGATCTTCGCCGGAGTGAAAGGTAAGAATCGCGACGCGTCCTCCGGGATTCAGACACGCAGGGAGATTGCGTAGGAAAGTGTCGAGAGCGGAGAACTCGTCGTTCACGGCGATGCGCAATGCCTGGAAAACGCGCCGGACCGAAAGCTCCTGCTCCTCTTCCTTTCGCGAGAACAACGCCGCGCGAATGGCGTGAGCCAGCGCGCGCGTGGAGGCGAATGTCTTTCCCGCGAGACTTGGCGCGAGCGCCGGATTGGATTCATCGGCATTCTCCAGGAACAGGCCAGAAAGCTTCTCCGCGGAAAGTTTTTGCAGTAGCACCGACGCGGGCGCGCCGCGTTCCGGATTCATGCGGAGGTCGAGCGGCCCCTCTAGTTTCAACGAAAAACCGCGCTTGGGATCGTCGAGCTGCATCGATGAAACGCCGAGATCGGCCAGGATCAGATCGACGGCGGCGATCCCCCTGCGCGCCAGCAGTTGTGGCAACCCGGCGAAGTTGGTCCGATGCGCGGTGAAAGTGTTTTCGTCGAAGCCGAGCGCACTGAGACGCGCCTCAGTCTTCGGCAGCTCGATCGGATCGGCATCGAGACCGAGCAAGCGACCACCCGGTTGCAGCCGCGGAAGAATTTCCTGTGCGTGACCGCCGTAACCGAGCGTGCCATCGACTGCGATCTCTCCCGGCTTTGGATCGAGCGCGGCGAGCACCTCCGCCACCATGATCGGCCGATGCGAACCAACGGGCGTTTTCCCGGAAGCGAGCACCTTCGCAATCGTGTCCGAGTAGCGAGCGGGCTCGTGCTCCTTGTATTTTTCCTCGAAGCGGCGCGGATTCTTTCCACGATAACGCGCCCGGCGGGGTGGGCGATCGGCCGGAGGATCGTTGGGCATACTCTTGGCGGAGGTTAGTGCCGACCGCGACACCGCGCGAAGCGAAATCAAACGAGAGAACCATGCGAGTGTCGATGGGTCGGGGCGCGATTCAGCTCCGACTATGCGATTGTTTATGTGCATTTCCTGTTTGAGTATGACGTTGGGTTTGTGCGGCTGCGCCAATGAGCCGACCTCGGATTCATCGCGCGCGCGAAAAGAACCGTTGCTCGATCCTGTGGCGTTTTTCGCAGGACGAACGGCCTCCTCCGGCGTGATGGAAAACAGAGTAAATGGTTCGAAGCGCCGAGTGACGACAGAGACACGCGGTCATCGCCAAGGCGAGACTTTGGTCCTGGAGCAGAACCTTTCGTTCAGCGATGGCACCAGGCAACATCGCTCGTGGCGCATCCGAAAACTGGATGCGCACCACTACGAAGCCACCGCGAACGACATTGTCGGAACCGCGCGCGGGGAAGCGTCCGGCAATGCGTTTCACTGGAGCTTCACCCTCGCGCTTTCGCCCGGAAACCCGCTGGCGAACGTGCGGATGACGCAATCGATGTATCTCCAACCCGACGGGAGCAGCCTGATCAATCACACCACTATCCGGAAACTAGGAATCGTCGTTGCGCAAGTAAACGAACAGTTCCGCCGCCGCGGTTCCAGGTGACAGCAACGCCAAGGAGGTGGTCTTGCACGAAGTTGCGCGTTGTCGCCGCCGGTTCTGACTCATGGGAGCGATTCTGGTTTCCGCTCTCGCAGAAATTCAACGTGACCTTTTAGGCCGGAGATTGCAGGGTGCGATCATGCGCGGTCATTACCTGTCCATGTTCGGCGCAGTGGTGGTATTCGCTGCGACGCCAGGCGCGCGGGGAGGAGTAGCGGACTCGTATCTGAGCACCTACCTCGGGATGTTCCCAACCCGTGCGACGCAGGCGGGGGATCACGCGTTCGATAGCAAGCTGGAAGATTTTTCGGCGGAACAGCTAAAGCGATGGGTTGAGTTCAACGAGGCAGAACGCGGCCGACTAACAAGACTGCTGAGCGCGCCCGATTTGCCATTCGACGATCGGCTTGATGCCGAAGCGTTGCTGGCCCACGTCGAGCGCGAACTGCACCAACAAACCGTGCTGCGGCGGCCGCAGCGCGATCCGCTCTACTGGTCCGAAGTCATAGCCAACGCGGCGGTCTTTCTCCTGGTGCGCGACGATCTGCCCCTGGCGGAGCGACAGCAACGCGTGCGAGCACGCGCGCGTTTGTTGCCCGCTTTCTCGCGCCAGGGTAGCGAAACCCTCACGCGAGCGAAAAGCGACGAGGTCGCGCCGGAATTGTGCAAGATCGCGGTGGGACAGCTGCGCGCCACCGCCACGTTTTACCGGGACGGGTTCGCGCGCGCGGTGGGCGATCAGGCGGAAGCGCGCGACGAAGGCGAACAGGCAGCGAAGGCAATATCGGAGCTTGCCGACAACATCGATAAGCTCTCGCAGCACGCGACCGGTTCGCCCAGGCTCGGCCAGGAATACGCCAGAACGTTTCGTCTGGGCACCGGGATTACTGAACCTGTGGCCGATGTTTTGAAACGGGCGACCTCGGACCTCGCGGCCAAGAGGACGGAAGCCGCGGATTTCGGCCGCAAGGTTTGGCGGGAATTAATGAAGGATGAAAAGCCGCCGGCGGACGATACCGCTTTGCTGCGCCGACTCTTTGAGCGCGTGGCTGAGGACCGTGACACCAACGAGGAGACTTATGCTTCCCGCTGGAAAGCAAACGTTGGTGAGATCGAGAAGTTTGTGCGGGAAAAGCGAATCATGACGCTGCCGGATCCGCTCACCTTGATGGTGGACCGGGCGCCGGCGTATTTTGTTGGTCAGAGTGTTGGCGGGGTCTATCCGGCCGGAGCCTATTCGCCGGAAGCAAAGACAATTCTCTTTCTGCCGGTCCCGCCGCACGACGCGACGGCCGGGCAGCGCGAAGCGTTCTTCCGCGATTTTAACCGGCCGTTTAGCCGGATGATTGTGCCGCATGAACTGATTCCAGGTCATTACGTGCAGCTCAAGTATGCCGCGCGTCATCCGCACAAGGTGCGCGCGCTATTTCCGGATCCGGTTTACATCGAAGGCTGGGGGACGTTTTGCGAGCGGCTCTTGCTGGATCAAGGCTGGGGCGGTGCGTTGCCGCGCCTGGCGCATCTCAAGAAGCAACTCGAGAACATCGCCCGCACCATCGTGGACATTCGGGTCCACACGGAGAACATGTCGCGCGAGGAGATGACGCGGTTCGTGAAAGAGGAGGCGCTGCAAGGCGAACAGCTGGCTAGTAACATGTGGACGCGAACCCTGACCAGCTCACCACAGATCACTACCTACTACCTCGGCTATGCGAAAGTGACGGAGGTGTACGACGCTGCTCGCGCGGCCCAACGGGACAAGTTCGAGCTGCGCCGCTTCATGGATGGAATGATGCGGCTGGGACCGGTCCGGCTCGAACATTATCTAGAGCAAGTACGCACAACCGATTCGCCTGCGGATGATAGTAAACGCTAGGGACTACGGGATGCCAACCGCGGTCGCCGTAGCGCGAGCAAGCGGTCGAAGCTGAAGTAGCTTAGACAAAAGCCGTCGACTCAGTTTTTCGGTGCGAGTGAGGCGAGAATTTTCTTGAAGCGAGCATTGCCGCGTAAGGCTTCCCACTGCGGGTAAAGTAAGAGCTCGCCGTAGGTCACACCGCAAGGGATGGCGGCGGAGACAGCTAATTCCTGAAGCGCCAGATCGGTCTCACCGGTCCACGCGTAGATCATCGCCAGATTTGTGACGAAGCTCGGCCCGTCGAGGCTGTCCTTGTTGACCGGAAGGAGATCGCAGGCGTGACGACCTTCACGAATCGCCTCTTCCTTTCTGCCAAGGGCGGCATCGATCAACCCCAGTCTGCTCCAGGCGGCGGCGTAGTCCGGCTGTTCAGCGACGGTCTTGGCCTCGATCGACCGGGCGGCGTTAAAGGCGGCGGTCGCTTCGCTGTCGTTGCCGAAGGTTCGCGCCTCGAGACCGACGAACCACTCCCGCGCCCAGAGTGAGTTATTATAAGTGTCCCGCAATCCTTCCGGACGAACTGCTCGCAAAGCAGTCGCGGTGAGATTGCGGTCGCGTGCGGCCAGGCCGCAGAAGAAGAGACCATTGGCGAGCTCGGGCGCGGATTTCGCGTCGGCCTTAACGATGCTGGAAAGTTGCGTTCGCCACGGGCGGACATCGCCACGTTCAAGAAATGAGAGCTGGGCCAGTTGCGTGGCGACGAATTGATCGGTCGGGCGTACCAACAAGGCGCGTTCGTAAGTTTGGGCGGCCTCGCGATACCGGCGTGTGACCTGATAGGTAATCGCGGTTTCCAACAAGTAGCGATAATTGCGCGGGTCGAGCTCGATCCCGCGCTCCCAGTTCCGGATCGATTCCTCCCAGCGATTTTGCCGGCGATCGAGCGCTGCGGCGTAGATGGAGACGGCTGGATTGTTCGGCAAGGAAGGCCGCGCCAGCTCCAGCTCGATGCGTGCGGCGTCGTAATCGCGCTTTGCTTTATAGATATAATCCGCGCGTGCGAGGTGGACTTCGCCCGCGTCCGGATCAACCCGAGCCGCACTCTCGATGGCCAGTCGCGCATTCCCGAGGCGCGCCGGTGTATGATCAAATCCCTGCCAGTAAAGATCGATTTGCGCGGTGAAGAGCAGAGCGTAGGCGCGGATGAAATTAGGATCTCTTACGACCGCTTGTTCCAGGAGCTTGACTGCTTCGAGGAGTGATTCTTTTGCATCGGGATTCGAGGCGCGTTCCAGGTGTTGCCATGCTTCCACGTAAAGGCGTTCCGCAATCGCATCGACGGTGCCGGGACGGCCCAAAGCGGCGCGCTCTTTCGGCGAGATCCGGACCTGGAGTTGATCGGCGATCGCTTTCGCAATTTCGGTTTGAATCGCGAAGACGTCGGCGAGATTGCGGTCGTAGACCTGCGCCCAGATATGCGCATCGGTGCGCGCATCGATCAGCTGCGCGTTGACCCGGATGTGGTCGCCGATCTGCTGGACGCTGCCCTCGAGCACATGCGCAACGCCAAGTTGCTGCCCGATCTCGCGCAGATTGCGGGCGCGCACCGTCTTGTACTGGCTCACGCTCGTCCGGCTGATTACTTTCAGGTCCGCCACCTTGGCGAGATCCGTCAGAATCTCATCCTGCATTCCATCGGCAAAGTAAGCTGCGTCCTGGTTCGCACTCAGGTTCTCGAATGGCAGCACTGCGATGCTCTTTCTCGGCACGGCAACTCGACGCGTCGATTCAGCCGATGAGGCGCTTTGGGTCGCATCGGAAAAGGTCGAGAGTCGCGGCTGGAACAACGAGTAAGCGGCGACAAGACCGAGCGCTGCGAGGCCGAGGACAGTAACCAGCGCAGCCTTACGAGTGCGGAAGGTGCCACGCGCAGTCCCCAGCTGAACGGCTTTCGATGGGAGCGCGGGGTTGCCCAGCTCTCCGGTATAAAGATTGACCACGGAAATGACGGCTCCGTGTTTAACCTCACATTCGCCGATCGCATGCAGGGAGGGCTTCCAGCGCGCAAAGTGCTCCAGATCTTCCGCCACGTGGCGCGTAAGCAGAATGTGGCCGGCGTCGCCGAAGTCCATCACGCGCTGCGCAATATTTATCCCCGCGCCGGCGAGGTTCGCCTGGTCGTTGACGTCGGTGATGTGATTGATCGGTCCACTGTGAATTCCCATTCGCAGCGGTAGCCCCGGGTGCCGCTTCAAGGCAGTGCTTATTTCCAGGGCGCAAAGCGCCGGAGCTTCGAGACTCTCGGTAAACACCAACACCATGCCGTCGCCGGTTGGGAGTCGCAGAAGTTTGCCGTGTGCTTCGGCGGTCCGGAACTGTTGCGTGCCGCGAACGATCTCTCGCAGCTCATCGAGCAGCTGCGTTTGTTCATGAATCAACAGCTTCGAATAACCGACAATGTCCACGCACAAGACGTGTCCGATCGCGATCTTTTCGCCATGGGAGGTCGATACCGAAGACTCGTCTTCCGGTCCGCAATCCGTCGTCCGAACAACAGACAGCCGCCCCGGTTCGCGGTCGGGCGTCCTTGCGGGCTGGAATGCGGGTGAATTCGACATGGGTTTCAAAGGCGCAATGCCTCTGGCTACTAGAGCAGGTGATGTTCCGTTGCCGATGCTCAATTGGGCTTCCGTCGCTCGCGAAATGCGTCGGGTTGCCCATCGTTGCAATCTGGACTTCGTCGCCTCGCTCCGTCGAGGTTCGAACCGCGTCGGAACGCTTGCCCCACGTGCACTGATCTGATGCGATGAACCAATGAGACGCCTCTTCTCCCGGTCATCGCCTGCCTGTTTTGGTAGGGCGAGACTCCGTCGAGCCGCTTGGCATCTAAGAACCTGAAAGTTGAAACTCTGAAAATCTGACCTCTGACCTCCGACGTCCGCCCATGAAATTCTTCTCGCTCCCGCTCATCGCCTTGTCCCTTGTCTGCCTCACTCCGCAGCCGGCCCGCTGCGCCCGCGGCCCCGCGACACTCGATGACCTGAAGAAGATCGAGATCATCTGCTTCGTTCCCACCTGGCTGCCGAAAGGTTTCAAGGTAAAGAGCGTCAGGATCACCTACGACGAGCCCGGCCCCGATGACGGCGGCGGACGTTTCCCGCTCTACAACATCGAATGGAGCAACGGTCCGAGCCGAACTGGCGGAGAGCAGACCTTCTCCATCGATTCCGCCCGCGAAGGTATCGGCGATCGCAACCTCCTGGACACCGACGACAGCGAAGACGCCGAAATCCCATCGCCCTTCGGCCGGATGTTCATCATCTACACCCCGAAAGATTCCTCGCGGGAAAAAGCGAAAGGTGACAGACCTATCCGCAATCCGGTTTCCGCGATCCGCAATTCTTCGCCCGGCCGCAAGACCGAAATCAAATCAAACTGGACCAGCGACGCCAACATGATCCGCGAAAAAGCAAAGGACTTGCTCGTTCATCCCACCCTCGGCAGATACAACGGCTTTTCCGCAACCGGCATCACTGTGTCTGATTTCTTGAAGATAATTAATTCGCTTCGCCCAATCCGGCCTTGAGGCTTCCCCAATAACCAATCATTAGTAACGGCGACCTTGGGCGCCCGAAATTGTAGGGCGACCCGCCTCAGGCGGGTTGCCACCTCCGCCTTTTCCAGAAGAGAATTGGCGAGCGCCGGATCGCTAAAGCAAGACGATCACGAGACAGAGAATCGCGACGCCCGCCGCCGGTATCGATTTCTTCAGCGGATCCGCAATCTTGAAGTGCATGGCGACAGCGCCAAGCATCATGAATCCCATCCCGATCGCCGCCGGTCGCACCAGTAATTGGAACCAAATTCCAACAATGAGGGTGAGCGCGAGAAGGATCTTGATCGCGCCGACCAGGTACATCATCGCGGGCGGCAGCCCGTAAGCGGAAAATTCCCCGCGCAGATCGCGCGCGTTCCCACCACGGTATGGGCTCGGTTTATCCGCGCGCAGAAGCCAGACATTAAGAACGCCGAGCGCGACGAAGAGTTGAAGGGCGATGCGCAGGTAAACCATAGGCGGAAGAGTCACGGTGGCGCGACACTTCCGCAAGATTATTGACTCCCTCCACTCCAGTCTTGCCTATCGCAGTCCGATCACCTTTGAATTCCAACTAGACCAAAAGAATTGATCCCTAATTCACTGTCCGAAGAATCAGGGCAAGCCCAAATTGATCCTTAATTCACTGTCCGAAAAACCAGGGCAAGCCCAGTCTGTGATTCTCGCTCAGTAATGTCGTGATCATGTGGCGCTACGAGGGGCTTCGCTCCAAGTTAGGCAAGAGCCAGGTGAGCAGGCCTATGAGGGGAAGATAGGAACAGACCTGGAAGACGAATGCGATGCTGGTGTGATCGGCCAAGGCGCCTAACACAGCGGAACCGATGCCTCCCAATCCGAAGGCAAGACCGAAGAAGAGCCCGGCTATCATCCGCTAAGAGTTCCGGCGTCAGTGCGGAAGGTTTCGGAAGCACGGAAAATGGCCCGGTCTGACTCGCGTGAATCACCGCGATTTTATGCGAATCGTGGGAGCAACAAAAAAATCTCGACAAATCCTCGACTGACAATGTAGGGGTGATCTTATGCAAAAATCATCCCTCAGAGTTGTCCCCATCTATGTCCTCGCTGCTCTCCTCCTCCAAGCATGTCCCCCAAACGTCGATCACAAGAAGCCATCCACGGTAGGGGGAAATGATGCCATTCCGCTAAAGTCGGTTTTGGCAGTTGTAAATGAGGCGGTAAGCAAAGCTGAAAAAGTCCAGCAAGCGAAGGGGTCGCCGCTTCGCCTGAAATCGGCAAGCTTCACGTTCAAGACCGTAAGCACCATCGAAGGAGGAGGGGAGCTCGGAGTCTTGGTAATAAATGCCAGCGTGTCGATCTCGAACCAAACCACGGATTCGGTTACATATAGCTACGAAAAACCGAAGACATCCCTGTTGGCGCTGACAACCAATGCAGAGGCAGGCAAATTGGCGACGGCAATTGACAAAAAGCTGAATGCTGCGGTGCCGGATTTCCATAATATCCCTCTGAACGAAATAAAGGTTGGTGTTGACTTTGGGGTAGAACGAAAGGTTGGCGCCAATGCCAAGATTCCAGTCTGGAGCATCACAATTGGGCCCAAGGTTGCCGCTAGCAAGAACGCCGTTCAGTCGATTAGTTTGGTCTTCGGAAAATAGCTTTTCATTCCGCGCGTTATCAAGAAAAACGCGGCAGTCTGTGAGTCTCGCCCGCTTTTGAAGGGCCGGAGGCACAGATAAGGGAAAAAACGTCCAACGCCGAACGTCCAATGTCGAATTCGGACAAGGACGGGAAGCGTCCCTCCGAAAGCTAGAAGGCTTGAAGCGATCATGCGGCTCTATGACGGGTTCGCTCCAAATTAGGTAAGAGCCATGTGAGCAGACCGATGAGAGGGAGGTAGGAGCACACTTGGAAGACGAATGCGATGCTGGTGTGATCGGCCAAGGCGCCTAAGACTGCGGAACCAATTCCTCCCAATCCGAAGGCTAGACCGAAGAAGAGCCCGGCAATCATCCCGACTCGGCCGGGAACCAGCTCCTGGGCGTAGACGAGGATAGCTGAGAAGGCCGAGGCCAGGATAAGGCCGATGATCGCGGTGAGAATACCCACCCAAAAGAGGTTCGCGTAAGGCAGCGCCAAAGCGAACGGCGCCACGCCCAGGATCGAGGCCCAGATTACGCTCTTGCGTCCAATGCGGTCGCCGACCGGGCCGCCTAACAGGGTCCCGGCTGCGACCGCGAAAAGGAAAGTGAAGAGATGGAGCTGCGCACTCTGGACCGTGAGTCCGAACTTTCCGATCAGAAAGAAAGTGTAGTAGCTGGACATGCTGGCGAGATAAAAATATTTGGAAAACACGAGCGCGATCAGGACCGCGAGTGACATTATTACTCGACCGCGAGTCAGGGTCTGAGTCCCCCGTTGTTGAACCGCGGCAACCTTTCGTTTGTCGGTTAGGTGCGCGCGGTACCAGCGGCCGATGCCGGTGAGCACAGCTATCCCGATCAAAGCCAGGAGAGAGAACCACATCACGGAGGATTGGCCGCGGGCCACTACGATCAGGGCCGCGAGAAGAGGGCCGAGCGCGCTGCCGGCGTTGCCGCCGACTTGAAAGAGCGATTGGGCAAAGCCGAGTCGTCCGCCGGAAGCGAGATGCGCGATGCGCGAGGCTTCCGGGTGGAACACCGAAGAGCCGATGCCAACGAAGGCGACAGCGACAAGAACCAAAGCCAGGCTGCCAGCGAAGGAAAGGAGGATGAGCCCCGCCAAAGTAAATGTCATTCCCGCGGCCAGCGAGTAGGGCTGCGGCCGGCGATCTGTGTAAAGGCCGACGAATGGTTGGAGGACTGACGCTGTGAGTTGGTTCGCGAGAGTGATAAGCCCGATGTGAACGAAATCCAGATGAAGGGCGCTCTTGAGAATGGGATAGAGCGACGGGATCAAGGACTGCATCGCGTCATTGAGCAGGTGAGAGAAGCTTAAGGCCGTCAGCACACCAAGCACCGGAGCAGTGGTCGACGAATCCGGCCTGCCCGATTTGGTTTTAAGGTCCGGGACGGAGCCCGGAGCATCAGGCGGAGTGGGCAAGAGATATTGTCACACCGAGATAAAATACTGAAAAGCTGAAATTTTGAGATGCTGAAATCGGAGAAAGGAAGTGACCAGTGACATGTGACGCGTGACGCGAGGTCAGAGGTCAGTGGAAGGACGCGCTGAAAATAGCCCAGCGCTTTAGCGCTGGGAATGCGGGTGTGCGCGGAATCGTTGGTCCGGTCAGCGGAAGTGCAGCCGAATGAGGCGGGGCTCTTTTTCCCGGAGGACGATCCAAAGATTGTCGTAGTCATTGTCGGCAATGTTGATCGGCGCAGAGATGCCGAGAGTTTTGATGAGGTCGGGAATGGTGTTGCCGTGGCCGACGACAAGGACGTTGCCCGAAGAACCTTGAAGTTTCGCGATGAGGGCCGCGCTATCTTTGGAGGAGACGATGGCCGGCTCGAGGTGAAGGGCTTTCGCCAAGGGCGCAGCGGTTTGTTGGGTGCGCTTGAACTGGGTGGTGTAGATCGCGGAAATCCCGGCGTCTTTAAGAAGAGTCGCCAGAGATTCGGCCCGAGCGCGGCCGGCTTCGGAGATATCCGTGTCGTCGCTGGCATCGGCTTTCTCGGCGTGGCGAACGAAGAAGATGGTCGACTGCGCGGCCGCCGTGGAAACAAGCAGGACAGATAGCAGCAGGAAGGTAATTGAACGTTTCATAGTGGTGTGCGCGCAACCTACCACAGGTACGGGACGGACAGGGAGCGTAAAGTGATGGCGAAACCGAATGGAGGTGCGCCGCCGAACAGGTTTGTCCCAGCGCTAAAACGCTGGGCTATTGTCACCGGACAGTTGCGTCGGAGAAAGAGTGAACAACCTTCATGGATGAACTCTTACATGCTCGAGCCGGTTGGCTTCATCCGATCGACAGTGAAAGGCCGTGAAGACGCGCCGCGGCAGGGGCCGGAAGGTGCGCCGGACGCGTGGCTCGAGATCGAACCGCGATTTGCGGAGGCGTTGCTGGGAATGGAAGTCGGTCACGAGCTGATCGTGATCACGTGGTTGCACGACGCGAAGCGCGACGTGCTGAAAGGACATCCGCGCAGCGATGAGAGCCGTCCGCTCACGGGTGTCTTTTACACGCGCTCACCGGTGCGGCCGAACCCGCTCGGGCTGCATCCTGTGACGGTGCGCGAGATTGCCGGTACCCGCGTGAAGGTCGGGCCAATCGAAGCATTCGACGGCACGCCGGTGGTCGATATCAAGTCAGCGTCGACCCGCGCCGACGAATGACAGGCGTCGAGACATGAAAACGATTCAAGGTTACCATCTCATCAAGCCGGAAGAGCTTTCCTGGCGGCCTTCCAATCTGATGAAAATCCCGAACGCCGATTATCTGGAGCGGACCGGGAGTGAGAATCTTGGTGCGCGGCTGTGGCGGTTGCCGCCCAGGAGCGCGAACACATTGCACAAGCACATCCGGGCGGAGGAGTTCTATTTCGTGTTGGAAGGCGAGGGGCGCATGCGCGTGGGCGACGAGACACTCACTGTCCCAAAATACGGCGGCGTGCTGGTCGGGCCGGACCAGTTGCGCCAGGTGTTTAACGACACCGACGCCGAGGTGCTCTGGCTCATCGTGGGCGCGCCGGAGGAGTTGGAATTTCTGTCGGGCGCACAGACCAATCCTGATATGTCACTCGTTTACCCAGTTGACCCGAAACAATTGCCGAAGGAACTCGCCGGCGTGGGATGGCCGCCGTCGGAAAAGTAGAAAGTAGAAAGTAGAAGGAGGAGAGTTCAGAGATGGAAATCAAACGAAATGGCTCGCAATCGTCGAGCAAGGGACCGGTTGAATATTTTAGCGGCACAGTTCGCATCGATCCTCTGTTTGAAGCGCCGGACCCAGCGCGCGTGCGTGGCGCGAGCGTTACCTTCGAGCCCGGTGCCCGCACGGCCTGGCATACCCATCCGCTCGGTCAGACGTTGATCGTCACTTCGGGTCTTGGGTGCGCTCAGCGTTGGGGCCGACCAGTCGAGGAAATTCGGCCGGGGGATGTTGTCTTGATTCCGTCCGGTGAAAAGCATTGGCACGGCGCCACGCCAACGACCGCGATGGCGCATATCGCTATTCAGGAAGCGCTGAACGGCAAGGCGGTCTATTGGATGGAAAAGGTCAGCGACGAACAGTACGAGCATTCCTAGACAGGATTAGCCCGATTGTTACGAGACCCAAGAATCTTCACGATCGAAGTCGCAGAGGTCGCAGAGACAACTCCCAAAGTTCTCTGTGTGCGCCGTGCTCTCCGCGGTTAATCCAATTAATCCTGTAAATCCTGTCCAAGGATCTTCACGACTTTCTCGATCGTGTTCCAATTGCGCGTGGTGACCGGCACACCCAGTAGCTTCTCGATCTTACCCAGGTAGCTGATCGCTTTCATCTCCCGCCGATACAGACCCAGGACGAACCTGTCCTGGATCGCAATGACCTTCAAAAGCCAATCGTCCTCCGAAGGCAAACTAAGAGGAATAGGAGGCAGTGTGCGAAGTGGTTTGTGTAACACGTTCACGAACCGAGTTATGTTGGGGCCCGAGGGTTCCCGTGAGAATGGATCCTTTGCCGCGAGTTTGATGATGTCGCGCGCGGGACAGATCATGATCTCGCATTTGAACGGCAACTTGCGAGCAATCGCGGCGCGCAGAACCGATTCGCTCACCACTTCGCGCACCACGAACGTCCCGACCGCGCCAATGTTCACGAGCCCGAACTTCGACAGCTCCTTGGCTATGGCTGCCGGCCGGCACAGGTTCGCCCCACCGACGTTCACCGCACGAAGAAAGACGACTGAGGGCACGGGCAAATTAGAAAGTAGAAAGTGGAAGGTGGAAGGTGGAAAGTGGAAAGTATAGACCGCGTTTCGGCTGATTTGAAAATCTTTACCCGAGACTTGTCTGGATGAAACTGATTTTGGCGCGAGAACAAGAAAGTAATCTTGAGGATTTCCGCCGACAACAAACCGAATCTCGCCGGTGGTCCCCATTGGACAGCGGAGCTGCACGCGGTCTGGAATCTCGACACCGCCAGGTTCGAGACCGTGGATTTCAAGCCGGGGAAGATCTCCGACCGTCCCTGGCTTCGGTAGAAGAGAGGGAACGGTCGCAAACCGGCGGGGATGTTTTCAACTCCGCTCTTGTTTGTCGGCGCAGCGCCGGGTAGTTAATCGCGATGCTGCGTAGCTCAGGCGCGACCGAATCCCGTGATCTTCCCGGATTTCGCTTACGCGGGCGAGAGGTGGCGCGGCTGGAATCGTTTAGCGACGCGGTTTTCGGTTTCGCGCTCACGTTGCTCGTGGTCTCGCTCGACGTGCCGAAATCGTTCAACGATTTGGTGACCACGATGCGCGGCTTTCCGGCCTTCGCGCTCTGCTTCATGTTTCTGGCCCTCATCTGGAACGGCCACTACAAATTCTGTCGTCGCTACGGCCTCGACGATGGCACGACGCGGTTCCTCACCTGCGTGATGCTTTTCCTCGTTCTCTTCTACGTCTATCCGCTCAAGTTCCTTTTCAATTTCAGCATCAACGGCCTCGTCTTCGATTCCGTTCCGCCCGCATCAATGACCGGATCGCAATTCTCCAGCCTGCTGGTGATTTACGGCCTGGGCTTCGCGGCAGTTTACGGCGCCATGACGCTGCTTTATCTCCACGCCTATCGTTTGCGGGAAGCGCTCGGACTCAACGATCTCGAAAAATTCGACACCCGATACCAAATCTTTCGGCTCGTCGCGCTCACTGCCTTTGGGCTGATCGCTGCCGTGCTCGCCTGTGTCCCGATGGTGCGAAATTGGAGCAGTTTGGTTTACATGCTTCTCTTTCCCATCCTGCGGACGTCGCGCGGTATTCACCGCCGTCGCCGCGCGCCTTATATCGCGGCGATGAAGAACGGCCTTACGGAATAGATCCGCCGAAAAGGTGATCGAACACGTTAGGCATTGCCGATCATGACGATTGGGCCTTCGCGTTTCGGCACGCCGCCTTCACGCTCGAGACTTATGGCGAATGCTTTGATCTGCGCGACTTCCGTCTCCCGCTAGAACTGATAGCGTCGCGCAACCAGGGTGACGTCGCTGCCGTATGTGGGTATGGTCTCTGCGGGTCGTGCCGGTGATGCTCGATCGGCTGTGGGCAAGCCGGGCGAAGTATCGGCTACCCATATCTTCACCGGCTTCTGCGCGAGAAAGCGCAACTCCAGCTGCGCGCCTTCAGCGGGAACATTCTCGAAGCGGAGCGACCAGGGCGCATTGCTTTTGGGGTCACCCTGCATCGGCTGGAAACGGCCGTTCCAACCCGCGGCAAGCAGTTTCAATTCTCCTGGCAATCGCACCAACAGCGATCGCGCGTCGCGGGCGGAGGTGAGCTGCAAAGTGAGCGAGCGAATGTTATCCGCAGTGGTGTCGTTCGTAACAGTAACCGAGGGGGCCGCCAGTGGCAGCAACGTCGCTTCGGCACTTAGGAGCGGCCGATCGGAGCCGGCGGCAAACTCAGGATCAACCTGTCGGCGCGGATTGTCTCCTAGCATATGCGCGGTCCATGCATCGGGCGCGTTATCGTAGGTTGTCCATTTCGCTTTCTTCTCATCTGCATTCACGCTGTAGATCAAACTGTCGCGGCGCGGATGCTCGGCACTGAAGTGCGAGAGATAGATGCCGGATACGATCAGGAAGGCGGAGAGAACAAATACGACCGTGACCGTCGCAAGTGCTTTGCTAACGAGGCGATCGAAGAGCGGCACAGCGAGTGCCATTAGTGTGGTCAGAAGAAAAACATCCGCGCCGACGGAGAGGTAGTTGAAATTGAGGCTGACAAAAAACATGTAGGCAAGTGGCACCAGAGTCAGGAGCGCCGGGATGACGAAAAGCAATTCGGATAGCGGGCGTGCCCGTTCGGGGATCCAAAAGGTGAAGAGCAGACCGGCCATCCCAAAGAGGAGCGGCCATTGCAAGACGTAGCTACCGCCAACAAGCAGAAAACAAAGGACAAGTGTAAGCAGCGCGGCGGCGAAGAGCTGGCCGGCCGCCAGGTTCGCGAGGCCAAGCTTTGCGCGGAGAAATCGTAGCGACGCAAGCCCGCAACCGACCCCGACTCCCATGACCCCGGCAAACAAGAGCTGATTGCTTCTGGTATCGCCCTCGAGGAATTCACCGGCAATCAGCTTTGCAACAGCAAAGGCCGCAAACGTCCCACCGCCTATTACCAACAGCTGAAGGAAAAAACTCCCGAAACCGACGGCGACCTTTCCGAAGGCGATTCCGTTTCGTTTTCGCCCGCGAGCACAAATGATCGCGAAGGCGACAGGAGCGAGGAACGCGAGCGCCCACACTAGCCAGACTGGATAAACGAACAGTTGGCTGCCGAACCAATTGAAGTAAACCAGATCGGGTTCTCTACCAGGAGCGCGCGGTAAATTTCCGAAATGGCGCGCGAGCGCGAGGACATTCGCCCCCATGTGCTGCACGCTTTGTTTGTCCAGGTTCTCGATCGAGTCGAGTCGCGAATGATAATTCTGGAAGGTTTCGAGGAAGGCGAAATTAAGTCCGCTTAATCCGGCCGCTTTGAGCGGCGTGAAATCGGTGTCGTTAGGCAGGAGCTTGTAGACTGAGGCCATCAAGGACGACGCCATCGGGTATGGCGCCGCGCGCGCGAACTCGCGGATCAGCGCGCCATTGTCGTTGCTCGTCTCGAACATCAAAGCCGGCCCCGAACTGCCTCGCGCTTCGAGATTCAGCATCAGCCCGATGCGATCGGCCAGCTCCCGATGATCGGCCGCGAAGGCCTGGGCCCCGAATAGCCCGCGGGCTTCTTCTCCATCGCTGAACAAGACGACAAGATCGTTCTTGAGCGGAGGGCCCGCTTGCAGCGCGCGGATGGTCTCGAGAATCACGATCACGCCCGCGCCGTCGTCCGCTGCTCCGGGGCCTTCAGCTACGGAGTCATAATGAGCGACGAGCATTACGGCGCGGTTGTTCGATTGGCCGCGAAAAGTAGCCACGATGTTCTGGACAATGCCGGAATTCAGAATGCGGCCGCGTTGGGCGGAGCCGATTGTCCTCTCGACTTGGACGTCGCCGCCGAGCCGCAAAAGATTTTCCACCAAATAATCGCGCACTTGATCATTGCTTCCGATCGGATGCGGCTGTTTCGCGATCTGCTGCAGGTGCGTCATCGCACGTTCGGCGGAAAAAACATCGAGCGGCGCCAGGGTGGTAAGGGCTGGCGGAGGTCGCGTCCCGTAAAGGGCAAGGCCGCTTGTGATGATCACCGCGAGCCAAAGCCCGAGCGTCGCCGACGCGGCGAATAACGGCCGTTTCATCGCGACTGAAAAGCGTCAGGTGAGATTCGTCTGCATGAATCTTGAACTCGCGTGGATGTCGATTTGCCGCAGCGTGGTGTCGCCGGAGTTGATGAAGCGGTGCGGCGTGCCCGCTGGAATCACAACAATGCCGCCCGCTTTCACCTCGCGCTGTTCATCTCCGACGGTGATGGTGGCGCAGCCTTCGATGGTGAAGGCGACTTCGACGTACGGATGGGTATGCAAGGGCGGGCCTTGGCCGGGCTTCGCCGTGACGATGTAAGCCGAGAAGGGCGCGCCTTGAGTTTCGCCGACAAACTCATGCGACATTCCGATAAACGGCAGTTGATCGAGATTGATGAAGCTCATTGCTGTGAAGAAAAGTAGAAAACGCAGACGTCAGAGCTATCCATTCTCCTCAAACTCGCCGCGCTCGCGATTTTTTCGGACCCGGTCCCACGGAAAACATTTGCCGTTCATAGCGAGGTAAACTCCGGCGGGCAGCACCTGCACGAATGAGAGCGCACTGCCAAGATTGAAGAGACCGTCGGAGCTGCCAAAGGCGTAAGGAATCATCGCGCCGGTGAGCACGATGGTTTTTCCCGTGACGGCGCGGGCCAGCGCGGCGGCGGTTTCCGTCATCGTGTCGGTGCCGTGAGTAATCACGATGCGATCCTCCTCGGCCCCGAGGCAATTCTGCACGATGAGCGCGCGATCGGCATCGGTCATTTCGAGACTGTCGATCATCATCACGGTGCGGATGGTGACCTCCACGCGCGAACGTCCCAGCCGGAGCATCTCGGCCACGTGGGTATCCTTGAAGAAGAGCTGTCCGTCGCGTTCGTTGTATTCCTTATCGAACGTGCCGCCGGAGACGAGGATTCGGATGGACATAGGGTCGGAAGTCAGAGATCGGAGGAGAGTCGGGCCCTCAACCGATCGAAACGCAGGGTCACCATGTCTGCGGGCTTTTCGATTTCGGCTTTCCCTTCGACGTAGATATACGGCTTATCGGGCAATCCGCCTTGGGCGAACAGCGACAGGGGCAGACACAGGCACGCGAGGAGAACAAGTTTCATATGGCCGAAGAGTGTCCGAATCGGAGGCTGCCTGCAAGACTTGGCTCGGTCGACATTGGATTCCCTGGGCTGTGTTAATGCGCGAAACTCACTGACTACTTCAGCGTAATCTCGCGCCCCACGGTCAACAGCTGCGTGGAGAGAAGGCTGACATTTGACAAAAGACAAGACGCGCCAGCGCGCTATAATGCTCGTTTCGTCGTCATGAATAAGAACCTCGATCTCCGTCTCGCCAGGCGCATGGCGCGTCTCGGCACGGAGACCGCGTTCGAGGTCCTGGTGAAAGCGCGAGCGCTCGAGGCCACGGGCCGCGACATCGTCCATCTCGAAATCGGGGAGCCTGATTTCGATACCCCGGAAAATATTATCTCTGCGGCGACGGACGCGTTGCACAAGGGCTTCACCCACTACGGACCCTCGGCCGGTTTGCCCCAGCTGCGTGAGACCATCGCGCAGTACGTGACTGAGACGCGCCAGGTAAAAGCGACGCCGGAAGAAGTGGTCGTTGTCCCCGGCGGCAAGCCGATCATTTTTTTCGTTATTCTGGCGCTGGCCGAAGAAGGGGATGAAGTCATTTACCCGAATCCCGGATTCCCGATCTATGAGTCGATGATCAATTACGTCGGCGCGAAAGCCGTGCCGATCCGGTTGCGCGAGGAGATGGATTTCCGGCTTGACGTCGGCGAGCTCGCCCGGCTGATCAACGACCGCACGAAGCTCATCATTCTGAATTCGCCGCAGAACCCGACCGGCGGCATGCTGACGAAGGAAGACATCGACGGCATCGCGCGCGCCATCGGCGACCGCAACATCATGGTGTTGACCGACGAGATCTACAGCCGCCTCATCTTCGAAGGCGAGCATCATTCGATCATGTCAGTCGACGGAATGCAGGAGCGCTCCATTTTGCTCGACGGTTTCTCCAAGACCTACGCCATGACTGGCTGGCGGATGGGCTACGGCGTGATGCGCGCCGACCTGGCGATGCACGTCGCGCGGTTGATGACTAACTCCAACTCCTGTACCGCGAGCTTCACCCAAGTCGCCGGCATTGAAGCGCTCCGCGGACCGCAGGCCTCGGTCGAGGCGATGTGCGCCGAGTTCAAGAAGCGGCGCGACATCATGGTTGCCGGCCTGAACCAGATCAAAGGTTTCTCCTGTCGCTTGCCCAAGGGCGCGTTCTACGTTTTCCCCAATATCAAAGAAACCGGGTGGCCATCGAAGAAACTGGCCGACGCGTTGCTCGACGACGCCGGAGTCGCTGGATTGTCGGGGACGGCGTTTGGCGATTTCGGCGAAGGCTATTTGCGATTCAGCGTGGCGAACTCAATCGAGAACATCGAGAAGGCGCTCGATCGCGTCGGTGCGTGGGCGAAGAAGAATCTTTGAAGGGAGGAGAAATTTTTCTTAGCTATGGCCGACAAGAAACGAATTTTTGCCACCTCCCGCATCGGCGATCCCGCGGAGAACCGTTTGCGCGAGCGCGGTTATGAGCTCGAGGTTTTTCAAGGCCCGGAAGCGCCGCCGAAGAAATTGATCATCGAGAAATTGAAAAGCGGCGTCGACGCGTTGATCACCACGCTCCGCGATCCGATCGACGCCGAGATCTTCGAAGCAGGGAAGGGGACACTCAGGGTCGTGGCGCAGATCGCCGTCGGTTTCGATAACATCAACCGCGCCGACGCCAACAAATACCAGGTCCCATTCACGAACACCGCCGACGTCCTTACTGAAGCGACGGCCGAGTTTGCGTTTCTCATGCTCGGAATGCTGGCGCGCAAAATGTATGCGAGTGAGCGTCTGGTGCGGGAGCAGAAGTGGCCGTCGTGGCATCCATTCCTGCCGTTTCTCGGCGACGAAGTGACCGGCAAAACCATCGCTGTTATCGGCACCGGACGAATCGGACTGGCGATGATCAAGAAATGCTCGGGGTTCGACATGAATATTCTGTGCTACGACCCGGCGTATCATAATGACAATTACGTGGCCGCGATTCAGGAGTTGATGGACCTGCGCCATGCGCGGGAGATTCAGAAGGAAAAAACCTGGATCAAGTACGTGGAGTTCGAGGAGGCGCTTCGCGGCGCCGATTACGTGAGCATCCACGTGCCGTTGTTGCGCGAAGGCGAAACCGATAAGCCGACCTATCACGTCATCAACGAGAAAACGCTGAAGCTGATGAAGCCGACGGCCTACTTGGTCAATAGCTCCCGCGGCCCGGTCGTAGACGAGAAGGCGCTCGCCCAGGCGCTGAAAGACAAGGTCATCGCCGGAGCGGCGCTCGACGTCTTCGAGAAGGAGCCGCTCCCCGCCGATTCGCCGCTGCTCGATCCCGAAATCGCGGACCGCACCCGGTTGTTCCATCACTTCGCCAGTGGCGGGCAGATCACTCGGCTCTCGGTCGATCCCGACAAAGGCATGGCCGGGCGGACGGCGCAGGCGGTGATCGATGTGTTGGAAGCGAACTACGGCGGCGACCCTACGAAGATGCCGTACGTAGTGAATAAGGAAGCGTTTACGAAGCCTGCCTCGCCGTAGCCGTCGCAGCGATCAGATTTCTCTGCGCATGGTCACGGTGCCTTCACTGTCGCTCACAATCTTGAAACCGAATCGCTCGTAGAGCCGTACTGCTGGGTTGGTGGCAGAGGCGCGAATCGAAATCGCTGAGTGGTGAGGATTCGCTTTGACTAATTGGGTGAGGAGCGCGGCGCCAAGGCCACGTTTGCGCTGGCCGGATTTGACCGCGAAGGCAAGTTCGGGCGCCGATTCCGTCTGCTCACTGTCTCCCTTAGCCTCGGGCACACGATACCAAACCGCGCCAAGCACTTCCTGACTCGCCTTATCGGACACGAGAAAACCGGTGTCGCCCGCGCGGCCCCAGCCCTCAACGTAGCGAGCATATTGAGGTTGTTTCAGAATGTCGCGGGACGTCGCTTTCTCGGCTGTTTGGAGGGCTTGATACAGCATGTCCCACAGAATCGATTCATCCATTGCCGTGAGCGGGCGAATCACGTAGTCCATAAGTGAGAGAATCAATAATTAAGAAGGGAAAAGCAACTCTTCTGGTAAAGGTTGACGGCTGGAATAGCGCGCTCAACAAACTGGAGAAAATTGTCAGCAAGTAATTGTCGATATAAACAAAGGAAAAACATGAATACCGAAGAAGTAGCGAAGAAAGTGGTGGAGCTGGTCCGCAAACAGGCGTGGAAAGAAGCGGTCGATACTCTCTACGCGAAGGATATTGTAAGCGTGGAAGCTACGGCAAGGGACGGCAGCTCGCCGGAGACGCACGGGATCGAAGGGGTGCACAAGAAGGTGGACTGGTGGATAACCGCCATGGAAGTGCACAGCTTCAAAGTCACCGGGCCGTTCGTCGCGCACGACCGATTCGTGGTGCAGTACGACGTGGATGTGACGGATAGGGAATCAAAGAAGCGATTCCAAATGTCCGAGGTCGGCGTCTACACCGTGAAAGACGGTAAGATTGTCCGGGAAGAGTTTCTGCCCGCCTCAGATTAGAACGGTTTGGGGCTGCGGTGAAGATTCGCCGTAACCGATTTTGTGTGGTGGCGTCTTAATATTCTGAGGTGACGCTTATAATGAAAGCCCTTTTGATTTGTGTCTTGCTGACGTGGTCGATCTTGTCGGGTGCGCTTGGGAAGGGCTATGACCCGTTAGCAATCGCTCCGAAATTTCAAGCGCAGTCGCGCGATTTGACTGTGCACGACGCGGCGCGGAACCGCGATATTCCGGTGCGGCTTTATCTGCCGGCTAACGAGAAGGCGGAGCCGGTGGTGTTATTCAGTCATGGGCTGGGCGGATCGCGCGCCGGCAGCAAGTTTCTCGGAGAACATTGGGCGGCGCGCGGTTACTTGGCGGTCTTTGTCCAACATCCGGGGAGCGACGAGGCGGTGTGGAAGGCGGCAGCGCCCGGACAACGCCTGGCTGCGATGCGCGAGGCCGCGTCCCTGGAGAATTTTCTTTTGCGGGTGAAGGACGTAACGGCCGTGCTCGATCAACTCGAAGCCTGGAACAAGAGTGGCCCGCTCGCCGGCCGGATGGACCTAACGAAGATCGGCATGTCGGGGCATTCCTTCGGCGCAATAACGACCGAAGCGGTGAGCGGCGAAACATTCCCGGCTAGCGGAAGGACGCTAGCCGATTCTCGCATTCGCGCCGCGGTCATCTTCAGTCCGAGCATCCCAACTTCCATGAGCCCTGAACGAGCGTTCGGCGACGTACGAATTCCCTGGCTGCTAATGACCGGTACGCTCGACACCGCGCCCATCGGCCACGCCGATGTGAAATCGCGACTGGCAGTTTACCCTGCGCTGCACGGTGCGCCGAAATATGAAGTGGTCTTGGACAAAGCTGAGCACTCGGCGTTTACAGATCGCGCCTTGCCCGGCGATCAGGCACCGCGTAATCCGAATCATCATCGCGTGATTCTCGCGCTCTCGAGTGCGTTTTGGGACGCGTATCTGCGCGGCGACAAGGATGCGCTCGCGTGGCTGAATGGCGCCGGCCCACGCACTGTGCTCGAGGCGGCCGACGACTGGAAAGCATCACCTTAGAAGATTCCGGAGGGCGAAGTTGGCTTGCCAACGGGGGACCGGATCGGAAACATTCGCTTCGATGCATCGTTATGCCGGCTCATTGAGAGGCGCGCTCGCGCTGGGCTTCGTCATCGTTTTCGCAAGGCAGGCATCCGCGACCACTCTCGCCGTCACGGGTATTCTCAGTGCCGCCACAAGTTCCAACAACACTCTGTTGATAGTTCTCCTCGTAGTCGGTGCCACGGCCCTCTGCGGCCTGGTCCTTTACGCCGACTACGTGCGGTCGAACAAAATCGAGGCGTTTGCTCGTTCGCTGGGAGTTCCTTTTCGCCGGAAGCCGACCGGATCAGATAATGCGCTGCCGATCGGCTGCTCTCTCGAAAATAAGGGCCGCAACCACATTATCGCGAATGTTCTGGAGGCTCTTCACACCGACGAGCTGGTCCTGACCTTGTTCGATTATCAATACACAGTCGGGTTTGGAAGACAGAGTCAGAACTATAACCAAACCATCGCCAGGATGCAGGCGCCGCTGTTGAAGCTCCCGTACTTTAATCTCTATCCCGAGACAATCTTTGCGAAAATGGGGAAGGTGTTTGGCGCTTCCGATATCAACTTCTCGGACGCGCCGGAGTTCAGCGATAACTATATCTTGCGCGGCGGGGATGAGGCCGCTCTTCGGGCGATCTTTACTCCCGCGCTGCGGCAATTCCTCGAGCCACTTCAACACCTTAGCATCGAAGGAGCGGACGACGTCCTGTTCCTCTATCGCTGGCAGCGCCGCACGAAGCCGCGGGATCTGGCGGCAGCGATCGAACAAAACAAACGGCTCCTCGCCCTTCTCTTCGAGGGGCAACAATCCATGGGGCAATCCCCGGGATAGCGCGCAAGGGCCAGGAAAAAGGCGGGGGGCAGAACGAGATTGCGGACTGGAGTCGTTCCGCGCCAAGCTCGCTGACCGAAGGCCAGAAGTCAGAGTTCAGAAGTCAGCAGATACCAGTTTCCTCTCACCACAGAAGCGTGAAGCTTGGCGATAATGAAACCGGTGCGCGTGGAAGTGAACGACGAGATGCAGCAGGGCTACGTCTATTTCCGCACCAGGCCGATGGGGCGCGGGTTTCGGGCGGAATTTAAACCTGAACTAACGCCTCGGCGAATGCTGGAGCTGGGCGTCTTCGGCGGAAAATATCTGACGGATTGTCGCGAGGAATTTCCCGCGAGCTGGTTCAAGCAGGCCAAGCTCTGTCCGGATCGACATGATCCTTCACTCAATTATTTCGGCGTGAATGCTTCACAACCGCTCTCGACCTGGCACGAGAAGGGCTGGATTTATCCGGAAGATCCGCGGGGCTGGTTTCAGTGGTATTGTCGTTACTATTCCGGGCGGCGCTGCGCCGACGATTTGCGGCAGATCGGGAGATGGCGCGCGGTGAGGCGTCATATCGCGCAGTTGAAAAAGAATTGCGCGCCACGCGATCTCGATTGCCGACGGCGGCAACGCCAGGCGCTGCTACACTGGGCTTACGATTCGCGAAAGATTTGAACGCGAGCAATCCGGAAGTTCGCCGGCGATTAGATATGAAGACACATAGCTTGCCCCAAAACTGGAATCAGACCCTATCGGGAGACTAGGAGGCAGGCCAGACCTATCGCCACCAAATCTTCGCAGAGAGCAATAAAAATGTCCTTGATCTGCAGACCAGAGACCAGCCGCTTTCTGATTTCGTAACCTCCAAACGCTCCGATCACTCCGCCGATCGCGCCTAACAACGCACCGATCACTAACGATTGACCGGCTGGCGCGAACAGGCAGGCGCCGCAAAAACCTCCGGTGACCATGCGAGCCAGGAGAGGTCCGAGTGCCGTTCGCTTCGGAGTTGCCGACAGCTTGTCGGCGACAAACTCGCCGATCGCCAGCAGCGAAAATATCGTGACGGCTGCGCCTGTTCCCATGAAGGCGAGGCCTCCCCCATTCAGATTCAACCACCCCAGGTGAGCAGCCCAGGCCACCGCGGCTGGCGCGGTCAGCGAACGCAAACCAGCGACCACCCCGATTCCAAGCGCCAGAACGAAAACATAATTCGCATTCATCGATCTGCCCAATTACACGCATTTCGACACGCAGTTGTCACGTCGCGAATCGGCTCGCTTTCGATTGGCGTTGACACCAAAACATCGTTTGGATAAAACGGCTGCGTTCGGTTTCCCCATCCAAGAAAGGATCCATTATGATCGATCTCCTGCGCGCCTTACGCACTCACGCAACTTACGGCCGGCGACTCGCCGCATTTGTTCCCGCTCTCATCCTGGCGGATCTGTTTTACGGGTTTCACAGCTTTACGCTTGAATGCATGGCGTTCCTCGCGACCTGGCTCGTCTTCGATTTCATCGCGGAATGGATGACTCGGCTTCTCGGGTCGAAAGGACGCGATCGCCAGGTCACAATGAGTTAGATAGGACATCAATCAATGCGCAACCCATCCGACAAGGAACCTGACGACGCGCCTCCGGGCGGCCGGGCCTTTCAACGAATTCAGCAGGATCGCAAGGCGCGGGGACTGGACCCACTTCCGACACCCGGCACCGAGGAGACACCAGAATCTGAGGAGAGTGATACCAAGCAATCCCCTAAGACAACCAAAGAGGAATAGCTCAGCCTTCCTAAGATTGAATTGCGTCTACTCACACCTGATTCGCGCCCGCTCGCCTTCGCAGTCAAGCGCGCGATCCTAACCCCTAACCGATATGAAACGCCCCATTTGGAAACGTGCAGCCGGTAAAAAGGGCAAGAGCGCCCACCGCAAGGCGGCACAATACGCGAAAAAGTATTATCCAGGTGGTAAAGCCCTGCAGAGAATTAAATACTTTGAAACCCAACGCGACTTGGCTTGCACGACATTAGTTCGCGGTTTTGTTACTTCAGAAGCCAGCGCCGCTCCGCGAATTTCCCGAAAGGCTCCGGCGCGACCGAGCGTAAAGCCGGCGGCTGAATACGCGAAGGCGAATCGAGCGAAAAGCCGGCTCATCCCAACCAAGTTCGCCGCTAGCGTGGCGCTTCCGGTCTGGCGTCCCCTGGGACCAACCATTATCCCACACGGTCAAACCTATGGAACGGGCGGTAACAACAAGCCGCCCGTCGCCGGCCGCTGCTCGGGGGTTTGTATTTCGCCTTCAAATCCAAACCACTTGGTCCTTTGTTCGGGAGGCGGCGGACTCTGGGAGACCTTGGATCAGGGAACGACCTGGCGCCCGCTCACGGATCAGCAGCCGACGTTATCAATGGGTGCGATCTGCGCCGCGCCCAGTTCGCCGAACATTGTCTATGCGGGGACGGGCGATGGAGATAACCAGAGCCAGCTAGGTGTAGGGCTGCTCCGGTCGTCCGATGGCGGCCAGACCTGGGAGCATCTCCCGGCCAACGAGCTTTCCGGCATTGGTGTTCATGATCTCGCGGTCGATCCTTCTAATCCGCTTCATGTCTGGGCAGGCACATCGGAGAAGCTCCTTGAAAGCACTGATGGTGGAGTGACCTGGCGCGCGGCCCAGCTCACCACTACCTGGGATATTTCCGTTAATCCAAATGATCCTCAGGAGATTTTTGCCGCTACTGTCCCCGGCTTGGTTCGTTCTGGCGATGGTGGCGCGACCTGGACACGCGTGGCTCTTCCCGGCTCGACTCCGGGCTCGCGCTTCTCGCGGATGGAAGTTTGTCACGCGCCTTCCAATCCGGCCATCGTCTATGTCGGCGCCGTTCTAGATAAGAAGGTCATGCTCTGGCGGCGTGCTTCCAATGGCGGCGCCTTCTCCGCCGAGAAACCTCCCTCGATGAAAGCAAACTCGGACATCGACCAGGCTTGGTATGACTGGTGTATGGCGATCTCTCCAGTTGATCCCAGCATTCTTTATTGGGGCGCGGTGGAGCTTTACAAGGGAATGCGCGGAGCGAGCGGTTGGACCTGGCGCAACATCTCGTCTCGAGCTAGCGGCGATTCCATTCATCCCGATCAACATCATCTGGCCTTTGATCCGTCCGATGCCAATGTGCTTTTCGCCTGTAACGATGGGGGAGTGTTTCGTTCGCCGGATGGCGGCGCGAGTTGGAAAGCGCTCAATAAGGGACTTAGCATTACCGAGTTCGAATTCCTGATTCATCTCGAAAGCGACGACAACTGGCTCATAGGTGGAACGCAGGACAACGGGACCCTGGGTCAGCCTGACAACGGAACCTGGAACCAGATTGCGCTCGGGGATGGCGGCGATTGTGGCGCGGACGATACTAACAAGCTTTGTTACCACTCCTTCTACGGCATCGGGATTGAGCGTGCTCCAGCTACCGGCCCGAACGCTTTTAAGTGGAAGGATGTTTCTCCGCCGGCGCCTGACGACTATGAAGCGCTCTTCTATCCTCCCATGGACGTAAGCGACAGGCTTATCGCCAAGGCCGGGGTTACAGTTTGGATTTCGGATGATAGCGGCGACAACTGGAACGAAGTTGATTACGGCGGGACGGGCGGCGAGATGGCTTCGGCCGTCAGCATTGTGGACGCGAAGACCCTCATCATCGGAACTGAAAATGGGCGATTGGCTCGCGTTGCACGAGCTACTTCCGGCTGGGCCAAAGCGACTGTCACTCAGTTAACGAGCCCGTTAGGCGGATTCCTCAGTGACATCGTCGTCCTGGGAACTACTAAACAGCTTATCTGGACAAGTAGCTCCGCCTTTGGAGGAGGCCATGTCTTCCGCTCGACTAACGGTGGCAAGACCTGGAGCAATCGCACGGGCAACCTGCCGGACATTCCAGTTAACGCGATTGTGATCGATCCGAAAAACACACAGCGCATTTTTGCTGCGACTGATCACGGAGTCTACCGGAGTCAGAACGCCGGGACCAAATGGACCGACTTTAGCAACGGACTTCCCAACGCCGTCATCGGCGACATGATTCTTCACGAACGCCGGCGAGTCCTTCGCATCGGCACCCGCAACCGCGGCGCGTGGGAAGTCGCCTTGTAGAACGCGAAGTCTAACTAACTCTGCGGCCGGTTACGATCGTAAGGAATAATGTTGTCCCACTCCTCGGCGGAGGAGCGGGCGACGAAGGCCACCACAGGCTCAGTGTCGCTCATATTGAAAACTTCGTGAGGCACGCCGGGCTTTATGTAAATGAAATCGCCGGCTTCATTCTCCACCGACTGCTTAAGTCCCGGTCCGAATTCATGGCGCACCTTTCCTTCGAGGATGTAAAGAATCAGTTCGAAGCCGACGTGAATGTGAGCGTAGGCCACGCCGCCCGGCGGAATGGTGGCGATGTTGGCTGATAGTTTGGTCGTGCCCACATTCTTGGCGGACATGCCCTGCTTGTAATGAATGCCGTTCCAATCCCTGCGGGCGCCGCCGCCGCGAATGGTCAGGATCCCATCGTGATCTTCCACCGCGCTAAGTTGGATGTTGTCTTTGTCGTCCTTCATAAACAATGGTCTTTTCTATCCGGCCAGGCTAACTCTAATCCATGTTAGGCTTGGGCAACGGAGACGTGATCGTGACGTGGGTGATTTTCTCCTTGGGCGCGCGCGTGGCTTCCAAACGCACCTCGCCTTGCGCGGCATCTTGCGGGCGCAAGGTAATGATCACGGTCTTCGTGTCGTTGATGCTGTTGTTGCTCCGGCCGAAGCTCATCCCCTCGGTCTTTGCGGCTTCCCAGGCATCGCCCAATTCCGCGGGCGTGAGCGGGGAAGTCCCGGTAACGATGATGTGAACCTGATCGTCGATGATCTTTCTCGTGGCCGGACCAGCCGCGGTGAACTGCGGGAGCTTCGGCGTCCACGCCGGCAAGGCGATCGGACCCGGCGCTTCGAGTTGTTTTTTCAAAGCAGCCTTCTCCTTCGCCTGGTCCTGCTCCATCTCGGCCAGCTGCGGCTTCACGTCGGGCACTTTCATGTTCATCTTCTTCGCTTGTTCCTCGGCGTCCTTTAGCATTTTGGCGACATCCGGGTTGGCCTCCTGGGCGCGGGTCACGGGCGCGAACGAGAGCGCAGCGGAGAGCAGGAGCGTAACCGATACGAAGTTCGATTTCATAATGAAAGAATGAGCCATTGCGCCACCGGATTCCAGCATTCTCTCGCTCAGAATCGCCTCTTCCTTGCACCTACAAGCTATCTCACAAATACCGCTGGCGATTCTGCGCGCAGCCAAGTAGTAGCTGCGACGCCAAGCTAGATCCACGTCAGCCCTTGCCCGCCCTGGAAAGATTTTTTGCGAAAGTAGAGACCATCTTGACCACAGAAGGTCCACTTATCGAAACATTGTCGCGCGCCATTTGGACGGACAGTGCCTTGCTCGAGGCGGATCGCACGTCGGCGGTGCAGGATCGCCGCATATTCGCAGATTTTTTTCGCCGGGCCCAAGCGGCTCGTTCGCTTGATCCGGCCTTGGATCCGGTTGTGGCGGCAGACGCACTCGGGGATCTTTGGACTGGGTCGATCCTGCTTTGGCTGGCTTTCGGGCGGAGTTACAGCCTGTCGAAAACGATCCGGCCCAAGGTGCGCCTGTTGTTCAATGGTCTGAAGAAAGGGAAGAAATGATGAAATACATCTTGTTTGTTCTCGTGACATCGATCGTGTTCACGGCCGCGGCAGCGGGGAGCGAAGGCTGGGCCGGTCTTTATCGCAAGACCGGTGGTTCCGTGATCGGAATCGGTGAGCTACATGAGTTTGGTAAGGCCGAGGTTTTGGTCGATTACAGCACGGGAGAGGCCGGTCCTCTTTTCCAAGTTTCCGAGGGCCGAATGGGTGTAGGGCGCGCTATTGGCGATCAGTCGCCGCCGCCCATTCATCAACTGGAGCGAAGCGGGGGACAAATCCGCTTGGATGGTAAAGTGCTCACGGAAATTCCGATCGCGCGTCAACCGTTCCAAGTGAAAAACGGCCCGATAAAAATCGCGGGCGAACTCGTCCGAACAAAAGAGAAAGCAAAGGGAGTGGTCGTCGTGGTTCATGGTTCGGGCGATGGGCCGCGGCGTGCCTATGACATCTGGACGAATTTTTTTCTTTCGCGCGGCTGGGCGGTGGTGGTCTATGACAAGCGTGGCTCGGATAGCTCAACCGGCGATTGGCATGACGCGAATTTGACGACGCTGGCGGGCGATCTTGATTCTGTCATTACCTGGACGCGTACTCGACCTGAATTGAAGGGTCTCAAGCTCGGAGTCTGGGGAGTTAGCCAGGCGGGATGGATCATCCCGCAAATCGCCGCCGAGGGCAGCGCAGATTTCATTATTGTTCAAGCTGGACCGGCTACGCCGGTGGACGAGTTCCTCGGCAAGACCTTGGAAAGCGAGCTGCGCGCATACGGATTTTCATCCGAGGAAATCGGGAAGGCGCAGGCTTATTATGCGCTCGACGTTGCGGTGTCTCGAGGCGAAAAGCCCTACGCGATGATCGAGGCGGCATATCGCGAAGCGATGTCAGCCGGCGCGGAATGGATTCTCAAAGCCCCGGATCCTGAAGGCGCGCCGGACCGCCGGTTTATGGCTGCGATCGCGGGCTTCGATCCGGCGCGCTACTGGCAAAAGGTTCGCGTTCCACTCCTGGCTTTGTTCGGAGGCAAGGACCACGTCGTTCCTGCGGAAGAGAATCGAGGAAGGCTCGAAACATTTCTGGCCGAGGCTGGTAATAAGCAGGCGGAGATCGTGACTTTGGAGAATGACAACCATCTCAACATGCTGGCCAAGACAGGCGTCCGCACGGAATACGCGACGCTAAGCCGATTCGACCCAGTTTATTTCGCAACGATGACCCGATTTCTCGAGCGAATGGCGCTTCTGCATCGGTGATTTTTCCGGCTGCTTCGCAGTAGCGACGGCGCTCTGTCGCCGCTACAACGCACCTACGAGTCAAAACATGCGTGACATCAGCGCGAGCTTGGCGTTAACTCGGAATCCATCCGCTATTCGCATCGCGGTTAATCCAAAATCCTTCTGTCTATGAACAAGGTCAAAAATCTCAAGAAAAAGATCCGGCGACTGAAGGCTCGGATGGAAAAAGATACAAAGAGGTTGGAGAAGCTGGCACGGAAGCTTGGAGCGGCACAGGCGACGGCCAAAACTACTGCTCCACGCGAACCACTTGTTCGGACCAACAAAAAGAGGAAGCCAGCGCCGGCTTCGGCGCCCACGGAAAAGAAGAAGGATGAGCCCAAACCCACAGTCAAACCTGTGGCGACCGAGGAAAAGAAGAGCTCTGCTCGGAAGGCCAAGAGAAAACTGAACCTCACGCCGGAACGCCGCGCGCAACTCTCGGCGGCAATGAAAGCCAGATGGGAAGCCAAAAGAGCTGCTGCTGCCGGCGAAAAGCACGGCGACGCGGCCAATTGAGATTTTACCCTGCGGGATGCGACTGAGCAGCAGTAGGACGACGCAAAGGCGATGAGCTCGCTTTAGCCGGAGCTTTTTCGCAGCGCCAAATCCTTATTGCGACTGAAGAAATGGCGGCACGGGGCAATCGAGCGCGTCGGCGATGGCGCGGAGAAGCTCGGCTTCGCGGGGTTGGATGACGCCGTCTGCGGCGACGGTTTGCGCGCAGGCACTCAGGACATTCTTTTTGATTTGCGGGGCGGCTTGGCTGAAGCGATCGAGTGCACTGTCCAGATGAGAGAGGTCGCATTGGTCGGGCGGCAGCCACGGAATTTCGACGCGGGCGATCCGGCCTAACGACTCCGCGCCTTTGGTGAAGGCGGCTTGCGCTTGGGTGGGATCGTCCTGACCGGCATAGGCCGTCGCGGATAACAGGATGCCGCCGTCGCGGGCGAGGGGACGCAGGTCATAGAACTGGGTGACCGATCGGCCCGCGGGATAGAAGTGGGTATCGAGATGACGCATCACGATTTTCTGAAGCATGTATTCGAACAAGTCGGTTTGGTTGTCGCACTCGGCGAGAATTTTCACGGCGGCGCGGAACTGGGCATACTGCGGCCGGGAAAGACGGCGCAGCGCGGGCAGCGCCAGATCCACGAGCGGAAGTCTTACCTGCGGCGGAAGGCTTTGGACCTCCGGCCAGATTTTTTCGGTCTCGTGGCGCATCGCGTCGGAAGTAGTTCGGCCGAGTTCTTCGAGTTGTTTCTGTTGCGTCGTTGCGTCTGCGCTGAGAAGAAACGCGCAGATTAAGGCGGACGCGCCGAGCGGATCGCGGGCGGCTTCTTGCAATGAAGCCGGAAGCATTTGGTGAAGATCGATGGCGTAATCGAGATGCTGCGTCGTTGGCCGGCCGATATCGGCAACGATGCTTTGCTGCGCGACGACGGCGGTGGCAAGAAATGGAAGCGGTGGCGGAGTTGAAAGTGGTGGCGGCGGCGGTGGTTGTGAACTGGGAAGTGGCGGCGGCACGAGACGCGGAGGTGGTGGTGGTTGAGAAACTGGAAGTGGGGGAGGCGGTTCGGGCGGAGGCGGCACCACCGATGTGGGGAATTTTCCATCGAAGCTCGGATCCAGAGCGCGAATGCGTTCTTCCAGTGGCGGGTGCGTGGCGAAACCGAAGAAGGAACTCTTGAGGCCGTTCGCGAAAAATAAGTGGCTGGCTTCGCTGGCCCGCGGCGATTGCAGTGCGGAACCTTCACCAAGTCCGCCGATTTTCTTGAGCGCACCCGCGAGTCCGGAAGGGTTACGGGTGAACTGCACGGCTGCGGCGTCGGCCAGAAATTCACGCTGACGGCTGACGGCGGCCTGGATCAAGCGCCCGAACAAGACGCCGATCCAGCCGACGATGATGAGAGCGAGTCCGAGCAACGGCAGCGGATTTTTTTTGCCGCGGGTGCGGATAAGGATGCGTCCGATAACAGTCAGGCAAAGAATTCCAAAGATGAGCCCCATCAAACGCAGATTGAGCCGCATGTCGCCGTTGAGCAGATGGCTGAACTCGTGCGCGATGACGCCTTGCAGTTCGTCGCGCGTGAGCATGGTCATGCAACCGCGCGTCACGCTCACGGCCGCATCGCTGGCGGAATGTCCGGCCGCAAATGCGTTGATCCCGTCCTCGCTATCCATGACGTAGACCTGCGGGACGGGAACGCCGGAAGCGATCGCCATTTCTTCCACGACGTTCAGGAGCTTGCGTTCGTTGGGGTCGGTCGTGTTCGAGTTGACCAGGCGGCCGTCCAATAATTCAGCGACGGCGCGCCCGCCGCGCGCGAGGGCCATGGTCTTGAAGACGGTGCCCATCGCAATGACGCCCAGCGTGGCCAGGGCCGTCTCAACGAACAGTTCAGGCTGCAAGAAACTGAAGGTGGTTTCGCCGCTGGAATCCTTGAGGGAGACGCCGCCAAAGATCAGCGCGACAGCGGCGTAAACCGCCAGGATCAGCAGGGCGATGGCGATCGCAAAATAGAAGACCAGGAACGCGGTATGGCGTCGGGCTTTTTCCTGGCGCTCGAAGAAGTCCACCGATTCTGTGGCGAAGATTTAGAACGCGACTTTGGGCGCTTCCTTTTGTTCCGGCTTCTCGACCACGAAGAGTTCAGCCGGGCCAAAACCAAATGTGTTTGCGATCATGTTGGTGGGAAAAACCTCGCGGCGCGTGTTGTAGCCCATGACCGAATCGTTGTAGGCCTGGCGCGCGAACGAGACTTTGTTTTCGGTCGAGGTCAGCTCTTCCATCAAACTGAGCATGGTCGTGTTCGCCTTGAGATCGGGATAAGCTTCGGCCAGGGCGAACAACCGGCCCATGACGCCGGAGAGCGCGCCTTCGGCGGAAGACAATTCTTTCATGGAGGAAGCGTCGCCCGGGTTGGCGGCGGCGCGGGTATTGGCGGTGGCGGCGGCGTTGCGCGCGGCGATGACGGCTTCAAGGGTGCCGCGCTCGTGCTGGAGATAACCCTTGGCGGTTTCGACCAGGTTCGGAATCAGGTCGTAACGTCGTTTGAGTTGCACATCGATTTGCGAGTAGGCGTTCTTGTAGCGATTGCGCAACGTGACCAGGGCGTTGTAGGCGCCGATGACGAAGATGATCAGGAAGAACCCGACCAAAAGAATGACGCCGAGAAGGATTAAGCCCATAGAATTTCCTCTGCTAAAGTTGGCCCATTGCTAGGGCAAAGCGGTTGCGCAGGCAATCACAAACTCCCGGTTCGCGAATAATGCGATAGGTTAAATCATGAGCCGGGACTTCGAGGAGCTGGATTTCCAGGAAACGCCGCTGGGCGCGCTCATTCTGCGGCGGCGGCGGATGCTCTCGTTAGGCGGCCTCGAGATTTACGAAGTGAAACTCGGCGACGCCTTCCTGATGTCGAGCCTGTTTCATGAAGTGGAGGAGGCGCTCGCTCATCGGGGCCTGGCTGATTTGAAGGGAACGCACTGGGACGTGGTGGTCGGCGGGCTCGGACTCGGCTACACCGCGCGGGCCGCGCTCGCGAATCGCGAGGTCGCGTCGCTTCTGGTCATCGACGCTTTGCAGCCGGTGATCGATTGGCATCAGCGCGGCCTCGCGCCGCTCGGTCCGGAACTGATGGGCGATCCGCGCACGCGAATGTTGCAGGCCGATTTTTTCGCGCGCGCGCAATCGGTGGACGGATTCGATCCGGAGCAGCCGGGCAGGCGTTTTCACGCGGTCCTGTTGGACATCGATCATTCGCCACGCAGTTTGCTGCACGAGGGGAACGCGACGTTCTATCAGGCGGAAGGACTGCGGGCGCTCGCGGCCCATCTCTATCCGGGCGGCGTTTTCGCTCTTTGGTCGGACGATCCGCCGGATGACGAATTCCTCAGCCTGCTCGGCGGCGCGTTCGCGAACGCGCGCGCGCATATCGTCACGTTTGCCAATCCGCTGCTGGAAGGCGAATCGGCCAGCACGGTCTATGTGGCGGAGAAAGGAGAATGATCGGGGCTCAGCGCGATCAACTCTAATCGTGTAGAGTGACGCATGTCAGATCCTCGCAACGTTGCCCACGCCAAGAAAGTCACTCAGGAAAAAGATCACGAACAAGCCAAGTCTCCCGCGACCGCCAAACAAAAATCGAGGAAGGCAAAGCCCGCCGCTGAATCCGCCGTGCCGGCATCGGCTGTGGAACCAGCGAAGTCAGAGTCAGCGGCTCCGGGCGAATTGGAGAGATCGCTCGCAGTCCTTTCCAAGCTCAAGGACATGGAATTTCATTCGCGTGCGAATATCGAAGCGCTCGCGGAACTGACGTTAACCATCGAAGACGAACTGAAGCAGAAGGAGTTTGTCGAACCGATCGGCGCGCTCTATTCGGCCCAGGATGGTTTTCACACCAAGATCGCGGCGCTGATCGCGAGCTACGAAGCAAAGTGCGAAAGCCTTAAGGAAAGTCCAAAGTAGAAAGTGGAAAGACAGGCGCCCTTGACCGAGGTCAGGCGAACGACGCAGGATCGTTGCATGCGCCCACTCATTCTTTTCATTGCCCTTATCGGTGCGACCGGCTCGCTGCGCGCGGAACCGGTTTCTCTGCTCGGTGGCAAACTGAAACTCGAAACGACCGACACTTTCGTCGCGGAAAAGAAACCCACCTCATCCAAGCAATCAATCGCGGATTTCAAGGCGAGGAAGAGCGACGCCTGGGGCGCGATCCTGCGTGGGACACATGGTCTGCAGCCGGACGGTTTGAAGGGTTACATGGATAGGAAGGTGGCGGAATACACCAAAGGGATGGCGTGGCTCCCGCGCCTCGATTGGTTGAAAAAAGAGATCGTGACGATCGACGGACGCCAGTGGGCCGACATGCGATACATCGCGCCGCGAGAGAAAGCGAAAGACCCGCGCGACGGTTTGTTGTACACGCGCATCCTAGCGACGTCCTATGGCGGGCAATTACTCGAAATCACCTTCACCAGCAACACGGACGAGAACCCGGCCTTGAAGGACAAGATCGACCAGTTGATGGCGTCGGTGAAGCTGACGGAATGAAGGCAGAGCGCCTAGTCGAGAAGCTCGACGGAATCGCCTCGGCGCAAAATGCCCTCTACCTTCACGGTGCCGTAAACACCGGCCATGCCCTCGTGGGCTTGCGCGACCGTCTTTAGTAACGCCGGCTCTTTTTCCGCTGTGTCGGGATCGAGTGTGATCATCATGCAACGGCCGTCGCGTTTCACAATGGAGACGATCGCGGTCGGTCCGATACGAATGGAGCGGCCGACAAACGCGTCCTCGGCGAAACCATCGGCCGCGGTTAGGTCCAGGTAGACGTTGGCTCTGAAGCGCCGCTTATCCAGGGTCAGGCCGGTTTCTTCGCCGAGCGTTCGCACGGTTTGCAAACTGATGATCGAGACCGGATGGCAATCTGTCAGCGCGCGATCCGAACGCATTAGGGTGAGCTCGTGTTTACTTTCGAGGCCGAGGCGCAGGCGGTCGATCAACGCGGGATCATCGATCGCGACCGTGTCACCCGCTGGCGTTTCCACATCGATCGTGAGCTCGTTCGCGCTGGTGCAGTCCTGGTTGGGCCGACGATAACGCGGCCGAAACCGCAGCATTTGGCGCTGGTCCCTGCCGGTGAAGTAGGGAAACTCTTTTCGGCTGGCCGAACTGTTGAAGGCGAAAAGGCGATCGCCTTTGATTCCGGAGTAACCCGCGAAGACCTCATCCAACTCTTCGCCTCTCATGCTCTTGACCGGATAACGCCAGAGACTTTCCACGGTTCCGATCCAGCTCATCGCACGCATTGTATCACAGCGGCCTTTCGAAACCAGATTGAGCAGATGCGGATTGGCCGCGCACGGACGATAGTAGCGGCCTTATGTCGTTTCGCGCTCTGCAACTTTCGCCCCCGATTCTCAAAGCTATCCAGGAGGCTGGCTACACCGAACCGACTCCCATTCAACTCGCCGCCATTCCGGAAGTGCTGGCCGGGCGCGACGTGATCGGCATCGCCCAGACCGGCACCGGAAAGACGGCCGCGTTCGTTTTGCCCATCCTAACCAAACTCTCCGCCTCCCTCGCGGAGGGAAGGCGTCGCGGAACGCGCGCTCTCATCGTCGCTCCCACCCGTGAGCTGGTAGTCCAGATCGAGGAAAACGTGCGCGCCTACGCGAGACATCTTCCTTTGCGAATGGCAACGGTTTTCGGCGGCGTGAGCGAACGGCCGCAGCTCGAAGCGCTCCGTTCCGGTGTCGATCTCGTCGTTGCTACGCCGGGCCGGTTGATCGATTTGATGGGCCAGCGTGCCGCCAACTTTTCCGGGCTCGAATTTCTTGTGCTCGATGAAGCCGATCGCATGCTCGACATGGGTTTCCTGCCTCCGATCCGGCAAATCGTGAAGGCGTTGCCGCGCCGGCGGCAAACGCTGATGTTCTCGGCTTCGCTCTCGCGCGAAATCGAAAAGCTCGCCCACGAATTCCAACAGGCGCCCAAGATTATCGAGATCGGCCGCCGCGCCAATCCGGCCGACACCGTGACCCAATTCGTTTACGACGTGCGCTCGCATCTGAAGCCGGCGCTCCTTCTCCATCTCCTGGCCGATCCGCAGTTCAATACCGTGCTGGTTTTCACGCGGACGAAGCACGGCGCCGATCGCATCGCGCGCCGCCTCGAGGGCAGCGGAATCAAGACCGGCACGATTCATTCGAACCGTTCGCAAAATCAGCGGCTGCGCGCGTTGAAGGATTTCAAATCGGGCGCGGTGCGGGTGCTGGTCGCGACCGACATCGCGGCGCGCGGCATCGACGTCGATGGAATTTCGCACGTGGTGAACTTCGATTTCCCGATGCACTCGGAGGATTACGTCCACCGGATTGGGCGGACCGGTCGCGCGCATGCGGTGGGCGATGCGATCAGTTTCGTTACGCCGGAGGATCAGGGTCCGTTGCGTTCGCTCGAACGCTTTATTGGCCGCGGAATCGTGCGCAAGAAAGCGGAAGGGTTCGATTACAATGCGGCGGGCCCGCCACGCGAAGAGCGGGGCAGGGGAGATGGCCGCATGGCCCGGCCGAAAGCGGTCGAGCCGCGGTTGCCCGGAAATTCCCCGCGCGGCGGCGGCGACCCAATGCAACGCAATGGCGGTGGCCGGCGTTCGTTTGGACGGTCGCGCTCGCGTTCGCGGTAAGGTCGGTGCGCGCCGCGGCTTACTTCGCGTGCTGATCTGCCGTGTGGTAGGCCTTGGGAAACTTGATCAGCTTTATTTTTTTCTCGAGTTCTTTGATGGAGAGGGCATGCATCTCCCACTCGGGGGTCAAAGCGAACTCTTCTTCCACCGGCACCTTGGTCAGGTCCTGCTCGAGGACGAAGGCCCAAACCTGGAGCTTGCCGCCTTTGACCGCGCACACGACTTTCCAAAAATCGCGCGGAATCCTGACGCTCACATTTCCTGCGTTATCTTTTCCGGCGAAGAGCGGGTCGTCATCCGCCAGAACGGGTCCGGCGAAAAGGCAATAGTTCTCCGTCTTCTCCTTCGCTTTCGCCTGCCCGAGGACGAAGTTCTCCAGGTTCCCCCAGAGACCATGCAAGCGACTTTGATTGAAGTTAGCCCTTTGCGGTGAGCAGTTGGTGGTGTGAAACGTGTCGCCGTTCGCGCGTTGCACCTCCGCGAAGTCTACTCCCCAGCAGACGTCCTCGCGCCGCACGATATGTCCCTTGTCGAAAGCCGCGTTGTCCTTCGAGTAGAAGGTGTCGGGCAAAGTGACGGTGTCGTCCACGCGCGAATCGGCAACCCATCGTTCGATTTCGCCATTCTCCAAACCGGTCAGACCTTTACGGGAATAATCACGGTCCTTCTCCGGCATTCGGCTCTTGTCGCTGCCGTCCACATTTGAGGCGGTGAAGATCGCGAGCCGCCGGGTCTTATGAAGGACGACACTGAAATGGTCGTAGGGAATGATGGTGCCGCCATTCTTCATCTTGCCGATAATTTTTTTGTCGATCACGGTGGGCAGCGGTGTCGAGACCCCGAGGAATTTTGTCTGGAACCCTTTTCGCGAGCTGTAGTCCTTGTCCACGATCGGCTCCTTCATCGTCTCGAATTCCGAGGGGCCACCGACCACTGCGCCGGAAACGGGGCCGGGCCCTGCTCCAACGGTTGCGGCGGAGAGGGTGAGCGGCTGACCGAGAACGGTGAGCTGGAGGTCAACAACGAGAGAGACGCGCTGGGCGCCGCCTCCGCTGTTTGATGGGAGGGATGGAGATGAAGAGGGTGTGCTCATGATTTCTTTCGCGTTCGGATTTTGGAAGGCCAGCGCAAGGACATCGCCGCCATTCATGGCCTGTTGGAGCTCGGCGAGGTGGCCGTTCTTTTCTTTGGCTTCGGCCAGAATCGCCGCGCAGATCTTACTGATGCGCACGCCGGCATTTGCGATCCAATCCACCTCAGAATCGTCGATGCCCTCAAGGCTGGCGACCCTCCGTCCATCCTTCAGAACAAAGAGGTTGCCATCACGACGCGCTTTACCTTGATGGTGAAGAGCGGCCACCTGAAGCGAATCGTTAAAGACTGGAGCGCCCGAGGATCCTTGAGCCGTGTCGCTCCTATAGACGAGGAACTCGGGATCGCTGTCATCCACCAACTGATTCTCGCGGATGGCGAATTGACGTCGTTGTCCGCCAGGGTGCTGGATAATAGTCAACCATTCCGGCGCCTTCGCTTTCCCGGATTCGGGGATTAACCGAAGGTAACCAAAGCGCGACAATGGTTCCCCGCCATTAGTCGAAGCCGCTTCGACCGAGACCAGCGCGAAGTCGAGCGCGGCATGATTGAAAAAGAAAAGGTCCGGCCGCAACCGATAGATGAAAGAAGGTGTTGGGTCGCCGGCGATGTCGAGGCGAAAATTAAATTCCACAGTGGAGGAAGCCGCCTCTTCCGCGGTGGGGAAAACGTGTTCGTTCGTCAGGAATAAACGCGGGGAGACCATGAACCCCGTGGCGCAGCCACGCTCATGTCCGAGCGAGCTGCGGATGCTGATTCGCGCCACTGGCTGCGCCGCGACCAGCGCGCGTTCGAGGTAGAACTGATCGACCAAATCATTTGTTCCGATGAGCCGCTCGAGCTCGGTCTCGGAAGGTCGCGCTCCGCCCTCACTCAGAAATGAGCGGCGCTTGCGTGTGTCACTGCTCGCCCGCGCGCGTTTTGCCGTCGGGAGAAAGGTCAGCGCCTGGTGCCGTGTGATTCCGGCCAGGACGCGCTGGGCGCCGTCCTTCACGGCAGATTTTGTTTCCTCGATCTTCATGGGGTAGGCCCTGGCAGGCTTTGGAGTATTCCATCCATCGCTTCGCCATTTTGGACGACGTCGTCATTCCGGCGCACTTGGTCCTGCATCGTCTTCGCCGCGGCGGCGGACAACATCCAGCCTAACGGCAACGGCACCTTCAGGTCGTGAAGTCCGAAGTAGAAGATGTCGGGACTCTTTGGTTCGGCCTCGTCCGGCTCGAGCGGAGCTGCGGTGACACCCGGCTGGACTGCCTTAAAGCGACGCTGCTCGACCTTGATCGCTTTTTGCGCGTAGGTGCCGCGCGCAGTGCGTGTGTTCATGAGCGTGAAAAGCGGGGCGGTGACTTCGCCCATGAAATGTCCCGTGACCGTCTCCGATTTCGTGCGCTTGGGTCCAGGCGGTTCCGGTCCCGGTTTGGCCGGCGCAATCATGAGAGATTGCTTGCGCGGATCGTTGCTGATCATGATCACCTTCACATCCACGTTCGTGATTTTCTTGAACGCGCACCAATCCTTGATCCGGGTCGCCAGCTCATAGGCGGTGGTGGCGGCGGAATTCTCAAAGTAACCGCCATCCACGATGCGCGAGCCATCCGGGAAATGTCCGGCCGGGCTAACGAAGGTGAAACGCGCGCTCATGTGCGCCGCGGTGCTGAGAGGAATGTGGCAGGCCGCTTCCGTCGCGCCCAGGCTGTAACCGGCGAGTTTTTCCGCCGCATCTTCCGCATCGAGAAAATTATTCGTGACGCGCAGATTGCTGGTGATGATGCGATTTCCTTTTTCGACCGAGGTGCCGTTGAGGAGAAGCGCCGGCATCCACTCGCGCGGGCCGGGTTTCCAAAGATCGACAAAGGAACCGGCAAAGCGGTCGTTCCCCATGGTCTCGCGCCACGCTTTTTCCCATCCCATTTCGAGCGAACGGCCGCGATCGAAACTGAGGATGGGGCAAGGCAGGAAGCGTTGGACCAAATCGGGATAGAGCATGGAGGCGAGCGTCGGCGAAAGAAAATCCTGACCCAGGATGAGGTGCGCCTTCTCGTTGAACTTAAAAGAACTCGGCTCCGACAGTAACGCGTCGAAGACAGCCGCCCCGAGGCTTCCGCCAGAAACGCCGCTGATCGCGAAGAGATGCGGCGCGAAATTCGGATTCCGGTCCTGGATTTCACCGAGAACAATCGCCGTCCAATACGCGGCTCGAATTCCGCCTCCTTCCGTGGCCACGATGTAAAGAGGATGCGTCGTGCCCGCGCCGTGATTTTTTTCTACCGCGTCGTACCAAGTTTGGAACGCTTTCAAGGCGCTGACGCGTTTCACCTCCTGGCGAGGCAGTTCGCGAATGGCGTGATTGTCGTTCCAAAGACTGAAGAGGAGCGCGAGCAGAAAGAAACAGGTGAGGAATGGAAATTGAAAACGAAGACCGAGAAAAACAAAGAAGCTGCCGAGAGCAATCCAGGAAGAAGCAGAGAGCAATAGGATGGTGCCCAGGCCCATGAATTGGGCGACCGGAACGGGCGCGATGGTGAAAGCGACGAAGAGGGCCAGCGATACCAGAGCGATAAGGCCGAGACCTGCAATGGTGCCCCAGGAGAAATCGCCCACGCCAGTTACGTTGCGTGATGGCGTGGAACCCAGCCATTTTCGGCGGAGGATGAGCAGCAAATAAAAGACAACCGCGAGAACGGCGGAGAAAACAGCGAAACCGATCAGCCATTGCCAGGTTTGGGTGCCTTTGTCATAGGAACGCGAAGCGACGAAAAATCCAAAGGCCACGATCAAGATCGGTGCGACTCCCAGTATCCGCGGAACATGGGTCAGGGCCCATTGTGAGGACGGACCTTTGTAGGAGCCGGGAAGATCGAATGAGAGAAGGACGCGCGCGCCGTACCAACTGCAGACCGCCCAAAGAATCAGGGCCGCGAAGAATCCGATGACACGAGGCCAGTAGGCCAGCTCACCGATCGCCATTCCTTCGCCGATGGTGCGCAGGATTTCTGTCCCTTGCGCAACGCAAAGAAAAACGGGACACGCAATGAGCGCTACCAGAACGCTGAAGCGACACGGTTTGAGCTGGTGGTAACGATCGCGAATCCCCAACCAGAGGCGCTGCAACCAGATAAAGGGTGGCACGGTTCAGACTTTCCCGGGGACTGCGGTCAACGCCGTGGTGATGATCACACTAAAAACCGAATCGCGGAACTGTTCGATCTGGACCGTGCCCGCACTCGCCGCCTGGAGCGCCTTCATTTCGGCCGCGGCTTTTTGCGATTCAACCAGGAAAGTAAACTCATCCTGGTCGATCTCATTATTCGCGAGCTGCTGCACCCATTGCTCCAATTTCGTTTTTGATTCCTGCAGGAATGCCTCCGCGTCTTGTTTCCCCTGCCCGGCGAATTGTTTTAGGTCTTTCTCTGCGAGTGGCCCGAGCTGGTTTTTGATGTCGGTAAGGATTTGATTGAAGTCAGCCATATGGGTTTCCTCGGTCTAAGAATGCGGCTTGTCGTTTTCAGTTTTTATTAGGATGTCGAAGAGGCCGCTCACCTGACCCTTGGCGTCGTCGACGAAGGCGGGCGAAAGAGTGCCCTTCTTTTTCCACAAATTGAAAAGGTTGCTCAGTTGCGTCTTGATCTTTTTCCACTGCTCGACGGTAGGGATGTTTTGCGTTCGTTGCTGTTCGCTGCTGATGGCCGCGTCGATTTTCTGCATGAGTGAGTCGACATCAGCCGACACGCCGGTGTACGGCGCACTATTCTTTGCGCGACCAATCAGCGCGAGCGAGCTGGCCTTGATCGCTTTGTCGGTGTTGGAGGCGGCCTGATCGAATTTGGTCGAGGACAACAAACTCTTGGTCGTGTTACAGCCAAATTGCCCAGCGAGGAGCGAGGCGCAGGCGAGAACGACGCAGACGTTTTTAAGGGATCTCATGGTGTGTCTTTCGGTTTTGGTTTGGTTGGCGAATGGAACTTGGTCACGCGCGGGGTGTCGCTAAGAGGCGGTAAACGCCGCCATCCCGACCTTTTTCCAAAGTATGGTTTTCGCGCTCGGACGTGTTTTTTCCGCGGATGAGCGCGCGAATATCTTCAAACAAGACGGGACGGTCATAGGAATGGCCGAATAGGTCGGAGCGCACGGCTGACGCGTCGATGACGTCGATTTTTTCGGCAAGGCCTCCATTAGACAATTCCCCCAAGCGCGCATGGTCGTGCAGGAATGAGGAGAGACCCAGGGCGTGATCGCGGCTGGACGCGTAGACGGTTACATGACCGCAAAGCGCGCGGGCGCGGACGATATTCTGGCGAAAGTAAAGGCGATTGACGTCGGGCTCGAGGAGGATCAGGTGAGCGAACATCGGTTGCCGTGGATTGATCTGTCCCGCGCGAATCAGAGAAATATCGCGCAAAGCATAGGTGACGGCCCGAGCGCCAAGACTATGGCCGATGAGGACCGCGGGAGTCGTCACGTCATCGCGGTGCAGGCCAATATCATGGTGCAGGTTCGTGAGGAATCTTCGAATGTTTTCCTGGTTCAGCAGAGCCGTCTCTTCATCCTTGAGATAGGCGAGGGCCTTGCTCGCCGAGGCCCAGCTATAAATTGCGGGCCGCGCCGCCGCATCGGGCTGAAGCTCATGCGCAAAAACTGCGGCCCGGTGTACGGCCGTGGCAAACGTGTTGTTGAATCCGTGAATGTAAACAATCAGCGGATGTGCGCTGCTGATCTGGTTTCGCACCTCGGTGTCGAATCTTCCCGGCAACAACCCGGGATTCCCGGCCAGCGGCGGATCATAAGAAGCAATTCGCGTCTTGCCCGGTCCGATTTCGACGGTGGCCAGGCCATACCTGACTATTTGAGGGTTGCTAGCCTCGGGACCGAACGCCGCGTCGGGACTTCGAGGATTCTCTATGACTGCCCGCGTGGTTGCGAAATAAACCGGGACCGTAGCGGCCTGGCGTGGGTTATCGGGCCCAGAGCATCCGACCGACCAAACCAGTAAGAGAAGCATCCACGGGAACGGAGACAGGTTTCGATTACGGGCAAAACGCCGCGTGGACTGGAAGGAGCGATTCATCTTAGGGAGTCTTTTGCCTCATGGCCAAACGCCCGGACTTCGTCGCAAGGCTGTGCGAAACGGCGTGGGGTTGTAAAGATCATTCTTCCCGCCTTCGCCAGGGTACGCGCGACATGTCCTTTCACTCTCCGGCGACACGTGGAGTTGATCGTTTGGAATTGAGAGCTGAGAGTGCCGCGATGGCGGAACACGGTTTGGAGGCAGTCGCATTTCCGAGGCTCAGCGAAGAGCAGATTGAGCAGCTCGGGCGTTTTGCGGGCACGCGACCAAGAAAATTTCGCGCAGGGGAGGCGCTTTTTCGGGTGGGCGATCGCGACCTGAGGTTCTTCGTGATCAAGTCCGGCGAGGTCGAGATCATCGACGAAACGGGCGACAAGCCGAAGGTGGTCACGGTGCATCAACCGGGAAGTTTCACCGGCGACGTCAATCATGTCACCGGCAACCCTGCCGTGGTCAGCGGGATCGCCCGGGTCGATTGCGAAGCTTACGAAATATCGAGCGAGGCTTTGCGTGAGATTTTGAACCAGGACCCGCGCCTGAGCGACATCATCCTGCAAGCACTCATCGCGCGGCGCCAACTCCTCCGGGAATCGAGCGACTTCACCGGCTTGCGCGTCATCGGTTCCCGCTATTCGAAGGACACATTTCGCATCCGCGATTTTCTGGCGAAGAATCGAGTGCTCTTTACCTGGCTCGATCTCGAAGGCGATCCGGCGGTGGGTCAATTGCTCGAACAGTTTGGAGTGACCGAAGCCGACACGCCGGTGGTCGCGTGCGCCCGCATGCTCCTTTTGCGCAATCCCTCTAATCGCGAGCTGGCTGAAGAGCTCGGCATCCGCCGGCCGGTGGAACATACGGTTTACGATCTCGCGATCGTTGGTTCGGGACCGGCGGGATTGGCCGCCGCGGTGTATGCCGCCTCCGAAGGGTTGAGCACGATTGTCCTGGAAACCACGGCCCCGGGCGGACAGGCCGGCAGCAGCATGCGGATCGAGAATTATCTCGGATTTCCCACCGGCATTACCGGCAGCGAACTGGCCGACCGCGCCGTCCTCCAGGCGGACAAGTTCGGCGCGCGCATTTCCATTCCCACCCCCGTAATCAAGCTCAGCTTCGACCAAGCCTACTCCGTTCTCGGATTGGAAGGAGGCGAGACGGTTGTCGCCAAGTGCCTGCTTATTGCTACCGGGGCCGAGTATCGGCGGCTTGAAGTGGAAGGCTGCACCCGCTTCGAAGGCAACGGCGTTTATTACGCCGCGACGCCGAACGAAGCCCAGATGTGCCGGAACTCAGATGTGGTGCTTGTTGGCGGCGGAAACTCCGCCGGGCAAGCTGCAGTCTATCTTTCCCAGAATGCGAGAAAAGTATTTTTAATTATCCGGGGCGATGACCTTTGCAAAAGTATGTCGGCGTATCTGGCCCACCGAATTCTCAATACACCCAACATCGAGTTACTTCGCGATACCACGATCACCCGCATGTCCGGCAATGACTCTCTCGACTCAATCGAAATCCTCAATAGCAAGACCGGGGAAAAGCGGACCTTGCCGGTCAGTGCCGTCTTCAGCTTCATCGGTGCGACGCCGCGGACTGATTGGCTCCCGCCGGAGATCGAGAAGGACGCGAAGAGTTTCGTCCGCACCGGAATCACCCTGGCGGAATCGCCTCATTGGTCGCTGAAACGGCAGCCGTTCCTATTGGAGACCAGTCGGCCCGGAGTCTTCGCTGCCGGCGACGTGAGGTCTGGGTCCGTCAAACGCGTCGCTTCCGCCGTGGGCGAAGGCTCGATGTCCGTCCAGTTCGTGCATGAATATCTGAAGGAGAGGTAAGGCGATGACAGAAGGAGCCTGCGCGCATATCAGTGCGGTTACGTCGGTTAAACAACCCGCGCGCCCGGTGTGCGAGGAGTGCGTGAAGATTGGTTCGTCGTGGGTCCATTTACGGACGTGCCAGGAATGTGGAGCAACGCTTTGCTGCGACGACTCACCGAATCGTCATGCCACCAAACACGCGCACGCCAGCGGCCATCCCGTGATCGCGTCCGCGCAGCCCGGCGAGCGCTGGCTCTACTGCTATCCGGACGACGCGATTACGGAATACTAAGCTAAATGCGTCTCCCTCGGCCCGAGGCCTCGATGAGCTTTGCCAGTCGGTTACTTCGCGTCTCTTCTTTCTTCGCGCTTATTATCCACCAGACCGCGGTATGCCGGTAGGACGCAGGTTGTGCTTGGAAAAACTTCCAGGCCGCGGGCGAGGAGCGGAATTCTTGCTCCGCCCGTTTACCCAACTCGGCGGTCTTTCGGTTCTCGTAGGCGTAGATGCCAGATCTTGCCGGTGCGCGACGCGCGAAAGCTTCTACGCCCGCTGGCCGCATCCGCCCGGTGCGTGTTAGCTCTTCTACCCGGCGGATATTCACGGTGCTCCAGTTGCTCTTCGATTTGCGCGGAGTAAAGCGGATCTTGTAACTCTTCTCGTCGATGGTCTTGCGCAGGCCGTCGATCCAGCCCACGCACAGAGCTTCATCGACCGACTCGGGCCAGGTGATGCTAGGCCGGCCGGAGTCCTTCCTGTGAAAGCCAACCCAAAGTTCCGGTGTCGTGGCGTGATTCTGCTCCAGCCATTTTCGGAATTTCGCTGGCGATCGAAAGAAGACCACCTTCATTGTTAAGGTAGGTGACCCGAAGCTCCATCGCCGCGCAAGGCGAAACCGGGCGCGCACAACGGGAAAAAGCTCTTTCTCCAACCTAATTTCCTGCTTTCTTAATGCATATATGATTGCCACCCTGCCGCCGATTACCGAACGAAAGCGGCTACGTTCGCCAGCGCCGACGCCGCAAGCTCTCGCCGGGGACGGTAAGAGCTTATGGATCGGTTCACGCGATCTCCGGCGCATCTATCGGATGGAACCGAAGACGTGGACGGTTTTCGAGGAGAGGGAAGCGCCCGGGATTCCGTGGGCGGCCGTTGCGAAAGGCGAGACACTTTGGTTTACGCTCGGGGAGGGACCCGAGGATGATCGTTATCTCAGGCGTTATACTCCTGGCCGAAGGATTTTCCAAGACCGAACGAATACCGTGTCCGGAGCTGACAGGGTCCTACCTCAGTTTCGATGGCGAGAATCTTTACCTAAGTCAGTGGTACAAGCATCGGATACTTAAACTCGACGAGCTAGGGAATATTATCCGCGTGATCGAAGTCGGCGCGGAGATAAGCGGTCACACTTTTGTGAATGGATCGATCTATGTCTTGTGCGGGACCGAACAGGGCGAGGGTGATTGGCGAATTGCGCGCCTCGATCTCCGGCAGGAAGCGCCCGAGATCACGGAACTCGCTCGAGTTCCGTTCCAATGCCGCTCACTCGCCTTCGATGGCGAGCATCTTTGGACGAATCATCGCGAAGCCGACGAGGTCGTCTCGTTCGCAATCCCGGTTTAGCGAAGGCCGATCGTTCTCAGAAACTGGTCGTCGATTTTGCCGATGATGGGGAGGCCGTGGTCTCTTCGATAGCGCCTGACTGCCCAGCGCGTTTCGAAACCAAACTGACCCGAGTGATCGCCGACGTAATACCCATCTTCCTCCAAGGCCAATTGCACTTTGCGGACAATAGGATCCCGACCGTGGCTTTCATAGGTGGCGCCATTGCCGCACGTCGGCCAGGAAGAAGGGTAAAGTCGGCTTCGAGATCAAATGATTGCCGCGATGCGTGTCTGCCTCTCACTTAGAGAAGCAGACACAACGCGGGCAAGGAGACTAACCAATAGCCACTACGGGCCGCCGCGGTCGTAAATTTCCACGAGACCGACGCCTGTGGTGTTGTTCACTCCCGAGAGCAGCACCGTGTAAAGGCCCGGTGGGAGCGTCTTCGCTATGGCAGACTCTTTGGAGTTGGTCGGTGCCAGACCGGCAGCGCTGATTTCCGCTGCTTGAGCCGCATTATCCTGCCAATCGTTGTCCGACATGATCAGCGCGCCATCAGCATCCCGCAGCTCGAGGGAAGGATCAGCCAGCACGTTAGGCACACCAGAGGTTGTAAGGCTGGGCCCGAGGCCACGGACTACGACTCTGTCTTGACCGCCGTTGTTGCCGAGAATAAAGCCTGCAATCACGATATTGCCTCCGGTTCCAACAAAGGCACGCGTGCTGAGGTTCGCGAGCTTCGAAGCAGCGGCTGTATCCAGATCATAGACTTCGAATAAGGCGACACCGGTATTGTTGCCTTTGCCACTAACGAGAACTGTATATGCCCCGGGCGGCAGCGTTGCATCGATAGCTGATTCGAGATCATTAGTCGGCGGAAGGCCATCGGCTTTGATCTGAGCCTCCTGGGTGTCTCTCCAGTTATCGTTTGTTATTGTCCCAAACGAACCGGGACCTTTTATTTGCAGCACCGGGTCGGCCAGCGGATTGCTAACGCCGAATTGGGTCAAGGAAGGGCCAATAGCTCGGACGATCACGTGCTTGGGCTTGGTCCCTGTAATGATGAAGCCACCAATGCCAATGTTATCGCCTGTCTGCACAAACATGCGCGTAGATAGGTTGACAGCTTGCGACGCAGGAGTTGGCGTCGGGGTTGGGGTTGGGGTTGGGGTCGGTGTCGGCGTCGGTGTTGGGGTCGGCGTCGGTGTTGGCTCGGGATTTTCCGAGATTCTAACGACCGCTTCGGATGGAGAACCAAGGTTGGCGCCGATGGCATTGCTTAACGCGACACTAAAGGTCTGCGTGCCTTCATTTGGAGCCTTGTCATCGAGCAGAGTGACCGTGATCGTCTTTACCGTTTCTCCGCTGAGGAACGTGAGTGTTCCGGCGTTGGCAACGTAATCGGTGCCCGCGGTGGCAGTGCCGTTTGTCGTAGTGTAATCGACCGTGGCGGGCGGAGTCGTAGGACCCGTGCGAGTAACCGTGAGGACAACGTTCCCGTCTTCCTCATTGGCGCTGTACTCAAGTGACGCGAACTCAATACTCGGACTCGGGGCCGGGGTCGGCGTGGGTGTAGGGGTTGGAGTCGGTGTTGGGGTCGGTGTCGGCGCGGCCGGATCGAAGACCGTGAATTGAGTTCCGCCCTGTGTTACATCGAAAGGCTCATCGGCGTTGCTGTAGAAGTCATAGGCCTCTCCCCGGAGTCCGGTCGCGACAGTGTTGTGACCGATAACGATGTTGCCGCCAGCCAGATTAAGTTTGGAGACCTTTACCGTTACGCTGATGGTGTTATCTGCGAGGTTAACCTCGCCAGCGTCTGCCTCTCCGAATTCGTAATAATTGATGATGCCACTTTCCGCTCGAACGGCGCGACCATAGAAAAACACAAGGTTGTTAGGATATGGAACAGGTTCCGGTGCGTCGCACCCGTAACATACGCGAGAATCCCTTGCCTCAAAATAGTACTGCTCGCCTCGGTCAGACAGGCCGTAAGTGTAGCCTCCATTGGCGCTCACGACGGAGTGTGGAGCTCCGACCGAGAAGCTCATCCGCCAGACACCGGGATCTAAGTTGACGAAATCTCCCCCGCCAAGATCCGAGAGCCTCATCTTAGCACGAATCGCGAGTTGATCACCGGCGCCGATAGATTCGTATTTGATCGAAACAATATCGAAGCGATCGTCGTAATCGAGCCGCTCGTTTGTATCGGGATCCAGCACGTCCCCAACGAAGTCGGTCACCTGCTCGCCGTTCGGCCCAGGCTGCGCCGGGGGTATTATGTCAAACGGGTCCCCGGGCACGCCCGGGGTGGGGGCGGGAGGCGACACACTAGGATCCGTTGCCACGGTATCTCCATTGCCTTTGATGCTCGGACCCGCGATTTGCCGAGCCACATAGACCATGCCGCTGTAGTCATTGTGATCGTCAGTGTAGGCGACCACAGCGGCGCCCTTCGGATCAAACGAGAGCTGGATATAGTCGAGAATATTGCTTCCCTCTTTTTCGTTCTCCAGAGAGATATGGCCGGAATGGACGAAGTGCTCCGGTTCGTTGACTTCCGAGATTTCGAACGCAGGAGTATTAGCGGTCGCCGTCAGGGTCTGAGCGAAATAAATCTTCCAATCGGCGGGGGCCGCATTTTCCGCGCTCTTGGTCCCATACCACACGATTCCCACAGCACCGGGGGTGCTACCGGTCTCAAGCCACGGCATGACATTAATCTTGGTCGTGACGCCATCGTTCACCCGCACCGGATTGGACCATGTCTGCCCCTGGTCCTTCGAATCGATCAGGAAGACGTCTGTCCCATTCGAGTAAACACCATACACGGTGCCATTGGGCGTCCCGTCATCAGCTACTTTGGTCACGAATAGTTTGTGAGCTACACCATTCGGATCGCTGGCGGCTAGATAGAAATTATACGAGGTTGGCGCCGGAGGAGCAGGCGTCGGCGCCGTCGGCGCGTATGCAGGGCGCAAGTTGAGCATAGGAGGCGTTGGGACGCCGACCGCCACGTTTCCTGTGCCGCCGGCAAAATAAACTACACCATCACTCTGGTGAACATCGATCGGCCCTTGCTCGCCAATACTCAGTCCCGTGGGCAGGCGCGACGGAAACGTAAGGCCGGCGTCATCCGAGCGAGCAACGCTGGCCTCGCCGCTAGATTCGGCGATCCGGTAAAGCAGATAGGTTACGTCGCCGCCTAAAAACTCTTCCGACTGGAACTGCTTGGCCGGGTTGGAAAACTCGGTCCTGCTTAAGTCGAACGTGATTCCAGAATCTCTACTGTTCCCGGTCAGGATGTAGCGGCTGCCATCGTCATCGTACCGAACGCTCAAGGCCAGGACTGGCGGTGGAGTAGGGGTGGGTGTCGGGGCTGCAATGGTAAATGCCGTTGGAGCAGGCGTAGGACTTGACAGAGCGAACCCAACCGCCAACGCGAGATGTCCATCGACAGAATCGTCTTCATTGCTATCGGTGTTAAATAACTTCGGCCGGTCGGCGCGATAAAGCGGCACCTTCAGGTTAGGGTCATAACCCGGATTAGGCGAACCATCGACGTTCTCGCGAAGATCGAAATACCAGAGGTCGACGTCGGGTTGGGGCATATCGCCACGCATCGCGCCGATGTAAGTGTTGCCCTGAAAGTCCGTGCGAACGTTCGGGTTCCCATCGCGCTGCGAGGTCGGCGCCTTGAGATTAACATTCGGGCCGAATTTGATCGTGGCATTTTCCTCAGCGGTGTAGGCGGCACTCCGAGTCTGCGGATTGGGAATCGTTGTTACGGTTACGGTGCCGTCATACTCGCTGGGGCCCGCCGGAGGGCGCGCCGCGGCCGGGGAAGGCGGCTGGTTATAGAAAACGTCAACGTAGTAATAGGAGTTACCATCGAGCTCTTCCGGGAAGAACACGACCTCTTCAGGCGTTGAGCCTTTGTGGGCCGCATAGGCTACCACAGGTCCCGAGTCGCTGCGCGACCGGACGTAAACATCAAAATCACTTACTCCATCCTTGGGCGCGATTTTCACCTTCACTTCCAGACCGTGGTAATCTTCCTTACTTCCATCCACATAGAACTGGTAGGTGTCGTGGAATGGCCCCTTGGGGGTAGTGGTAAAATTTGGTCCGAACCACAAATAACCTCCGCTAGTCCCATACGGGTTTGCGCTGCAATTACCATTGTTGCCGCTTTGGAAAGTGACTCCGAAAGCGGTCGAGACGGTGTCAGCGTTATAAACGAAGTTATCGCCTCCGTTGTAGCATGCGGTAATGCGATATGAGCCAGCTTGAAGTGTCACGGATGCAGGTAGTGCGACATAGCGAAAGCCATCGATAAGGGTGCCCGTTGTTCCCGAGGGCACATTCAGGGGGCCGGCGACGATGTTGCCGTTACTATCTAAAATGGTTACATCATGCGCTTCGCCAAGACCATCCCCATCTTGATCCCAAATCCCCAGGTCGCTCACGACTTCCGCTCCGCTAAGGGTGAAATCCCAACCCCACCCACCAGACTGATTGTACAGGGTCCCGCCGGTAAAACTCAACGCGGGAGTCGGTGTCGAGCTAGGGGCGGGAGTGGGCACAGCCCCACTCCACGACACCGAAGAACCCGGCGAGGGATAAACCGTGGGGCCTTGGCCGAGCGCTAGACTGGACGCGCCGATCAGCAGCGCAACGGCGATAAAAAATGATCGCCCCTCGGGTAAAAGACGGGAAATGCTCGCGATTTTCGGCGCTCTTTCGTTACCATTCGTTTTCATAAAGTCTCGATTGTCATCCGGGCTAGATTTTTTTGTCAAGGCATTTATTAATGAGGTGGACTCAGCGGTGAATATTCCCGTCCGCGGTTGACCCAAACAATAATTGAAGACCCCCGGCGCCGACGTGCTCTTGGCGCAATCCAGAGCCCGTCATTTCGAGTTTGGCACGCGGAATAGAGCGTGACTTCCCCGCGCCGAACTCTTACGTTTACAGGTATGATCACCGCCAAAGACAATCGAAATCTCTGATACACAAAACGCCGGCCTTAATTCGTGTTCTTTAATTTTCGCCTTTCCCTTGGATTTGTTATTTGCGGGCTGGGAATCTTGCTCTCACTGGTCGCCTTCGGCCTTTTTTCGGGGCCAGCTGCCCTGGGCCAGGCAGCAAAGCAGAGTGAAACTTCCGGCGATGTCCAGTTCGGTAGTTCATATCACCACGACCTCTCGCCAGCTTTTCGCGATCTTCCATCTCAAACGGCCGCAGATCTTCAACAAACGGGCGAGCACGAAGCGAACGAAAACCCTAAGGTGCCGTTCCGCCATGAAGATAGTCCCGATCCGGTGATTCAAGACAGCCATCCCTCGGCGCTGCGCGCTCTGGCGCCGGATTTGCCTGCCGCCCTCCTTAACTTTGACGGAATCGCGTTCCCCGGCGTCGCGTGCAACTGCGCGCCGCCCGATACCAACGGTGCCGTGGGGAAAACGCAGTACGTCCAAATGGTTAACGAGGGTTATCAGGTTTTCGACAAAGCTTCCGGCACTTCAGTCCTGGGGCCCAATAGCATCTCTTCTGTTTGGACTGGCTTTGGCGGCCTGTGTGAAACCGGCGGGCATGGCGATCCAGTCGTGCTCTACGATCACCTGGCCGACCGCTGGATTATCAGCCAGTTTGCCGGCGCGGGCAGCGGCCCCATCACCGACGAATGCGTGGCCGTTTCTACCACGGCCGATGCTACCGGCACCTATAACCGCTATGCTTTTCACCTCGGCTCCAATTTTTACGACTATCCCCATCTCAGTGTCTGGCCGGATGGCTATTACATGAGCGTGAACGTTTTCAGCGGCGACACCTACCTGGGCCCGCAGGCTTTCGCTTTCGATCGGGGCAAGATGCTCGATGGCCTGCCAGCTAATTTCATCAGCCCGGTAGGACCTCTCGGCGGAACGGTCGATCCGTTTTTGCCCGCGGATCTGGATGGGCCGACCCTGCCGCCAGCCGCCGCGCCAAACACATTTGTGGGATTCCCGGGACAGGCGACCGCTCAAAATTATACCACCTATCATTTTCACGTGGATTTCACCACGCCGGCGAATTCGACGTTTACAATTTTCGCTTCTCCGCCCGCGGCGGGCTTCACCGCGCTCTGCCCTGCTACTCGGGCCTGCGTGCCTCAAAAGGGAGTCACTTCGGCAAATAATCTGGATGGCCTGGGTGACCGCCTGATGTTCCGTCTCGCCTACCGAAATTTTGGGGACCATGAAGCCGTCGTTGGAACCTATAGCGTCAACGCCGGGGGGGTGGCCGGCCTGCGCTGGTTCGAGCTGCGCAACGTTACGAACGGACCGGTCACAGTCTTTCAAGAGAGCACTTACCGGCCGGACACCTCCTGGCGCTGGATGGGCAGTGCTGCGATGGACGGACAAGGAAATCTCGCCATCGGCTATAGCGCCTCCAGCTCGACTATCAACCCCCAGCTCCGTTACGCGACGCGGTTGGCGACGGATCCCCAAAACTTTCTAAGTCAGGGCGAAGTCCATCTGTTTGATGGCACTGGCAGCCAGAGCGGGACCGGCAATCGTTGGGGCGATTACGCGTCGTTGACTATTGACCCCGTCGACGACAGCACCTTTTGGTTCACCAGCGAATACTATTCTACGACGAGCACGTACAGCTGGCGCACGCGCGTCGGCAGTTTCAAAATAGTAGCGGTAAGTCCATCGCCTACTCCTACTCCAACGGCAACTCCGACAGCGACGCCTACCCCAACGGCAACACCAACCCCGACCGCGACGCCTACTCCTACTCCAACGGCAACACCAACCCCGACCGCGACGCCTACTCCTACTCCTACTCCAACGGCAACACCAACCCCGACCGCGACGCCTACCCCGACACCAACGGCAACACCTACCCCGACTCCAACGGCAACGCCAACACCGGCACCGCCTTCGGGCCTAACCTACTCCGTTAATCCGGCGGTTTATACCTGGGGCCAGGCGATCACAAACAACACCCCTTCCAACTTCGGCGGGACTCCGACCGCCTACTCGATTTCTCCTGCTCTCCCCGCAGGATTGACGTTTGACACAACGACGGGAGTAGTCGCCGGCACCCCGTCCGCAGTTTCCCCCACTACGAATTATACCGTCACAGCGTCCAACTTGGGTGGTTCGGGCCAGACGATACTGACAATAACAGTTAATAAGGCGAACCAAACGATTACCTTCAGCCCGCTTGCCGGCAAGACTTATGGCGACCCAGCCTCCGCTGTGAATGCGACCGGTTCGAGTGGCTTGGCGGTGACATTTTCGATCGTATCGGGGCCGGCCACCATCAGCGGCAACATAGTGACTATTACTGGCGCAGGCGCAGTTACAGTGCGCGCAGCACAGGGAGGTGACAGTCACTACAACCCAGCTCCCGATGTCGATCAATCGTTTGCCGTGGCAAAGGCAGCTACGTCAGTTTCGGTCATCTCAACCCTTAACCCGTCGAAATCGGGCGATAGTGTCACCTTTGGGGCGGGAGTCGGGTCCAGCGTAAGCGGGACACAGACAGGCTTCGTTCAGTTTGAGGACAACGGCGCAAGCCTCGGTCCTCCACAGCCACTCAATAGCGGAGCAGCCGCCATTTTCTCTACATCGGCCCTCAGCGTCGGGACACATATTATCACCGCGACCTACCGGGGCGACAGTAACTTCAGCGGGTCGACAGGGACACTAGGGGGAGGACAAATTGTTAACGCCCTTGCCGCGCAGTCGCAGAACGTCTCGACCCGGCTCAGAGTGCTAACCGATGACAATGTAATGATTGGCGGCTTTATCATAACTGGAACCGCATCGAAGAAGGTCCTGCTGCGAGCGATTGGTCCATCGCTACCGATTGCGGGCGCCTTAGCCGATCCTATCCTGGAGTTACATTTCTCGGACGGCCGCGTCATCCCGAACGACAACTGGAAAATTAACGATCAGACGGGGCAATCGCAGGAGGCAGATATCCGTGCGACTACTATCCCGCCAACAAGCGATCTGGAGTCCGCGATGGTGCAGACGCTATCGCCGGGAGCCTATACGGCGATCGTACGAGGGAAGAATGGCGGCACCGGCATCGGGCTGGTGGAAGCTTATGACCTGGATCAGGCGGCCCTGTCGAAAATGGCGAACATCAGCACACGTGGCATGGTGGACACCGGGGACAATGTCATGATCGGCGGCTTTATTTTAGGGCCAGACACGTCTGCTACGACCAAGGTAGTAGTGCGAGGAATCGGTCCTTCGTTGACGCTGACCAATGCGCTTCAGGATCCGACACTGGAATTACATGATGGTAACGGTGCGAAAATCGCTTCGAATGATAACTGGCAGGAAGACGCCGGCGCAGCCGAGATTCAAGCCGACAAGCTCGATCCGAAAGACCCACGCGAAAGCGCGCTCTTGCGAGTGCTCGCACCGGGCGCCTACACTGCGATCCTCGCCGGCAAAGACGGCACGATTGGCCTCGCCTTGGTCGAACTTTACAATTTGCAATAAACCTTTGCTCTCCAGGTTGGAGAGAATTGATGCACCGAAGTCGGTACCAAGCACCATTGTTTTTTTGGTTGCCCAAGCGTCGGTAAAGCCTTAGCAATAATGATCGCCCGTCGATCGCAATTGCCATTGAAAACATTTCTAAACACGATCCTGCTCGCAGGTCTTTTAGCCGGAGGCGCCTGCTCGCGGGCGAAAAAGCCGGCAGAAAACATTGTTGAATTAACGCCGAACCCGAGGTTGCGGTCGGACAGTGAGCAGCTGCAAACCGCGGTGGCGAAAGAAGCGAAAGCCGCCGAGGAGAGGGAACAGGCGGAGCAGCTCAAGCAAAGCCCTGCTCCCTCCCCACCGCAGCCGTAAATCCTGCAAGGCACGGTTGCGAGCCAGGAGAAATGTCGAAGAGATCACCGCGAAGTAACTTCGCGGCGGCACGACCAATCTGCGAGCGACCACCGAACAAAGGCAGCTTTCTTCCCCGGCGCCGACCCCGCAAGCCCTCGCCTGGGACAGCAACACCTTATGGATGGGCTCGCGCGAGCTGCGGCGCATCATCGGATGGCCGCAAAGACATGGACGGTTTCCGAGGAGCAGAAGCGCCGTCAATTCCGTGGGCGGCTGTGTCCACCGGTGAAGCTCTTTGGTTCACGATCGGGAAAGGGGCAAGGATGATCGTTATCTCCGGCGCTACACTCCGGGCGAAGGATTTTCCGAGACCGAACGAATTCCTTGTCCGGAGTTAACAGGGTCTTATCTCAGTTACAAGGGCGAGGACCTCTACCTAAGTCAGTGGTATAAGTACCGTATACTTAAGCTGGACAAGTTGGGGAAGATCACGCGCGTGATTGAAGTCGGCGCTGAAATTAGCGGTCACACTTTTGTGAATGGATCGATCTATGTCTTGCGCGGGACGGAACAGGGCGAGGGTGACTGGCGGATCGCGCGTCTCGATCCCCGGGAGGAAACGCCGGAGATCACAGAACTCGCTCGAGTTCCGTTCCAATGCCGCTCACTCGCCTTCGATGGCGAGCATCTTTGGACGAATCATCGCGAAGCGGACGAGGTCGTCTCGTTCGCAATCCCGGAACCGAGGACAAACGCAGCTTAGCGCAGACCGATTGTTCTCAGAAACTGCTCGTCGATTTTCCCGACGATGGGCAGGCCATGGTCCCTTCGATAGCGTCTGACCGCCCAGCGCGTTTCGAAACCAAACTGACCCGAGTGGTCTCCGACATAATACCCGTCTTCTTCGAGTGCCAATTGCACTTTGCGGACGATGGGGTCTCTGCCGTGGCTTTCATAAGTGAAGCCATCGGGAAGAGTGAGAGGCTCATCGACCTGGCGGGAAGCGCTCGCGGATTGGCCTAGCCCGAGCATTCCAATAAGCATGAAACCGAACAGAGTTAGTTTTTTCATAGATAGAGACAGCTCCAGTGTTGGCTGAACCATCGCTCTGTCGTGGGGTTTTGCAACGTTGCGAAATTCTTCCCTGGCTCGCTTCTCGGACCCGGAGTACGGGCCATCGAAATCTGGCGTAGCCTGCGCCCGGTGCTTGACGAAGAGCGTCACGGGCGCTCTGGTCGCAGGATGCGCAGCCGTTTTTTCCACGTGACCGTTCCGGTTACGATGATCGCCGTCGTCATGGTGGGCTTCGCTGGTTGCTGGAAAAAGAGCGGGGAAGCGGTGGTGCTGGAAAAGGAACATATCGCCGCGGCAGAGCCCAGTCCTACACCAAAAGACAATCCACCTCCCGCTCCTTCGGCGAGCCCCGCTAAAGCGCCGGAAAAAGAAGAGGTCGCAGCGGCGCTTGAGTTAGCAGCGGACGAGATCGTGGTCGATTCCATTGTCATGAAGAAGGATGTGCGCGGCACCAGCCGCGACCCGCGAGCAATCGATCGCGAACAATGGATCGTAAGGTTGGAGATGATTCAGGACCTGCGCAAGCTCACGGTGTTCACTGAGCGGGCGCGCTGGGAGAAGTTAAAGGTAGGCGATCGCGTTAAGGTCACCTATCGCCAGGGCAAGTATACGGGCTCGATCTGGAGCGTTAACATCGATTAGCAGAGCTTTGACCTTGAAAAGCGGCTTTGATGTTGCGGTAGTAGGTTTGGGCGGAATAGGAAGCGCTATTCTGGCTCATTGCGCGTCGCGCGGTGCGGATGCCATTGGGTTCGAGCAATTTTGTCCTGCCCACGACCTGGGGTCTTCGCACGGCAGGACCCGCATGATTCGTAAAGCTTACTTCGAAGATCCCGCTTATGTCCCGCTCGTTCTTAGGGCGTTCGAGTTATGGCGCGAGCTGGAACAGGCCACGGGCGAAAAACTGTTGCGCGTCACCGGCGTGCTCTCAGTAGGCAGGGAAGGCAGTGCGATAATCGAAGGAACCCAGCGTGCAGCGCGAACGCACGATCTCTTATTAGAGTCCTTTACCCGACAAGAGATGAAGGCGCGTTATCCAAGCCTTGAGCTATCTCAGGGCGAAGTGGCACTCTTCGAACCGGACGGCGGCGTGCTCGATCCGGAGCGAGCTGTGCGAGCGCATTTGAAAACGGCGGAAGCGTCGGGAGCCGCGACCTGTTTTGGCGTGGCCATGGAGAGATGGCAGGCAACAGCTGATGGCTTTGAGCTCCACCTTTCCGACGGCACAAGTGTCTCCGCGAGAAAACTTGTTCTCGCGCTGGGTTCCTGGTTCCAGGAAATTCTTGCGGCGTTAGGGATTCGCATTCGCGTGCAGCGCAACGTCCAGGCCTGGTTCACGCCCGCGACCAGGATCTATCAAGCGCCAAACTTTCCGGCCTTCCTCCTCGATCGTCCGGAACTACCCGCGCCCCTCTACGGTTTTCCCGATTTCGGCGACGGCGTCAAAGCGGCGTTTCACGGCTTCGGCGACTTGACCGATGCGACTCACATCGATCGCGTGGTAGATTTCTCGCGCGACGTCGAGCCGATCGTCAGAGCGATGGACCAATGGATGCCGGGGGCGACCCAAACTTTCCGCGAGGCCAAGGCATGCATGTATTCGCTTACACCTGACAGCAATTTCGTGATCGACCGTCATCCGGAGCACGCCGACCTGATCTTGTGCGGCGGGTTTTCCGGCCATGGCTTCAAATTCGCGCCGGTCATCGGCGAAATCGGAGCTGATCTGGCTTTGGAGGGCGGCTCGCGGCATCGGGTTGATTTTCTCTCCTTGCGAAGATTTATCTCCACGGCGCCTTGAGGTGTCGCTATCCATACGGCAAAGTGCGGCCCATCACGTGAGCAAGCGAACAAAAACTCTCAGCATAACTTTCTTTGTGATCGGATCGATTGCGCTAGGGCAGACCGCAAACGCCGGATCTGTCGGCGATTTTTTTAAGGCTCTGGGCAATTCCATCGCTCATCCGGGCCAGCACCCAAAGCCCAAGCCGCATGACACTCCGGCCGCGAGCAAGCGGCCCAAAAAAGATGGGCCGGTCAGTGTCGCCGATTTGCCGCCGGCGCCCAACCAGCCGCCGCCGGTAGCCACGACGCCGACGCCCACAGTGCGCCCTGCTTCGATCTCGTCGGAGACGAAGAACTCGAAGCGCGATATACCTTATGCCATCCCGGTCCCGAACAAGCCCGGCTTTGTCACCAGCCCGTACGCGCCGAAGCAGGGCCTGGTTGATGTTCGTGGTTTCCCGAGTGGGAGCGAAGTCAAAGATCCTTATACCGGCAAGATCTTTCTCACGCCCTAGGGCAGAGTTAACTCCAGTTACTAGGGGGCGATGGCGCGGACGACGAGGTTGTCGAAGCGGACATCCATGGGTTGACTCTTAGGTTGCGTCGTTACCGCAAAGCCGACCGAGCCCACCTCAAAGGCGTCATCTGTTTTCTCGAGGAGCTTCTCCCCGTTGACATAGAAGGTGAGCGTGCTGCCGGAACAATCAGCGCGCAGACGGTTCACCGCGTTACCCGGTTTGATCGCTTTTGATTCCTTGCCATAGGCGATCGCATCCCAAAAAGTAGGACTGGTCCGTTTCAGGATCGCATAGAGGCCGTCTCCACGGATGGCAAAGACGTAGGCTTTGCTGGCGGTTTGTTCGTTGGCTTCCGCGCGGCAGAGAATCCCGAAGACGCCATTTCCCGGACCGGCGGCGAGCCGCGCGTCCACTTCCACCGAGAAATTATCGAACTTCTGTTTCGGCAGGATCGAGTAGGTATTGAAGTCGGCTTTGTTAAGGAGGATGCGATACGCGCCCTCGAGGTAAGCAAACTCACCGTAGTCAGTCTTGGAAACATTCCAGCCGTTCGCGGGCTTGGAGAAGTCATCCTGGAAAAAGACGGTGCCGCCGGCTGCCGAGCTGGCACTACTTTGGGCGAAGCTCGCTAGCTTAAACATCGTGCCCAGAATGAAGAGCGAACCCAGGAGCTTAAGTTTCATAACTTAGAGTTAGTGTAACTTCACATTCCAAGCGCCGTTCGCAAGTGAGGCACGAGGCGTTTGCTGAACTCCACTGAATCGCCGGCGGAAAGGTGCGACCACTCGGGACAGATAAAGCTCGATAGCTCCGGGAAATCTTCGTAGTAGATGCCCGGAACGCCCGTGCTTTTGAGCAGCGGTTCCCAAGTCTGGGCTCGGGGCGAGAGCCGGTCTTCCAGCGCCTTGAGCTCGCCGTTGTGAGGAAAACGGACAAAGACAATCTTCCCGCCGCGCGCACGAAGCTTCTCCACCGCCGCGGAGGTATTGCGGAAGCGGGCTTGCACCGCCTTACCCATATTCTCCATGAAGACTTCCTTAGGCACATAACTCGGGGGCGGCGGCGGCGTGAAGAGCGGCAGCCAGATTTGTTGGATCCTGGTTTGCAGTTCGCCCGGTTGGGCGCATTTCTCGATCATCCGCGCCCGGCGTTCGTGATCCACCGTTTGGAAGTAGGGAGGAAAAGTTGGTGGCACCTGCGCGTTGGGCCGGTTCGGAACCGGCAGCTTCTGAAGCAAGACATCGAGAGTAAGATCTTCCTGCTTCAGAAAAGCGATGCGCTCCTCCAGGAACATCCCGAGATGATGGCTGGCGCGTTGGGCAATGGTTTGCGTACCGAGACGCTTCAGGGTTTTCTCCGAAGCCTCAAGAAGCGGCCCGCCAGGCGCGAAGAACATCCCGGGCACAATGCTACAAATGATCGTTCCATGAAAACGCTCGTCGTTGGCCAGGTTGGCCAGCATGGGATAAGCGCAAGTCCCGGCGATGGCGAGTTGGACTGGACGTTTGCCCAGGCCTTTTTCCAATTCGTCGAGGTCGAGATCGAAAAGAGGACGTGATTCACCAACAATAACCAGGGACTCTGGTTTCACCGTTCGGCGTGTCTGCACCCATAGGTCTTCGGTGTCGTTCAAAGTAGGTGCGTAGCCGATCGCTCGGACATGAAGCTCCCATGCTGTTGCCGCGGCCAGGATAATAAGAACAACAACTACGCTGATCCCGCGCCACGGCAGCGCCGGAATCGGCCGCTGAAATTCAGAACTGGAAGTAGATGAAGGCATTGCTGTTTCCCTGGTTCAAAATGATGGCGCAGGCCATGGCTGCCCAGACAGCGGTTACGACCCAGCGCGGAAGACGGCTCACGGCCGCTTCCATGCCGATATCGCGCAGCGACCAATGCGCAAGGAGCATGAAAAAGGTCACGATGGCGATCTGAAGCATTTCACGCGTCGAAAGAATTGCGTCGCCAGTCGGGTGCGCTCCGAACATTCCGGTGAGGAGTCGCGCCGCAATCGTGAAATCCGCGGCCCGGAAAAATACCCATGTCACCAAAACCGCGGTGTAGGTAATCAAGCCCAGGAGAACTTTGACCGCGAAGTTTTCCGTCCAGGCCGCGTCACCGGCGAGAGCTCGCGCCACTCGCTCGAGCACAAGGTAGACGCCGTGAATTAATCCCCAGATGACGAAAGTCCAGGCCGCGCCGTGCCAGAGACCGCCGATGAACATCACGATCATCAGATTGAGTGCGGCCCGCATCGGCCCACCTCGGTTTCCGCCGAGCGGGATGTAAAGATAGTCGCGCAGAAACGTCGAAAGAGAGATGTGCCAGCGGCGCCAGAAATCCGAGAAGCCGATCGCGGCATAGGGAAATCGGAAATTATCTTTGAGATGAAAGCCGAGGCAGAGCGCGGCGCCGATCGCGCAGGTAGAATAACCGGCGAAATCGAAAAAGATCTGCCCTGCGAAAGCCATCACGCCCAGCCACGAGTCGAGCGCTATGAGCGGACCGCCATAAGTGAAGACTCGATCCGCCGAGCCGGAAAGCATGGTATCGGCGAGCACCACTTTTTCGAACAGGCCGAGCGTCATGAGGGCCAGGCCCCAAAGGAACCGCCCCGTTTGCGGTTTCGGTGGAGCAACCAATTGCGGCAGAAAATCTCCCGCCCGCACGATGGGTCCCGCCACCAACTGCGGGAAAAAGGAGACGGCGAGCACGAAGTCGCGCAGCGATTTGGTGGGCTGCATCACGCCGCGATAGACGTCGAGGGTGTAGGAGAGCGAATGAAAGGTGTAGAAGGAAATTCCTACCGGCAGGAGGATGTCGAGGTGCGGCGGGTGATAGACGACGCCGATGCGCAGCATTAACCATTGGAAATTCTCGAGCAGAAAATTTCCGTACTTGAAGAAGCCGAGCATGCTCAGATTCGATGCGAGACTGGCGATCATCCACGCTTTTCGACGGCGTGGCTCTTTCTCTCTCGCGATGCGGGCGCCCAGCCAGAAATCCAGCGCCGTGGTGGAAAACAGCAACGCGGCGAACGGTGGATTCCACGCTCCGTAGAAAATGTAGCTCGCCACCAGGAGCAAATTCTTGCGGGCGGTCCAGGAATGAATGCTCCAATACGCCGCGACCACGACCGCGAAGAAAACCACGAAGGTCAGAGAGTTGAATAGCATCTGAAGCTGGTTCTCCTATCGGGTCGGCCGAGCGCCGACAAGTCCATTCGTCCGCCACACGCGACTTCTTCAAAAGCATTTACAACAAAGTTCTTGCCAGCATGAGAGGAACTGCACTCTAATAGCGTTGTGAAATCCCCCCGTCCCCTCGGGTTGGCCTTGGCGTTAGGCCTTTTCTTTGTCCAAGCCCGGCACACGGCGGCGGAGGCTCCGTCGCCTTCTGCGTCCCGACCGGCGGAAGAGCTGCGTGTCCGCTTGTGGGCGCCACCTTTCGATTCGGACATTAGCCAACCTCCGCGATTCCTGAACGCTTCGCCTGATGCGATTTTTTCACCACTCTCGTCATCTCGACCTGTAATCGAGCTCCCTCCCGCGCCGATTCAGGAAGCGCAGGGCGAGGACATTGCGCCGGCACCCCTTCCGACTCCGACGCCTGTCGCGACGCCAACTTTGCCTCCGGCTCCCGAGCTAACGCCGACTCCGACACCTGTCGCGACGCCGTCCCCTTTACCGACGCCTTCACCTATCCCCTCAGCTCCGCCCTCCGCTACACCTTCCCCTTCTGTATTCCCTTCGCCTTCCGTACCGCCTCCGCCTCCACCACCAGCGCCTTCGATACCGCCAGTCCCGAATCCGACGGTGGGCCCGGTAGCTGCGGTCAAACCGGCGCGGGTTGCGACGATCGCGTTCGCGGATGGCTCGATCGTTCAAACCCGCGCCGCTACCGGAAAATTTCAGTTGGTCGGGCTCCACGCGAACGAAAGCGTCAATATCGCGATCCCCGTCCCGGCCGCCGGGATAGGAGCATTCGTGGCCGTTCAGTCGCTGGATGGGGGAACGGTGGTCGGCGCTTCCCAAGTTCCAGTCACAAATGGAGTAGCCGCGATTGGTTTTCAAGCTGGGAGTCAGCCGGGATTGTACCGCGTTCTGATTGGCGGCGCCGGATCCCCTGCCACGCTTCAATTCTGGATCCCAGACCCGCAAAATCCAAAGGCCAATCCGCCGGTGGTGAATCCGAGCCATTGAGAGAACGCGCCATGAGAACTCTCTTCAAGGTACAATCGAGGCTCCGGGGCGTCCGACTTCTTGTTGCCACGGCAACGCTAACTTTGCTGCTAGCGACCTCCCTGCGCGCGCAAGTGGGTAATGGTAATCCCACGGGCCCCGCTGGTATGTTCAACGGAAATGTAACCACGGGCTGTTCCTACGATCCGCTCACCGGTAACGCTATGAGAAGCGTAACCGATCTTGTGGTGGCTGGCGGGATGGGGGCTTATCCTCTTGCCTTTTCGCGGACCGCGAACAGTCGTGCTCAATCGTTCCAAGATTTTCAGTTCGGCGCCCCCGGCTCGTGGCAACATTCCTATTCCTGGAGCATTGATGACTCCGATCTCGTTGTCGGTATCAACAACCGCCCCGCCGCCTATACCGTCAATTTCCCAGATGGACGGGTGATGATTTTCTCTGCTTCATCGCCGGACATCTACTTCCGCGCAGCCCCAGGAATCGGGGAACGTTTGCAACCGCTTACCCCCAGTACCACGCACGCCTACCTAGTTATGCCAGACGGTGGGAGGATAGAGTTTCAGGCCATCCGGATGAGTGACCCGGAGCTAGTCAATCAGTATTGGTATACTTATAAAGCGACCGCAATTATCGATCCCTACGGCTCGCACACGACGCTTATCTACAATACTGACGGAAGCTTGAATACGATTCAAGAACCGGGTGGGCGCTGGATCCAACTGGTTTATCGCGCGCTCGATCACTTCATCGATTACGTGCAAGCAAGTGATGGCCGGGTGGTTCAATACATCTACGGCCAGGCTTCGTTTGCGCCAGAGGCACCGGCATATATCTACCTCGGTAATGTCGTCTATTTCGGAGACAATTCCCTAACAGCCTCCTATTCGTATCAGGCGCCGAACGGGCCTAATGTCAACGCCTACCCGCTGCTTTCCACCGCCGACGATCCGATGTACGGCGGGCCGATGAAACAGATCGCCTACAGCTACGCGACGAGCAACGGCGACCCGCTCATCCATGTCGTTGCCGGCCAGATTCTCAGTGAAAACAACGCCACCAGCGGCGCAGTAGTGTCACAACTTTACATTCCCTACGTCACCTGGCGCACTGAGATCCGTGGAGACGGCCCCTCTCGGGTGTTTGACTTCAGCAACGGTCCCCTCCTTTACCGCCACACCGATTTCAACGATCAGTATGCGACGCTAGGATATGACAGCAATTCCTATCCCAGTGCGATGACGGATCGGAACCAAAACACCACGGACATCACGAATAATGCGCTTAACGGGAACCCGACGCAGGTTCTTTCCCCCTCACGCCCCCAGACACGGTCCGCGCGAGTGTGCAGTATACTTACGGCAGCACCAGTTGCCCCGATCCCAATAACCGCGACGGCAACAACCCCTATTATCTCTACAGCGTCAGCAACGAGCGGGGATATCCCACGATTTATTTGCGCGACACGTACAAGCGTATTGTCGAAGTGGATTACCCGAACGGCGGGGTGGAGACGTTCAGCTACAACGGTTTTAATCAAACCCTAACTCACCGTTTGGTCAGCGGCGGTTTGGAGACCTACATCTATGATGGAAACGGCCGAATGCAGGAGTATCGCGATCCGTATCATCCGGCCGTAGTCGACCCAAATCACCCGGAGATTCCAGTGACGAGCGCGCCATCTGCGAGCTATGGCTATGACATCCGCGGCCGAGTTTCCTTGGTCACGGATGCGCGAGGCAATACCACGAACTTCGATTACAATATGCGGGGCCAGCTCAGACTGGTGACGTTGCCGCCGGACCCGGTTGATGGGCAACGGCACACCATTGAAAAGAGTTACAATCCCGACGGCACCCTCCAATTCTCCACCGATGAGCGGGGAAAGAGCACGAACTATCTCTACGATGACTACAAACGCGTGACCAGCGTGACCGATCCGTTGAACATCCCCACAAGCTTGAGTTACGCTCCACCGAATGGCAGCGGCAGCCTGTCGCATACGACTTCGTCGGTTTACCGTGTGACCTCGTTTCTGGGTAAGAAGATCGATTTCGATTACGACGTGAACTTTCGGCGGAAGATGGTCCGAAAGGGCGCGGCGAGCGCAGACGATGATGGCGGGACTTGGTTCGGCTACGATGAAGTAGGCAACCTGACCAGCGTGCAAGACCCGCGGGGCAACATAACCACCTTCGCCTACGATGAGCGCAACCGCCGGAAAAGCGCCACTAATCCGGCGCCGTTCAATGACCAGACTACCACCTGGCAATACGATGCCACAAACAACCTAGCGAGGGAAACGCGCCCCGACCAATCATTTCGAACAGTGGTATCCGATTCCATGAACCGAGTAATCGACACCTACGGGTTCGCCTTCGAGCACACCCATTACGATCGGGATGTGGCCGGAAATGTGTGGCAAATGATCGACGCCAAAACCGCGGCGTACGGCTTCGGCTACGATCTGATGAACCGCAAGACGAGCGCCAATTATCCCATCGATGCCACTCTGGTCAGCCGCAATGAAAGCTGGCACTACGATATCGGGGGCAATCTCGACCAATATATCAATCCCGCCGGACAGGTGAAACACGTCGTTTACGACAACCGCAATCGGCCCTACCATTCCTTCTGGGATGGCGGCACAGGCGTCGGCCAGGACATTACCACGTCGTACGACCCTGCCAGCCGGCTCACCAGCATTACGACCAACGGGGGCGCAACCACGGTGGCTTTTGGTTACGACGATGCCAATCGCAAGATTTGGGAAGACCAGACGCTCACCGGTTATCCGACGCGGCGCGTCATAACCGATCGCGATGACGATGGCAATCGCATTGATTTGCTTGCGTGGACGAACGGGGTGCAGGTCTATACCATTACCTACGATTACACCCAGCGGAACCAGCTTTGGCACATTTATCCAGCCGGCACTGTGCCCTGGTTCACCTACACTTATGACCCAAGCGGTAATCTCAACAAGCGCCAGGATTTCTTTTTCGGCGTGCACGATTCAACCATTGCTAGCTACGACCAGCTCGACCGGCCGACTCTGTGGGAGCAGACCGGGCTCGGCGACGCTTTCTTTGCACATAGTCATTACCAGTATGACAATCTAGGGCGGACTAACGCCACATGGCGGGACGAGCAAGGGAGCAAAGGAGAATGGTTCGGGTATGACGCGACGGGCCAGCTCACGGGCGTAAGCTACAACGCGGACCAGGTCTCGAGCGGCACTCCCCAGAATGCGACTCGCACAGTGAGCTATACCATGACGGCTGACACGTTAAATCGATCGAGCATGAACGACAGTGGTGATGTGAGCAATTACACGCCCAACGGCATGAACCAGTACACGAACGTAGCCGGTGGTGGTGTTTATTACGATGAGAATTTCAATCTTGGAGGCACGGGAGGATTCAGCGCGAGCTACGATGCGGCCAAGCATGTGATGTCAGTCGATAGCGGAGAGGATGACGCCCAGTTTGTCTATGACGGGTTGGGCCGGTGCGTCAAGCGGACCATTGACGCTGAAACGAGGGTGTTCGCATATGATGGGTGGAAGCCGATCCTGGAGTGGGACGTAGAGGGCAATTTTTTGGCCTGGAATATCTATGGCCTCGGAACGGATGACATCCTTTTGCGTTATGACAATCACTTCGGGTATCTCCGCTATCACCTCGACCGCAATGGTAATGTGGCTTTCCTGCTCGATATCGATGGGGATGGCATCGAGAAATATACCTACGATGCCTTCGGTGAGCCGACCGTGACCGATTGGAATGGCGCGAATCCCCGCCCTTACAGTTGGTACGGGAACCGTTTCATGTTCACCGGCCGCGAATACTTCCCCGAGCTAGGCCTCTACGATTACCGCAACCGATTCTATCATCCTATTTTGGGCCGCTTTCTCCAGGGCGATCCCATCGGTTTCGGTGGCGGCGATGCCAATCTCTTCCGTTACTGCGGCGGTGATCCGGTGAATTGGAGCGATCCAAGCGGATTGGCCGATGACAACGCCAGGACAAAAAAGAATAAGGATGGCAATGATGGTTCTGGTGGGGACAACACGTTGTTAGGCGACGGAATTTACGCGGGCACTTCTGGAACACTGGGCCGAGGAGATAACACTTCGGTTTACTTCGATGGAAGCACGGTGTCCCTCGGCGGAATTGGTGTTGGGGGCGGGGGACCGGCCATCGGGCCATATGGCGAGCATGCTCTAGGCCATGGTGATTATGCTCCCGGGGATCATGGTAGTGGCAGCGGCACTCGTGGGGATGGCGGTAGCGGGACTGGGCAGGGCAGTCGCCCCGGGTCTCCGGGCTCGTCTGGAAGCTCAAACATAGGCTCTCCCGGCAACGGCAGCGTCGGCGTGCCGGCTTTTTCGGGTAATATTGCTGTTCCTTGGTGGCCCGAATCATTGACGTTCCCCTACACGCGTCCTGCCACGCCAGAAGAGGCGGCTTGGACGGAAAGGGGTAAGTGGCCAACGCTGATTTATGTCGGCTTGGTTGCTGCACCAGAAATCCTTGATGGTATCGGCGCCGAAGTCCTACGTGAAAATTTGCACTTTGATGGACCTCAATCAAATAGGCTTGGGCAGGTGCGTTTCGGCAACTACCCGTTAGTAAGGTTGGATTATCACCCAGTTCCAGGATCAGAAGGGCGGCCTAGACTTCATCTGAATTTTGGTCGAACAAACGTGCACATTCCGTTAGACTTTGGATGGTATTGAGTACGCTGACGTGTATGTCCGCCACATCTAATCGTATTCAAACGGTTACCGCCTTAGTGGAGAAATTCCTTCAGGAACGAATCACAGCGGAAAGTGTGCTTTCGCAGTGGCCCGATATTGTTTCTGAAAGCAATTCACTGATCAAGGAATTGTGGCATCGATTAGCACATTTCGTCGACGACACAGATATCCGGAATAAAGAACCTTCCTACGACAAGTCGCAGAGAAAACATATTGAGTCGCTGCTTGATGAATTGCGGCGCGGGAAGGTGTAGAGCGTTAGGGGTCGAAGTGGGCTTGCATCGATTTTTCGGACAGTGAATTAGGGATCAATTGTGTTGGTTTAGTTGGGATTCAAAGGTGATGGGACTGCGATAGGCAAGACTGGAGTGGAGTCTGGTGCGGTTATAGAAAGTTTCGATGTAGTTGAAGATGGCGGCACGAGCTTGCTCGAAGGTGGCGAAGCGCTGGTGGTAGACGACTTCGTATTTGAGGCTGCTCCAGAATGATTCGATGAAGGCGTTGTCGTAGCAGTTACCTTTGCGGCTCATGGAGGCAAGGCCCGAAGAGTACGGCCCGGGAGTACGGGGCGGCCCGGGAGTACGGGGTCTGATCTTCAGGGCGTGTTGCCCAAAAGGGGAATACGGGGTCTGATCTTCACTTTCC
>QHBM01000084.1:72870-105468 GCA_003244145.1 Chthoniobacterales bacterium
GGAAAGTGAAGATCAGACCCCGTGCATGCCACTGTTCCTCTCCGTACTCGAATTTTGCGGCGGCAACGGTCTTACGGCTTGGCCGATTCGATCGGTTTCAAGGTGGCGGCGTCGAAAAATAGCAAACGTTCCTGGTCTGTCTTTCCCTGATGGATCAGGAGCCTGCGGCCATCCGGGGAGAGCGCCACATTCGCCACGTAATCGAGCACCCGAATCAATCCCGCGACTTTCAAATCCGGAAAGCTGAGCTTCACCACGTAGTTGTCATAGTGACCTTCCACAAGAAAAGCGCTGTTATCGAAAAGGACATAGCAGGCAGAAGAACCCGGCGACATCACGACCTTACCCACTGCTGCCGAGCTCAGGTAATTATTGGCCAGCTTGCCCGTAGCGGCATCGAACAAGTCGAGCCGCTTGTCCGGCCCCCAGGTGATGAGCCATTTGTTATCCGGAGAAAGATCGACCTTTGGGCCGTCGAGCTCGTCGTGAGGCCGGAGGGCATAGAGGATTTTCATCGATGGCAGCTCGCGCACATTGGCCTGGCCGCGCGCTGGCATAATCACGATGCGATTTGTCCCGAAAAATCGGCCCTCGAATCCGTTGACCGCTACGAGTGGTTTACCCACCTGCTTGCTCGCGACAGCATCCCAAACCTGGAGGTTGCCTTCCGGGCCGTTCTCGCCAGCATCGTCGAATGTTACGACCCACTTGCCATCGTCGCTGGCATTGAAGAAAAATTCGTAGGCTAACTTCGCGGCCGGATGCCGCATCGGTTTGCCGGCCGGCTTCCAATTTTTTGTTTCGTACCGGGTCACGCTCCCGCCGCCGTCCATGACAAAACATTCGGCGCCATTGGAAGTGAAGAGCGCTGATCCCGGCGCATCGTCATTGGTGCCGGGGGTGAGGGGAATGGTTGTAATACGCTCACCGCTTCGAACATTGAAGAGTTTGAGTTCCTTGTCCGCAAAGACCGCCACCATTGTTCCATCCGGCGAGAAGAGAGCCGGCGTGCGCAATTGAGCATGCAGTCCCGCATCAAGGACCGGGGACACAAAGGAGGCAGAGTTAGCATCGAACACTCGCGAGTGCCCGTCTTTGAAACCGAGTAAGACCAATTTTGAATCGGAGCTTACGACCAGCGCTTCGGAGATGGTGTTGGATCCAAGGTCGCCTGGAACCAGTGTGCCTGCCGCCGCATCCCAGAGCGTCGTTTGTCCGCCCCTTAGCCGGACCACTACGCGCGAGCCATCTTGATTGAAATGCGCTTGCTCTACACCGCGTAGGTCTCCGAGCTTCTCGGGTTCAGCCCCAGGTGCCAGCGTCGCGATCGCGAAATAACCAAGAAGAAGTGGGAGGGAGAGGCGTTGATGCAGGCCGGTTCTCATCAGGCGCGCAGGCTAACACCCGGCAATTCATCGCGTCGAGCGTCCAGGCAATTCGTCAGCGTGGGAAAAGACCGCCGATCACGTCGACGCAGGTATGGGCAATGGCGCCGGGGACGATGCTTTTGCGCCAGGCCGCGAGAAGTCCGAAGGCAAGTCCGTAAATCGCGGTGATGAGCGCTGGCCGCCACCCCTGGTAGGCGTGACCGATCCCAAAGATCAGGGCCTGCAAGAGGATCGCCAAAGGGAGGCTACCACAGAGCGCCCAGAGTTGCCGTTGCAGATAGCCGCGATAAACAATCTCCTCGCCGACGCCGGCGACGATCGACACTGCCACCCAGAGAGCTGATTCCAAGGGGCCGTTCGGGAGAAGGAAAGCCGCGTTGGCCGATGATTGTCCGAGCAGATGTTGGAGGAGACCGAAGCAACCGCGCAATAAAACCACGAAGAAGACCGCCAGCGCGGTATCCCTGAGTCCATCCAATGGAAATCGCCAGCGTCTGCCGATGAGGTCGAGCAACTGGATGCCGCGGGCGCGAATTCCAAGCCGGACGAACCAAACGAAAAGCAATTGGAGACCCACGATTGTCAGATAAAGCGGCAGATGCGATCCGGCGGAGGAAGTGGCAGCCTGCCGTCCATTGAGCAGACCCGCCAGCGCGATTCCTCCAACGATTAGGAGAAAACGGAACGTATGAAGGCGCGACGCAAGCGGCTCCGGAGTCGGATCTCCAAAACCGTGAAAAGCTTTCGGCGCAAGACTGGATTGGGCTGGTTCGTTCATTTTTGCTTCCTCAGGAGCGTGAGAAAAATGTCGATGGCCTTCGACGTCCGGCTCAGGTTGCCGGTAGCCAGGTATTCGAGGGTTAACCCATCGACCACGGCCAGGCAGAGAGTAGCCATGACGGCATTGCTCTTGTCCCGAGGAAGAGCGCGCCGGATCAGGCGGAGCCAGGTGGCCGAGGTATCGATCAGGTAACGCTGATAGCGGCGCGGATTTTGGAGCGCCAGGATTTGCACTTCGAAAAGGAGCCGAAGATAGGGGCGATACTTTCTGCTCGTTACCACCTTCCAGAAACCGAGCATGATTTCGCCCGGCTTCCTTTTACTGGCATCCGTGATTAAAGGCTCGAACGACGACTGGAGGCGCGCGCGGACCTGATCCATGACGGCGGCGATCAACCCTTCCTTCGATCCGAAATGATGGATGAGCATCCGGGCGCTCGTTCCGGCCGCCGCGGCGAGGGGGCGAAGGGAGAGATTGGCGACACCATGCTTGAGAAAGTAATCAAGACACTTTCGGAGGAGTTCGTCACGAGCGGACATGTAACGACTGTTACATTCATTCGGTCTCGGTCAAGTTTCCTCCTTGTTTGAATTCGGGCTCGCCTTCGAAAGCCGCCTGTGGTTTGCTGGACGCGAATGGCAAGAGCATGGCGGTATCGAGTGACTCTGGGGATCAGCGCCGTCACTCTGATCGGCACGGCAGTCGGCGAGCTTCCGCCCTGGGTCTACAAAGAGCGGCAGATTAAGGCGCCGGAATCGCTGGTCATCAAAGTCCGCTCAGTGGTGAGGACTGAGACCGCCGAGGCGGATGGGAAAAGCATCGCTTTCAAGGTTATCGCAGAGGTGGAAAAAGTGGAGCGCACGTCGACGAGGTTAATGCCAGGCGCGGTGATTGAAATCCGTTACCTGCAGCATAATTACTCTCAGCCAATGGCCGGTCCCAGTGAGGTCCCCGCTCTAAAGGAAGGCCAGGTTTGCCCCGCTTATCTTGAAAGCGCGGTAGAGGGGAGGTCGTACTCGCCTGCCGCCGGCGGATTCTCCTTTACGCAGCTGGATTGAGGGCGGCGGCGAGACCGCGTCCTAACTTTCGCCGCTCACCGGAGGAAGATGGAATGCGGTCTGCTAAAGAGAAGGCGCTCTCCGGCTTAAACTTCTGTGCAATCCCTGACCATTTCATCCGAAACAAACCAGGCGAATGGATGGCTTCCGGACGTCTCGCTCTATTCCAGGATGAAGATCCTGATCATCGACGACGAACCGGCCAACGTGGCGTTGCTCGAAGACATGGTCTCGAGCAGCGGCTATACGCGGGTCAAATCGATCACCGATTCCCGCCAGGCTCGGGAGGCTTGCGACAGTTTTGGCCCGGATTTGATCCTGCTCGATTTGATGATGCCGCACGTCGATGGTTTCACCGTTCTGGAATCCGTGCGAGCCACGGGCGGCGACACGTTCCTGCCGGTTATCGTCCTGACCGCCGACGTAAATGAAGGAACAAAGCTTCGCGCGCTGCGCGCCGGCGCGACCGATTTCTTGCTCAAGCCGTTCGATCAAATCGAAGTCCTTCTCCGCATGGCGAACCTGCTCGAAACGCGCCGTCTCTATTTGCAACTCGATACCCAGCGCGCCGCTTATGAAGACGCCGTGCGCGACCGCACCTCGGAGCTTCGCGAAGCACAGTCGCAACTTCAGGAAGTCCGGCGCTAGTTTGACCGGATTTACTTCAATACGACGCGCCCGCGAGCGTAAACGTAATAGGGCATTTGAGCGTGGAGACCGTGCCCGGTCTGAACCGCCATCGGCGAAAGCCTGTCAGCGCAGCGTTGTCCAGGAAAGCGTTGCCGGTGCTCTTCCACATGGCGACCTCCACGACTCTGCCAGTGGACGGATCCACGTTTAGCGTCACAATTCCATCACCAGTAATTTTCTGCCGCCTTGCCTCATACGGATATGCAGGCCGAGGCGCGCTAAGCGCGAGCACTGTGGCTGAAGCTGAGCTAAGCGAGCCGGGAATATTAGTCCCTGTTTTCCTGAAGAATGGCGCGGTTGGCCGCTTCTCTTGCCGGTGCACGGGAGGGGGAGTCGGCCTCTCGTCTGGAAACGAAGAGTCAGTCGCCCATTCCGGGATGGGCGTTGGCGCGGTTACCTCGGGCAAGGGCGGCTCGTCGTGGGAAGGAATGTCCTCCACTTCAACCACAGGAAATTCACTCGCTCCTATTAGCGGCCCGTCCACCTTTTCCTGCTGATGGATACTAGCCAACGCCACTGCCGCAAAATGAAGCAGCGCCGCCGCGCCAAAAGCAAATCCGATTCGCCAGCGTTGCCGCGGTTGGTAAAGTAGAGCTCCAGTCATAACGTAGTCCTTTAAAACTACGAGTTAGACACTTTGAGGCTGGAAAACTTAAGAGCTCATCTTTCCACCAGACTCGGCTGCCCAATCACCAAATCCTCACCCGGTCTTTCGGATCGACGAAGAGCTTCTCCTCCGGCTTGACCTTGAATGCCTCATACCAGGCATCGACGTTCCTGACCACGCCATTCACTCGATACTGGCGGGGCGAATGCGGATCGCTCACCACCTGCCGGCGAATCGCATCATCGCGTAGCTTGCCGCGCCAGGCTTGCGCCCAGCCCAAAAGGACGCGTTGCTCGCCGGTGAGTCCGTCTATCACTGGCGAGGGCTTGCCTTTGAGTGACGCGCGGTATGCATCGAGCGCGATTGTTACGCCGCCGAGGTCCGCGATGTTCTCTCCCATGGTTAGCTCGCCGTTTACCTTTGCGCCGGGCAATGGCTCAAACTTCGCATACTGCGCTCCCAAAACCGCCGCGCGCGCTTCGAACGTCTTCGCGTCTTCCGCCGTCCACCAGTCGTTCAACTTACCTTCCGCGTCGAACTTTCGCCCCTGATCGTCGAACCCATGGGTTAGTTCGTGACCGATGACAGCGCCAATAGCGCCGTAGTTAATCGCGGGATCAGCGTTAGCATCGAACATGGGTGGTTGGAGGATGCCGGCCGGGAAGACGATGTCGCGCAGCGAACCGTTGTAGGCATCGTTTGTTTGCGGCGTCATGCCCCAGTCCGCCATATCGACTGGGCCGGGCAGCCGCCGGACATAGAAGGCCCAGTCCGCCTCTCCCGCTCGGCGCACGTTGCCGATGAGATCGTCATCGCGAATCTCGACTTTTGAATAATCGTGCTTCTTATCCGGATAACCGACCTTGATGTTATAGGTATCGAGTTTCTTGAGCGCCTGGACCTTGGTTGCTTCGCCCATCCAATCCAGACCTTTGATGCGCTCATGCATTGCCACCTTCAGGTTTGCCACCAGTTCTTCGATCTTGACCTTGGCTTGCGGCGGAAAATACTTCGCGCTGTAAAGCTCACCTACCGCCCAACCCAGATTCCCGAAACGGTCGTAACGATCTCCCGCCCCATAATCTCCGCCCGCGACCGCGTGCACGCCGCGCTTCCACCGGACTTGCTCTTCCGCTTGTCCTGAAAGCGTCTTCTTGCGCAGATCGAAGAACGCATCGTTAAATCCATTCGACAGGTAGGGAGCGGCATGGTCGGCGATGTTAAAAGCCTGCCAGGCTTGCAATGTTTCCACCGGCGTCTGCTCATAGACAGAGGCGATCTTTGGAAAGGCTGACTTCTCGCCTACGATCACGTGGTCCACCTTGCCGAGTCCCGCCTGTTCCAGAAATTGGCGCCAGGCAAAGTTCGGCGCCAGCTTCTCCAGTTCCACTACCGTCATCGGATTGTAAGTCTTGTTCGGATCGCGCTGCTCAGTCTTGGACCAACTTGCTTCGGCGATCTTTGTTTCAAAATCGACGATCTCGCCCGCGCGCTTATCCGCCTCCGGCCAATCCATCAGTCGCAGCAGTTGCGCGATATAAGTTTGATACTTCCCTTTCTGCGCTGCGAAGTCCGGCTTCAGAAAGTAATCGCGATCCGGAAGTCCCAGTCCGGCCTGGCCAAGGTAAACGGCGTATTTCTTCGGCTCCTTGGCATCAACGTCGATGAATATCCCGAAGATGCCTCCTTCGAAATCCGCGTTCTGCCGGCCCATCATGGCGGCGAGAGCTTCTCGCGTCGCGGCGGAACGAACCTTCGCTAACTGTTCCTTTAAGGGCGACGCGCCCGCCGTTTCAATGCGCGCCTCATCCATGAACGACTTGTAGAAAGCGCCTACCTTTCCCGCCATCGTGGCAGGCTTCGGTTCGGCTTTCCTGGCGGCTTCGTCTATCAGGTCGTGCAGCCGTTGCTCGGTCGTATCCGTCATCGCCAGCCGCAAGCTGTAAGCAGGTTTGTCCGCGGGAATCTGGACCCGGTCGAGCCAAACGCCGTTCGCGTAGCGAAAGAAATCGTCGCCCGGTTTCGTGGCGGGATCAGCCCCGGCGGTATCAAAGCCCCACGCGCCATATTGTGGCTTGGCCTCGTTCCCGGTTGGCTTGTTTTCAGCGTGAGCGGCGAAAGCCAGCAATCCGAGAGAACAAATCGATGCGATAAATAATTTCATGTCGAGCGTAGATTACGGCAGGCCAGGCAGCGGGCAAACGAATTCCGGTTTGCCTACTCAGTAGCTTTCATTCGAGTAGGTCTCCTTCGCAAGCGTTACAATTCCGGAGTAGAGCCGAACCATTTCTTCTCTAGCTGCGTCATGAACCCGCGTTCGTTCAGGGCGAGCAGCGCCCGGTTTATGGCAAGACGGAACGGACTCTCCTGTTGAAGACCAATCCCGTAGAGCTGCTTCTCGAACACCTGGCCCACCAGCCGGAAGCGCGTCCCGGAGTTCCTGGTCAGGTAATAACGCAATACCGGCGCGTCATAGACGACCGCTTTCAATTCGCCTGGGTTAAGGGCGGCCGCCGCGCTCGCCACATCGGGGTAGGGGTAGACTTTTGCCTGGTTGTTCCTAAGCCAGGTTTCTCAGCAGTGCTCCCGGCCACCGTGCCTACCTTGAGGCCGGGCAGGTCCGCGGGCCCGCTGATATCGCCCGTAAGACTCTTGACTGTCATCTCGGTGGTAACTGCGGCCGTGAAGTAAGCGATCAGGACTATGCTGGAACCATCCAAAGGATGGCGACGAGTCGCGCGGGAACGCCCATGGGACCTTTGGCTTCGCAACCGCCCGTGCAAAGCATGCTGATCGTCCACCAGAAAGATTCCCAGACGCCTGGCGCGTACGCCTCCGGATACATCTCGGCATTTTTGCGGCGCTCGAACCACCAGACAAAATGAGAAACCAGGAACATGACCAGGAAGACTAGCCCGATGACCTTGAAGCTACTCCAGTTAAAGAACTGGCGCGTCAGGTTACTGGCCACGTTTCCGCTCCGGGCCGCATTCGTCGCCACAAGAATCTGCAAGCCGGAGTCGTAATAAGGCTGGGAGAAATCCATGAAGCCGTGACGCTCCGCCGTGATGCTTATGGCGGCGATCGCCACATCTGCTTCCTTCTTTTTTAGGACATCGAGCATTTGCGGAACGGTCTCGACGTTACGCATCTCGAATTGGAAGCCGGCTTCCTTGGCCACCGCTTCCCACAGATCGATGCTGAATCCAACCTGTCTTCCGTTGTCCGTGAAGGAAAACGGCGGAACGGGCTTGGTCACGACGCGGATTTTTTGCTGTCCAAAAGCAGCAGTCGCGAGGAGAGAGCAAGAAACCGCTCCGAGGAGAAAGCGCCAGAGGGTCGTTCGCATGAGCGAGGGATACGAGGATTGCGGTCGATCTGTCAACGAGATGGTTTGCTCCGGACGGCCGCCATCGCCTTCGTAATTTTCTCTTCCTGACGTTGCCAGGCGGACTCGAATAACTTCTGCGCATCATCGCCACCTTCCGGATGGGTCAGGGAGAGGTACGCGCCCAGAAAACGTTTCATGTTTGCAGGATCGGAGGTCTGGAACGTGGCCACCAGGACCGAGCCGAAGAAAGCTTCGACATCAAAGTCGACCCCAGCCGCATTCTTCTGCTCGCCAAAACAGTGGTGCATCGCGGTCACCGCAATCAGCGATGCGACGAGAAGCACGATTCCTCGCCGAAATCTGCCGGGGTTCATCGGGCGGCGATTTTAGAAAGGCGGCTTCGAATTGTAAAGCGCGGCTTAACCGGCGACTACGGCGTTTTCAAAATCGGGACGATCTCGGTTTGGATCGGTTGGCCGTAGATTTCGATGTCTTTCTCGCCGACGTAAAGATCGATCTCCGACCGCACACCGAATTTGGCTTCGAGATAGATGCCCGGCTCGATCGAGAAACAAACGCCGGTCGTGATGCGACGCGAATCGCGCGTCTCGAAGTTATCGATGTTAACCCCGTTGCCGTGCACTTCTTCCCCGATGGAATGCCCAGTGCGATGCGTAAACTGCTCGCCGTAGCCGGCCCGTTTGATCACGCCGCGCGAGACATCGTCCACTTCCGCGCCACGAATGCTTTTGCCGGCGCGCACATTGGTGCGAACGAACGCGATCGCCGCATCGCGTGCTTCGCGGACAATGTTGAAGATCCGAACGAATTCCTCCGGCACATTTTCACCTACGTAGCCGGTCCAGGTCTGGTCGGTATAGACCGCGCCCGGCTTCTTCAGTTTTCCGACAATGTCGAGGAGCACGAAGTCGCCCCGCTTGATCGGCAAGGTTACTTCGGCGGTAGGCGCGTAGTGGGGATTAGCCGTGTTGGCATTGACGGCGACGATGCCGTTCTCCCGCCCCATGCCTTCTTCCTCCAGGCGGCGCGCGATGAATTGCTGGATGTCGTAATCGCTCGTTGGTTGATCGGCGCGGATCCGTTTCCCGATCTCCGCGAACGCTTCCAAAATGATGCGATGCAATTTATCGGAGGCCTCGATGTGAGACTGTTTCTGCGCCGGGGTCCAGACCGCTTCGAATTGCTGCACGAGTTCGGCGCTGGTCACTACTTCTACGCCGAAGGAGCGAATCAGCTCGATCGTTCCGGCATCGACGCGCGACATGTAGGGGACGTCATTCATGGGCGAATACTGCATCGCGATGCGCTTCGAGGTTTCATGGCGCGGCTTGGACTCGACGGGTCCGGCCAGGGTGCCGGCAATACGCGCACGCAACTCTTCCCAGCCGCGATAAATGACGCGGGTTCCAGGAAGCGCATCGAGTTTGGCTCGCTCGATCGAGTGCACAATTTTCGTCGGCTCACCCGACGCCGGGATGTAGTAAAACCAGCGACGCGACCCCGAAGCATGCTCGCCTAATCTCAGAATACGCGGCGCCAGCGGGTCGCTTCCGCGGAAATCGTAGAAGAGCCAGCCGTCAAGCTTCGCGGCTCGCAGCGCGGTTTGGATTTCAGTGACACGGTCGGCGGGTGTGGGCTCGGCACGCATAAGTGCGGAGAAGATGAAGAAAAGGACGAACGCTGCCAGAAAGAAAAAGCGATTTTGTTTCATGCCGAAGTTTCTCCATCCTACGTTCTCGATCGAGCCGAAGGCAACGAAAGTTCTTGTTCGTCGGGCCGACAAAGGAAATCCTAGCCCGGTGAAATACCTTGTCGTCAGCACGAGCGGCAATCCGGATAGCAATAGCCGAAGAATGGGGCGCATTGCTTTCGATTACCTTCAGAAGGCGAAGGTGCCCTGTGAATTTCTCGACATCAGCGAGCTAGGCTTGCCTTTGTGCGATGCGGACACCTGCTATACGCAACCGGCGGCGCAGCAATTGAACAAGGCTGTGGAAGCGGCGGACGGGATTCTGATCGCCACCCCCGTTTACAACTACGATGTAAGCGCAGCGACCAAGAACATGGTCGAGCTCACAGGCACCTCGTGGGAAGACAAGGTCGTCGGATTTCTTTGCGCGGCCGGCGGCATGAACAGTTACATGTCCGTCATGGCCTTCGCCAACAGCCTGATGCTCGACTTTCGCTCGGTGATTATTCCACGATTTGTTTATGCGACCGGGGGCGCTTTCGAGGGTGACGATTTGAAGGACGACAAAATCGCCCAGCGAATCAACGAAGTCGCCGCGGAGTTGATCCGCTTCACTCAGGCGCTGCGCGGCTGATTGATGAAACCCTCGGCGACGGAGCCGGCCGCAACGGTTTGGAAGAAGATCGCGCTCTTCTACGTCCTTACTCTTCTCTTCAGCAATGTGTTTAACGCTTTGGTCCTGCACGCCGGGAAAATGGGGGCGGGGGACCTGCTCTATGTGACTGGCGCGATGTGGAGCCCGGCCCTGGCGGCATTTGCGACCAAGGCATTCTTTGGCGAGAGCGTGCGCGATCTGCCGTGGAGTTTCGGACCGGCCCGTTACGCGTGGCTCGCTTACCTTATCCCGGTCGCTTACGCGCTTCCGGTTTATCTGGTGGTTTGGTTCGGTGGGCTGGGCGGCTTCGCCGACGCAACTTTCGTCCAGCGGATCGCCGCGCAATTTGGCTGGACGGGTTTTCCCGCCGGACTAACGCTGGCGCTTTTCGTTTTGCTCACGGCCACCGTGGGACTTGTCGGGAAAACCTCTCGATCTTTGGGCGAGGAGATAGGCTGGCGAGGTTTCCTGGTGCCTGAGTTAGCCAAGGTTGTCGGCTTTCCCGGAGTCGCGATCATCAGCGGCTTGATGTGGGCCGCCTACCATTTTCCTGTCCTTCTTTTTGCCGACTACAACGCCGGCACTCCGGCCTGGTATGGGCTTACGTGTTTCACGCTGATGGTGGTAGCAGACAGCTTCATCCTTGCCTGGCTGACCCTGCGTTCACGCAGTCTTTGGCCGGCTGCGATCCTTCACGGCAGCCACAATTTGTTTATTCAGTCCATCTTCACCCCGCTAACGCGCGAGACCGGCCCGACGAAATACATCATCGACGAGTTTGGCTTTGGTCTCGTCATCACGGTGACGATCGCTGCCGTCTTCGCCTGGCGGTCCTTTGGGCGGACCAGGTAAGTTACTTCCCGATCAAGATCAGAATCCCGGCAACGAGCGCCAGGATTGGAAGCAGGATGCTGGCGGCGCCGAGACTAACGCCGAAGATGCCGATGATGCCGACGATGATGAGGTAGATGGCAAGCACGAGCATGCCGATGTTTTTGGTGATCATTGGAGCAATGCTGGACGGCTGCGATTCATTGTCACGCTTAAACGACGGCGTGACCGTGCGAGACGCTTGCTTGCCGAATGCGATTGCGTGTTGACGGGCAGAGGATAAAACGCCCAGTTAGTCTCATGAATCTTTGGGTAGGAACATCCGGTTTTCAGTACGCGGAGTGGAAGGGAACCTTCTACCCGGAAGATTTATCGACGACAAAAATGCTGCCGTTTTACGCTGAGCGTTTCGCGACGACGGAAGTGAATTACACCTTCCGAAGAATCCCCAGCGCGAAAACAATTCAGAATTGGTGGGACGCTACTCCGGAACGCTTCAAGTTCAGCTTGAAAGCGCCCCAAAAAATCACTCACTTCTCGAAGCTGCGCGATTGCGGGGACACCATGCGTTACTTCTGCCAGGTCATCGCAGACTTGGAGACGAAGCTTGGCCCGGTCTTGTTTCAATTGCCGCCAGCGTTCAAGAAAGACGCGGCTCTTCTCGCTTCTTTTTTGAACGACATTCCCGCCGGCCTGCGCGCCGCGTTCGAGTTCCGTCATCCCTCCTGGTTCGACGAGGAAATCTACTCATTGCTTAAACAGAAGAACATCGCGATGTGCCTCGCCGACAGCGAGAAGTTGAGCACGCCAATAGTGGCGACGGCCGACTATGGCTACCTGCGTTTACGGCGCGAGGATTACCAAAGTGAAGACATGACCCGCTGGGCGGAAACCATCGAAGCCAGGAAGAACGTCTGGGCCGATGCCTTCGTTTATCTCAAGCACGAAGAAAGCGGGAAGGGTCCGAAGCTGGCTACTCAGCTTCTCGAAATCCTCCAAAAACCCGCGGCCTAGGCAGCGGCGCGCCGCTTCTGTTTCACCAACGTCGAGGTGGAACGGCTGGAGGACCTGGCCCCGTTGCGCTTTGGCTTGAGCGATTGATTCCGGTTCAGGCTTTCCTGAAGCACCTTCACGAGGTCCACCACGTTGGTCGTCCGCACCGCCGTGACCGGCTTGTCCTTGATCTCCTTGTGCTGCGCTTTCTGCTCGATCAACTCCATCACCGCGTTTCGATATTCGTCGCGATACTTTTCCGGTTCCCACGCCACCGACATGCTCTCGATGAGCGACTGCGCCATCTTCAATTCCTTTTCCGTGAGTGCGCTAGTCGGTGCCTGCTTCAATTCCTCCGGAGTTAGAATCTCGGAGGCGAAATGCATTAACTCCAGGATCAGGAACAACCCATCGGGCTTAACGGAAGCCAGATGTTCGCGATTGCTGATAACGACCTTGGCGATGCCGATTTTTCCAGTGCCACTGAGCGCTTTGTGCAAAAGCGCATACGCCTTCTCACCGCCTTTTTGCGGCTCGAGAAAGTAAGGCTTATAAAAAAACTTCGGGTCCACCTGACCAAGATCGACGAAATCGGTGATGTCGATAGAGTGCGTCGATTCGATCCGCACCTTGGCGAAGTCCTCGTCCTTCATGACCACGAATTGCCCGCGCTCGTACTCGAAGCCCTTTACGATCTGATCGGCGGCGACCTCTTTTGAATCGGCTTCGGCGACCTTCTTGTACTTAATCGGGCTGAGATCCGTCGCCCGAAGCTGACGGAAACTAAGCTTCTCTTCGCGGGTCGCCGGATAAACGGCTATCGGTATGTAAACCAAGCCAAAGCTGATGCTACCTTTCCAAATCGCACGCATAGTGCCGCCATCTTATTCACAACCCTCGCGCAATGTCAATCGCCTCAATCCCTTGGAGTTGTTTAAGGGCGAGTTAGGGTCTGCTTCTAAAGATGTCTGAGTACAAACCCACTTCACGTCGTCCCATCGCGGATGTCTTTCGTCTGACGGCACAAGGCGCCACCCGGCTTTGCGTTCGCTATCGAATTCATCCTGACGCGATCTCTTATCTATCCATCGTCGCCGCCGCGATCGCCGCGATCCTTTTTTGGAAATCCGGAAGACGTCCTAGCTTCCTTTTGTTCGCGCCGGCGTTTTCCTACCTGAGGCTGTGGTTCAACATGCTCGACGGCATGGTCGCCCTCGCCGCAGGGAAAGGAAGTTGGCGCGGAGAAATCCTGAATGATCTGCCGGACCGCGTTTCAGACGTGCTAATCTTTGCCGGCGTCGCGCACAGCGGGTGGATGAATCCGATCATTGGCTATTGGGCGGCCATCTTTGCGCTTCTCACTGCCTACGTGGGAATGTTCGGGCAAGCCGTCGGCGTCCAACGCGAATTCAGCGGCGTGATGGCGAAGCCGTGGCGGATGGTGACGGTGCATCTCGCCGCTTGGATTACTTTCGGCGCCATCTGTTGGAACAACGGATCGATTCGATTCGCGAGCTTGACCATTTTCGACTGGGCCTGCCTTACTGTCGTGGCAGGCTGCTTGCAGACGATCGCCATCCGTTTGAAACGGATCATGGCCGCGTTGCGAGCGAAGTCGGCCGCTCCTTAATGTCGCCGCACCACGCCCTTCACGATCCGATCTTCCTCGCCTACCTGCGCATCATTTTCTTTTCGCTGGTCGCGGGGGGAATCGTGCTGGCGATCCTGCAATGGGGCTTCAAGAAACAACTCGGCGCGATCTGGAGCACTTATCGGTCGTGGCTGGTGCTGGCGCCCATCGGCATGGCCGTCCTCTTTGCGGGCCGCGCCCCGACGATCATAGGTGTCACTCTCCTTGCCATTTTCAGTTTCAAAGAATTCGCGCGCGCTTCCGGTTTGTATCGCGACTGGTGGACGGTCGGCGCCGTTTATGCCGGCATCGTCACGGTCGGCATCGCCTCGTTGATGCCGCATCCCCGCGGCGAAGAACCGGGCCCGGGCTGGTACGGGTTTTTCGTGGCTGTGCCGGTCTTCGCGATTGCGCTCATCCTGCTCGTGCCGATCCTGCGCAACCGCGCGCGCGGCGAACTCCAGCGCATGTCGTTAGGCATTGTCGGCTTCATTTACATCGGCTGGATGTTCGGCCATCTCGGTTTCGTCGCGAACTCAGTCAACGCCTACGGCTACCTCCTCTACGTTATTTTCGCGACCGAGTTGAACGACGTCGCGGCGTTTACCTTCGGTCGAATTTTTGGCCGGCATCCGCTGCGGAGCGAGATCAGTCCCAAAAAAACCTGGGAAGGTGCGCTGGGCGCGCTCGTCATTTCCATGATGTTACCGTGGCTGCTGCGTTTCTCGTTTCCCGAGTTCGGTCCCTGGCAATTGATTCTGACTGGATTGATCATCGGCATCGGCGGACAACTCGGCGATCTCTCGATCAGCGTGATCAAGCGTGACATCGGGACGAAGGATATGGGAGGTTTGATTCCCGGGCACGGCGGCATCCTCGATCGGATCGATAGTTTGATTTATGTTGCGCCGCTCTTCATGCACATGGCCGGTTACTACCACGAACTGCGATGAAGAAATGGCAATACGAACCGGCCCACGATCTCGATCAAACGCTGATCGAGCGGCTGCGGAATTTTCCCCGCGAACCGGACATGCTCGTCTACGGCCTCCGTTCGCTCGTGGCCCTGGTCATTCGCGCGCTGCTCCGCGGCTACTGCCGGTTTGAGATCGTCGGAGAAGAACATTTGCGGAGCAATCGTTCCTTCGTCCTCGTCGCCAACCATTCCAGTCATCTTGATGCTGTCTGTCTTCTTTCCGCCTTGCCGCTTCGGAGACTGCATCGGGCTTTCCCGGCCGCCGCGGCGGACTATTTCTTCAAGAGCGTCCCGCGGACCTGGATCGCGACGGTGGTGGTAAACGCGTTGCCCTTCGCGCGCCAGACGAATGTGCGCCAGAGCCTCGCGATTTGCGGTGAACTCCTCGCGAACGCCGGCAATGTTCTCATCATTTTTCCTGAAGGGACCCGCTCGACCACCGGCGATCTCCAGGAATTCAAGTCCGGCATCGGCGCGCTCGTGGCGGGGCGCGACATTCCCGTTCTGCCTTGTTATCTCGACGGCGCGTTTCGGGCGTGGCCCAAGGGTCGGCGCTTGCCGCGGCCTCGGAAGATCCGCCTGATCATCGGCGCGGCGCGCAATTATTCGGAAGTGCCGCCAGAAAAAAACGCGAGCGCTGCGATCGCCGCGCAACTTCGCGATGCGGTGCAAGAGTTGGCGGCCCCGTATGCAAGCCGCTGAAGAAACGATGGCGAGTTGGGACGGCGCGAAGATTTTTTACCGCGCCTGGATCCCGGCCGAAGCGACGAAGAAGGCGCTGCTGCTCTTCCATCGCGGCCACGAACATTCCGGTCGCTGGTCGGAGGTCGTCGAGGCTCTCGCGATGCCCGACGTGGCGGTTTTCGCCTGGGATGCGCGCGGTCACGGCCACTCGGACGGCGAGCGCGGTTCGGCGGAAAACTTTGGAGCGATGGTGAAGGACGTAGACGCCTTCGTTCGCCACATCGGTGAACGCCACGGTTACGCGTTGGAAAACATGATCGTACTGGCGCACAGCGTCGGCGCGGTTTCGGTAGCGGCCTGGGTGCATGATTACGCGCCGCCGATTCGCGCGATGATTCTGGCCACGCCCGCATTTCGCGTCCGGCTCTATGTTCCGCTCGCCATCCCGTCTCTCCGGCTGAAACCAAAATTTCTCGGGCCTAGTTTCGTGAAGAGCTACGTGAAAGCAAAAATGCTAACGCACGATCCCGTGCAGGCCGCCCGTTACGACGCTGATCCGCTCATCTTCCGGCAGATCGCCGTCAACGTTCTGATCGATCTGCACGACGCCGGAACGCGCCTGCTCGCGGATGCCGGCGCGATCAACGTGCCGACGCTGATGCTTGCCGCCGGCCGCGATTGGGTGGTGAGCGTGAAGGCGCAGCGCGAATTCTTCAACGCTCTCTCCTCTCCCGTGAAGCGGATGCACGTTTTCCCCGCGGCTTATCACGCGATCTTTCACGAAAAGGAACGAGCGCAGGTGATCGAGCGCGCGCGAGAATTTATCCTGGAACGTTTCGCGGAAGCGCCCGCGACACCGTCGCTCCTGAAGGCCGATCAATTTGGTTACACCTGGGAGGAATACGAACGCCTGAAGCTGCGCGGCGGTCCGCAGTTCGCCATCGTCCGCGCCGGAATGAAAACTGGCGGACGCTTGAGCAAGGGGATCGATCTCGGTTGGCGGAGCGGTTTCGATTCCGGACTCACGCTCGATTACGTTTACGAAAACAAAGCGCAGGGATCGACGGCGCTGGGCCGTTTCATCGATCACGGTTACCTGAACAGCATCGGCTGGCGCGGCATTCGGCAGCGGAAAAAGAATCTGGAAAAGCTGCTGCGAAACGTGATCGAGAAAACCCACGCGGAAGGCCGGCCGGTGCGGATTGTCGATATCGCCGCGGGCGGAGGGCGATATCTTCTCGAGACAATCCGCGCGCTGCCAGAGATCCCGATGACGGCGTTGTTGCGCGATTATAAACAGGAGAATGTGGACGCGGCGACTCGCCTCGCTCGCGACCTGGGTTTGAGCAACGTCACCGTCGGATCCGGCAACGCTTTCGATCGCGATTCGCTCGCGGCGCTCGAGCCGAGGCCGACCATCGGCATCGTCTCGGGTTTGTTCGAATTGTTTCCGTCCAACTCCGAAGTGCTGACCTCGCTGCGCGGATTGGCCGATGCAATCGAGCCGGATGGCTTTCTTGTTTACACGAACCAGCCGTGGCATCCGCAGGTGGAATTCATCGCACGCGTCCTGCGCAACCGCGAAGGCGAACCCTGGATCATGCGCCGGCGGACCACTGGCGAGATGGATGAGCTCGTGCGCACCGCGGGATTCGAAAAGAGCACAATGGAAGTAGACGAGTGGGGGATCTTCACGGTGTCGGTGGCGCGGCGTGGGAGTAGAAATGGCGCCAATGGCGCACACTGATCGGTCCCGCGGCGGCGGGACTCGCTCCACCTTAAACGCTCTCGCCGCCTCGGTAGGACTCTCGGTCCTCTTCCTCGTCGTTTACGGCTGGTGTAATTGGTTCACCGCGCAACGCGGTAATGTTCCGTCGCTGTTCTTCGAGTGGGAGCGCTCGATCCCGTTCGTCCCGCTCATGATTGTTCCTTACATGTCGATCGACTTGTTCTTTGTCGCAGCGCCATTTCTTTGCCGCAGCGACCGTGAGCTTGCGACGTTTTCGAAACGCATTGTCGCCGCGATCCTTATCGCAGGGATTTGCTTTCTTCTTTTTCCGCTCCGTTTTGCGTTCGCGCGGCCACACCCCAGCGGATGGCTCGGCGCGTTCTTCGATTGGTTCCGCGGGATGGATCAGCCTTACAATCTGCTTCCCTCGCTCCACATCGCGCTGCGGACCATTCTCGCGGAAATTTATGCGCGACACACTCGCGGGATCCTGCGGAGCGCTTCGAATATTTGGTTTGTCTTGATCGGGTTTTCCGCGGTCCTGACCTATCAGCACCACGTCATGGACGTTGTCGCCGGGTTCGCGCTCGGCGCTTACTGCCTCTATTTCATTCCAGAACGCGCGCCGCATCTTCCGGTGACCGCGAACCGTCGACTCGGAGCGTATTATGTGATCAGCGCACTCATCGTCGCTGGCTTTGTTTTTTTATGGTGGCAGTGGGGCGCGTTACTGATTTGGCCGCTGACAGCTCTCGCAATCACGGCGGCAGCGTACATCGGCTGGGGATCGGCAATTTTTCGAAAGACGGACGGACGCGTGCCTTGGACCACATGGTGGGCGCTGGGTCCTTGTTTGTTAGGCCAGCACCTTTCTCTGATGCACTATCGCCGGCAATGCCGGGCCTGGGATCAACTCTCACCCCAGGTTTGGATTGGCCGGATGCTGAACAACAGCGAGGCCGCGACCGCGGTGCGGCTCGGCGTCACCGCTATTCTCGATCTGACTGCGGAATTTTCGGAGGCGCGTCCGTTCCGGATATTGCGTTACCGGAACATTCAGATTCTCGATCTCACGGCGCCGCGCCTCGATCAATTGCAGGAGATGGCGGCATACATCGAGGAGGAATCGGGAAAGGGAATCGTCTACATCCATTGCAAGATCGGATATTCGCGCACCGCTGCCGCCGCTGCCGCCTATCTGCTTTCCAGCGGGATGGTCGGCACGGTCTCCCAAGCCATGGATCTTGTCCGACAAGTTCGACCTACCGTCGTCGTGCGGCCAGAGATCCTCGCTGCGCTGAACGATTTCGCACGCGAGACGGCGCGCGTTTCTCCTCGCCTCAATCCCGTGCTCCTCCAATAATCGGCGCTGCTTATGAAATACAACGATTTGATCCAACTCTACTTTGAACGCACCACCGCATTGCAGAATTATTGGACGCTTTACGTCGTCATCGTCGGAGGTTTGCTCGCGTTCTCGTCACTGCGAAAACAGCCGGCCGCACTGACGACCCTCGTTGTCTCGATTCTGTTCGGCCTGTTCGCCTACGAAAATCTCGATGCCATTAAGGCCACGGCCACGCAGCGCCACGCCACCCTCGCCGCGATCAAACAATCCGACGCCGGTTCGACCGCGCCCGAAATCAAACCGATGCGCGAACTTCTCGAGCCGACTCTCAATCCGGCGTCAATCAGCTCCACCCAGACGACGCATCTCATTAGCGACATCCTTACGATTGCGGGTCTTTGGGTAATGGAATTGCGCCGGCGCAAAAATGTCGCGGCCGTCGCGGTAGTGGTTTAGCGCGCGAGTCTTCATGTTCAAGACGCGTAATCCCATTCCGGGCGAATCGCCGGGAACGTTGCGGCCACGGGAAGAACTCGAGAGGCGCCCTCCGGTCATCACCTTGATCGAATACGATCGCGGCTATCTGGAAGAACGCGTCATCAACGAGAAGGAAGAGTTGCTGCCCCACCTCGACAATCAGCGCGTAACCTGGATCAACATCGACGGCCTGGGCGACATCGACGTTCTGCGCGCTCTCGGGTCCCGCTTCAATCTGCATCCTCTCGCGCTCGAAGACGTTCTCGACACCAGCCAGCGCCCGAAGGTCGAGCAGTACGACAATTACCTCTTCATCGTCGCACACATGCTCTACCTCGATCATGGCAAAGCCATTTGCGGCGAACAGGTCAGCATGTTTCTGGGCAAGAATTTTCTGATCACGCTCCAGGAAGAAGCGGAGTTCGATGTTTTCGAACCGGTGCGCGCCCGCATCCGCGCCGCTAACGGCACCATTCGCAAAATGGGACCTGATTACCTCGCGTATGCCCTGCTCGATTCGATCATCGATTATTATTATCCGGTGCTCGAAGCCGTCGGCGCGAAAATCGAGCTGATCGAAGACCATCTGGTGGATGTCCCGAGAACGAACCCGATCGGAGAACTGCACGGGCACAAGCGCGCCTTGTCGCAAATCCGACGCTTCATCTGGCCGGTGCGGGATCTGGTTAATTTCCTCATCCATGAAGAGAGCGGAATCATCACTAAGGGCACGAAAGTGTATCTCCGGGATTGTTACGATCACACGGTCCAATTGATGGACCTGGTCGAGAGCTATCGTGATGTTCTTTCGGGGCTGATGGATTTGTATCTTTCCGCTGTCGGAATTCGGACGAACGAGATCATGCGGGTCCTGACTGTGATTTCATCGGTCTTCATTCCGCTGACTTTTATCGCTGGAGTTTACGGGATGAATTTTGCGCGCGAGGTTGATGGCAAGAGGTTGCCCTGGAACATGCCGGAGCTTTACTCTCCCTATGGCTACATCGGCTGTCTCTTGTTCATGCTGGCCGTGGCCATTTTCCAGATCGTCTATTTCAAAAAGCGCCGCTGGTTGTAGAGATCCTCTGCTGTAGCGACGGCGCTCTGTCGCCGTATTCACGCGTGTAACGGTGACAGAGCGCCGTCGCTACAACGAACTGGCGGGCGTAATTACTGCTCCCTTTTGTCTTCATGCGTCGGGTTTTCTTGGTCCTCCTTACGTTGACGTGCGTGGCTCGCGCCGAACGAATTAATCACGAAGGCCGGATCCTCGGTCCGGCTCCAGTCGTGACCGTGCCGACTTTGTTCAACACGGCGGCGGCGGATGCGATCGTTTCTGCGATGCAGATCATGCCGCGCGAGAATCCGTGGAACGAAGATATCTCGCGTCGCTCGGTCCTGGCGAATTCCGATGCGATCATCGCTCAAATCACCAGCGATCTGAGCGCGAATCGCCGGACGCTCCGGCCGTTTTACGAAATGAATTACGTGCTCGTCCCGGACAACCAGCCGCGCGTAACAATTCCGTTTCTCGATTATCCGGATGAATCGGACCTGGACGGCGGCCCGTATCCGAAAGGGAGTTATCCGATTCCATCGAACATGCCGATCGAGACCTGGCCGCGCGGAACCGGCAATCTGACTTTGCAACAATGGCAGCAGGACGTGAACAACACGGGTGGCGATCGTCATGGGATCATGGTCGCGCCCGGCGCGGGATTCATTTGGGAAACGTGGCAAATGAAACTGGCGCCAAGCGGATGGCAATCTTCCAATGGCGCCAAGTTCAAACTCAATTCCAACGCGCTGCGACCGGCGGGCTGGACTTCCGGTGATGCGGCGGGTCTGCCGATGTTTCCCGCACTGGTGCGCTACGATGAGTGCCAGCGCGGAATGGTCGAGCACGCGATGCGGATCGTCGTCGCCAAATCGAGGCGCGAATACATCTACCCGGCCAATCACTACGCTTCCTCCATTCCGGCGAGCTCGACGAATTATCCGGCGATGGGCCAGCGCGTCCGGCTCAAATCCGGTTTCGTGATTCAAGACAACTGGACGACCGAAGAAAAAGCGGTCCTGCGCGCGCTGAAAAAATATGGAGCGCTCGTCGCGGACAATGGGAATTTCTTCTCGATCTCGGTTTGTCCCGACGATCGCTTTGCGGCGAATGCGTTCGATCATCTTTCCACAATCGGCATCAGCAACTTCGAGATCGTGCAAACGACCGGCGCGACCGAAGGCCCGCGCTCAGTCGGCGCGGCCAGTGTGGATGCGGGGCCGGATCAGTTTCTCGAGGCCGCGACAAATGTAACGCTCAATGGAACGGCGAACGTTCCGTCCGGCAACGCCGCGATTCTTTGGAAAGTTTATTCGGGACCGCCCGGCGTCGTGGTCGCCAATCCGAATCAAGCCTCCACGACTGCGACAATCGCCACGCCCGGCACTTACACCTTCCTCTTGAGCGCGGAGGATGGCGTGCACGCTGTCGCCTACGACGCCGTGGTCGTTCGCGTCACGGGGCAAGACGCACTCGCGAATATCTCGACGCGGGTTCAAGTCGGCACAGGCAACAACATTGCCATCGGCGGTTTCATTATTGTCGGAAACACAGCGAAGCAGGTTGTTGTCCGCGGCCTTGGTCCGTCGCTTGCGGCCGGGGGCGTGGCGGTCCCGCTGGGCGATCCGGTCCTCGACCTTTACGACGGCGGCGGAAATTTGCTCCAGAGCAACGACAACTGGCAGGAGACGCAGGCGCAAAGTTTGCGTGACCTGCATCTCGCGCCGACGAACGATTCTGAATCTGCGATTTTGCGAAGCCTGGCGCCCGGCGCGTACACGGTTGCGCTGCGCGGACAGAACAGCGGCAGCGGCGTCGGTCTCGTCGAAGTTTACGATTTACAGGAAAGCGCGCAGTCGAAGCTGGGGAACATCAGCACGCGCGGTCTTGTCGGCGTGGGAGAGAACGTCATGATCGGCGGAACAATCGTGACGGGGCCCGAGTCGGCGCGAGTCGTCTTTCGCGGTCTGGGCCCGTCGTTGGCTGCCGCCGGCATCGCGAATCCGATCAGCGATCCGCAACTGGAATTGTTCAACGCGAACGGAAACAAGATCGCGGCGAATAATAATTGGAAGGAATCGCAGCCGGGCGCGATCGCGCTCACCGGCCTCGCGCCCACGAACGATCTCGAATCCGCGATCCTGATCGATTTGCCGCCGGGGAACTACACCGCGGTGGTCAGCCAGGCCAGCGGCGCCCTCGGCGTCGCGTTGGTAGAAGCTTATCATTTGCAATAGCGCGAGCACGAACCTGCTCGCACGCCCTCGCTGCCTCGCTATAGCTAATGAGCGATGGACGCGCCTCCTCATTTGGATAAACCCGAGCCGCGTTGGCAGGCGCTGCTCGCCTTTCTTGCAGTGGGCGGGATTTACCTGGCACTGCCGCGCGAACTTATCGTTGGTCCAGTTTGGCTGCTGCCGACACTCATTGTGATCCTGCTCGTGCCGACGGTGGTGGCTCATCGAACCGGAAAGCGCTCGCTCAATCGCTACCTTGGATTGCTCATCAATGGAATCACCACCATTGCGCTGATTGGGTCGGTGGTGCTTCTGGTAAAAATGTTGCCGTCGCATAAGGAAGATCCGTTACGTCTGCTCATTTCCGGCGCGGAGCTTTGGCTCACCAATGTGCTTGTGTTTGCGCTCTGGTACTGGCGGCTCGATGGCGGCGGACCGACCGTTCGGCACGAGCTGAAAAAATTCGGCAGCACCAGTTTTCTTTTCCCCCAGATGCAGGTCCCGCACGATGAACGCGCTCAATTCGCTTGTTCGCATTGGCGGCCGCGCTTCATCGATTATTTGTTCGTGGCGTTTACCCAAAGCTCGACTTTCGGTCCCACGGACGCTCCGCTGCTCGCGCGCTGGGCGAAGATCCTGACCATGATCCAGGTATTTATTTCGTTGACCATCATAATTCTGCTGATTTCGCGCGCGGTCGGCGGTATCTAAAAAGCCTTTCAGTCATGCAATCTGTAAGAGGGCTCCATCACGTCACGGCCATCGCCGGGCCGGCCCAGGAAAATCTCGATTTCTACGCGGGCGTGCTCGGCCTGCGGCTAGTGAAGAAGAGTGTGAACCAGGATGATCCGGGCACGTATCATCTTTTCTACGCCGACGCCGAAGGTCATCCCGGAACCGACCTGACATTTTTTCCATGGGCGCAGATGGCGCCGAGTCGCGAGGGTCATGGGCTGAGCAGCGAAGTCTCGCTCGCCGTGCCGCCGGGCAGTCTCACTTTTTGGGCCAGCCGGTTGCAACGCTGCGGCGTGACCATGTCCGCGCCCGAAGTGCGTTTCGGCCAACAGGTCTTGCCGTTCCGTGATCCGCACGGGCTCCACGTCGCGCTGGTGGAAAGCGAGGATTCGTTAGGCCGGACTTTCACTCCATGGGACGGAAGTCCAATTCCAGTCGAGCAGCAGATTCGCGGCTTGGAAAGCGCGCGGCTGGTGGAACGCGACCTGGTCCGCACGACCTCGTTTCTATTGAGCGCGATGGATTTCACCCATCTTGGCAGCGAGAACGGCTGGAATCGCTATGGGGTGGGGGAAGGAAAATCCGGGACCTATGTCGATGTGCGCGAAATGCCGACGGCCAATCGCGGCGCGTGGGGCACCGGCAGCATTCATCATCTCGCCTGGCGCGTGGACGATGAAGCGCACCAGCTCGCAGTTCGCCAGCGCTTGAGCGACGGCGGCTCGCGACCGACGCTGGTCATCGATCGCTTTTGGTTCAAGTCGGTTTATTTCCCGGAGCCCGGCGGCGTTCTCTTCGAGCTGGCGACCGAAGGCCCCGGGTTCGGCGTTGACGAGGACCCGGCGCATCTTGGCGAATCGCTGGTGCTGCCGCCTTGGTTGGAGAAGGATCGCACCGGGATTGAATCAGTTCTTCCCAAGCTGACACCACCGCGCAAGTAGCGACCTCGCGTCCGTCTAGGAACTTGCGCGTTAGAGGCTTGTAAGGCCGGAACGCGTCAGATATTTATGTCCGCCGTGTCACCTCGTCCGACCATTTTTATTTCCGCCGTCAGCAAGGAGCTGCGCAGTGCGCGCCAGCTTGTTGCCAACACCCTGACCTTTCTCGGTTACGAACCGATTTGGCAGGACATTTTCGGCACCGAAACTGGCGACCTTCGGCAAATGCTGCGGAGTCAAATCGACCAAAGCAAAGGTGTCGTCCAATTGGTTGGGCAATGCTATGGCGCGGAACCGCCCACACCGGATCCGGAGTTCGGACGGGTGAGCTACACGCAATACGAAGCGCTCTACGCGCGGAAAAAGGGAATCAAGGTCTGGTACCTTTTCATGGACGAGAACTTCCCGATCGATCCGCATGAACCCGAACCAGAGGAGGTCCGGCAACTCCAGGCGGCGTATCGAAATGTTCTCAAGGTCGATACCCACCTTTTCCACCCGCTGAAGACACGCGAAGCGCTGGAGGCCGGCGTCCTTAAGCTGCGCGACGATCTCACCCAGTTGCGCAAGGGCGCGAAACGTTGGGCCTGGATGATAGCAGCGCTTCTCGTCTTTGTGGCGCTCCTTGCGCTCTGGCTGGTTTGGGGACAGGGCCGCATGTCCACCAAGATCGATAAGAGCCAGGTGACCTTGGAGAAGATCGCCGACCGATTCGAAGCGCTCTCCTCGAACGGAGGAATCATTCAAAACGCCAAGACGCCCGAGGAGCATTATCATAATGCGCGCATCCACGAGTTGGGCGGAAATTTTTCCGCCGCGCGCAAGGAATACACCAATTATCTCTTTTCCAATCTCGAGGCGATCGATCCGTGGCTGAGCTACCTGGCGATGCTCAAGTCCGCAGAGGGCAAGGCGGGCGCGGCTGAAGCCATGCGCTACATGGCTGACAAGCTCAAGCCGCCAACCGTTTCCTACCAAACCGCGATGGCGCTTCTCGAAGATGGTGATGCCCGGATCGCAAAACTAACGAAGCTCGCTGAGGCGAACCCCGATTTCGGTCCGCTCCCCTGGCTTATTAGCCAGGAATTTTCCGAGGCTCGAAAGGGTGATCAAACCCTCGCCGACCAGCGTGCGGAAAAAGAATGGCTCGAGAAATTTCGCGCAGCGCATGCCGCGGGAAAGTTCGAAAAATATTTCCTCGATAAAAAAGAATCACAGAAATGGATCGAAGCGGCCGACGCGCGTTGGGCCAAGCTCACCAGCACACCGGAGACTGTCCTGGAAAATCCGGTCGCGCTTACCGCGCAGGAAAGCAATGGCGGTTGGTCCATTATTTTCACCCTGTCCGATTTCAAGGCGAAGGAGCTTTTCTACAAACTGGACGGCAAAGGCGATTTCCAATCGACCGGTCAACTTCCGTACAAGAATCCGCAGACCGGTATGCCGATGATCAACACCAACGTTCCGCTGCCGAATCTTCCGCCCGGTGAGCACACGGTCGAAGTGAAATATACGGATAAGAATGGGAAAACGAACGGTCCCTACACGCTCAAGTTTTCTACCGGCGACGAGCGGCTGGCGCAGGGCAAGATGATTCTGAATATGACCGCGGGCTCGTGGCTGGAGTTCCGCGATTTCCAAGGGAAAGTGATACTCTATTTCACTCACCTGATATCTTATAGATCGGTCCTGAAAGAGATCCGATATTCGCTGAATAGCGACGCGCTGGACAAAACGTTCCCGTTCAAGCCAACCGACAAGACGTTCGAGGTTGGTGACGAACAGCTCCTGATCTACGTGCCCCCCGATACCCAGTTTGCGAGTGTGCAGGTAACGTTCAAGGACGACACAAAATCCGCGGTGCAGAAAGTCCTGCGGAAGAAATAGGTGCGGGCGATTTCGGGATCAATCGTCCCTACTTTGATTTCAAGATGTTGTCGAAGAACTCGACGATGCGGGTCTGGCGGCGGAGCCGCAGCAGCGGCTCGCTTACCATGTGGGTGCCGAGCAGCGGCAGAAAATTGAAAGTCTTGCCCGCATTGAAAAGCGCATCGGAAAGTTGCATCGAGTGCTGCGCATAGACGTTGTCGTCCGTCAGGCCATGAATGAGTAGGAGCGGCTGGCGCAGATCATTCGCGTAGGTGAGGACGCTGCTCGCGCGATATCCCTCGGCATTTTCCGACGGCAGCCCGAGATAACGCTCGGTGTAATGCGTGTCGTAATTCTCCCAGGTCACCACCGGCGCGCCGGCGACCGCGCAGCGAAAAATTTCCGGACGCCGGCTGATCGCCATCGCGGAAAAATATCCGCCGAAAGACCAGCCGACCACGCCAACACGTTTGAGATCCATCGCGGGTTCCTGTTTCGCGAGTGCCTGCAAACCGGCGATCTGATCGCCGAGTGCGACATCGATCAGATTCCCGCGGATCGCGCGTTCCCATTCGCGGCCGTGGCCCGGCGTGCCACGGCCATCCAGCGCGACTACGATGTAACCGCGGCCCGCCATCCATTGATCGATCATGTAACGGTCGGGCTGTGCCAGCCCTTTTTGTGGCCGGGGCCGGCGTAAACATCGCGGATCACCGGATAATGATTCCCTTTTTTAAAATCACGCGGCCGCACAATGGCTGCGTCCATGGCTTGAGCACCGGCAGTCCGGGTTAAAACCCCCGTCCGTCCTTTTGCCAAACCGGTATTGGTTTGTGCGGGAGATTGAGCCAGGCCGCGTCTTTCTCGCGCAGGAGTTCGCGAGTCGTGCCGGTGGCCGGATCGACTGCCACTAAAATTTCTTCCTGCTGGGCGCGATTTTGCACGAGAACGCAAAGCGGTGCCGCGGCTTCCGCCCAAACGACGCGCGCGAGATAAGGAAATCTCTCACGGTCCCATTCGATGCAGCGGGTGGCGCCGCCGCCGCGCGCGACCAGACCGAGCCGGACCTTCGCGTTATTGGTTCCCGCGCGCGGATAAAAATTTTTGACCGGCGCGGTCTCTGGATGCAACGGGTCCGCGATGAAACGGCTCTCCACGCCGCTATTGTCGCTTTCCTGATAAACAATTGTTTGTGAATCGGGCGCCCACCAGAATCCTTCGTGCCGATCCATTTCCTCCTGGGCCACGAACTCAGCCACGCCATGCTGCAGCGTTTCGTTCGCGCCCGAAGTCAGCGCCACGTCCGCCTGCGTTTCCAGGTCGATCACATGGAGATCGCCCCCGCTTTCCGCCGCGACGGCGCGGCCATCGGGAGAAAAATGCGGATCGATCCAACTGCGGCCTGGCAATTCCGTGATCTGCGAATCGGCGCGCGTGATGACATAAAGTTTGCTCGAGAGTGTCACGAGCAGTTTCCCGCCATCTTTCGACAACTGAAAATTGGTGAAGCCGCGCAGGCTTTGCCGCTCGCGCTCGCGCCGGCTCCGCTCTTCCGACGTGAGTTTTTCCTCCGCGCCCTGGAGCAATTTCTCCGGAGTCAGGATTTCGCGCAGCTTCGCATCGGCGATCGTGAATTCGTAAAGACGGAGGACGGGATCGCGGGCGCCGCCGCGGAGAAAAATTACAGCTTTCCCATCCGGCGTGAGTTGGGGCGAGACGGGCTGGCCTAACGAATAATTGCGCGTCTCGACCAGCTCGCGGAAATAACGCAGATCGACCGACTCCGGCTCCGCCGCGCCAACCGGTGCGGCCATGAAGGCTGGCAGAATTATTGCGAACGCAGCGGAGCAGGGGAAACGATGAAGTCGCATGCTCACGTTTTCAACCACTGCGACCGCTTTGCAAATGACGAATCAAAGGAAGCCGCGTCATGCAGGCAAAAAAATACGGCAGAGTGTCTCGTCACTCTGCCGCATTTTTCTTAATTGAATCTAAGCTTAAAATTCAAGCTGGAGATCTTTCTCGCAGAAATCGAATTTCACCGGTTTGCCTTCTTCGCCGCTGGCCCAGATCGCCTTGAACCACTGGTGGCAGGAGTCGCTGTTGGTGGACTTGTCCCAGACCAGAGTCATGGTTTCGCCCGGCTTGATCCCAGCGCCGATATCGAAGAAACCGTATTTCTCGCCATCTTCGGAAACCAGGATTTTGGTGATCAGCTCTTTGGTGGTGTTTTTCACCTTAAAGGAATAATCGCCTTCTCCGCTCAGGGCCACGCGCGGGACGAAGGCCATGACCAAAACGGCGCACGCCACGAGGGCCGTTCTCTTGAATTGAGTTTGAAGTTTCATAATTGTTTTCGGTTTTTTTGTGAGTTGTGATTGATCTACCAGCCGAGCTTAATCGGCGAACCATTTCGCAACCGCAAACAATATCGCGCCCGTTCCCGGCGATCGCTCGTCAATAAACCCGGTAATCTGCCACGGACCAATGCCCGGCGTCGTGGCTGAGAATCACGCGCTCGGCCGCAAGCGCCTTGTGTTCGAAGGAGGTTCGAAAAAGTATGCTTTCGTAGCGTCCGTCGGGCGAGCCGGTGAGTTTGCGGGTGAAGGCCGCACCGATAAACGAGCGCGCCAGAACCTGGCCAAAGGGGACCCGTCGGCCTTCCATGGAACGAACGAACTGCTCCTGCGTGGTGGAGGCGCGAAGTCGCGCCGGTTCCATCCCGTAGGCATGCGCGTAATCGGCCGCGTCGATCAGGGCGAGCCATTCCAGCGCAGCAGCGTGCGCCTCTTTTTCACGGACACGTTTTTCCGCGAGCGATCGGGAGACCGACTGATGGATGGCGCAGCCTGGGAAAAGGAGAAAGCACAGGCCCGCAGTAAGGACGAAAACGCGTCGCATCGTTTCGACGGTTTAACGAGTGGCCCCCGATATCTCAATGGAAAAACCGTTTCCGCTGCTGAGATGCCCGGGGTTGGGGGGAACAGCCGGCGGTAAAGGGGACAGCCCATTCCGGTACAAAACGCTCTTCAAGGGCGTAATACGAGAAACGGGAGTCGAAGTTCGAAAATTTCTTTCGAACGATTGAAAAATCGTCGCAGAGCCGTGTCTGCCCCTGGGTTTTCCGACTCGCGACAGAGGGGGCGGCCACGTCTCCAAGGCCGAACTTACCGACGGACTATTTGCTCTTTGTTCGAACGATTACAGCGGCCACGTCCGTGGTATCGACCACGGCTTCGAAAAATTCCGCACCGGTCAATTGAGAAAGGTGAACAAGCTTGTCTCCGACCTTCTCTACTTTTCCACCGAGCTTTTCTCCGGATTTCATCCGCAGCTCGACCATCTGGCCGGTGTTGCGTTGCAGAATGCTGACGATCGTATCCGAGGGCTGCAATTCGATTTTGTTTTGGGCGAATGCCGCGGAGCAAGCAAGGGTGAGGGCGACGGCAATAATAAGGGACAGGCGTTTCATGATCGGATTGTTCTGCCGGAGAACGGCGTGGCTTGCCAGAGAATAGTTGCGGCGATGTCTGCGGGCTTGCCGCTCGATTGCAGCGGTGGGAAATTCACGCGTGGAGGAAATCGGCCAGAACCTAGAGCGCGTGCGGACGCAGATCGCGGACGCCGCGAAAAGGAGCGGGCGTTCTGCGGACGAGATCGAGCTTGTCGCCATTTCGAAAACTCACGAAGTAGAAAAGGTCCACGCCGCTTTCGACGCCGGCCAGCGGCTCTTCGGCGAGAGCCGTGTCCAGGAAGCGCGCGCGAAAATTCCGCTCCTGCCTTCAGCCGCGCGCTGGCATTTCGTCGGGCGGCTCCAGAAAAATAAGATTCGTCACGCGGTGCCGCTCTTCGAACTTTTCCACAGCGTCGATTCCATCGAACTGGCGCGCGACATGAACCGGATCGCGGAGGAAGAAGGCTTGCATCCGCGCGTCCTGCTCGAAGTGAACCTGGCGGGCGAGGGGAGCAAGATCGGTTTCGCGCCGGATGCTCTCCGTGCCGGAATGGAAACGCTCCTCGCCTTTCCCCGCCTGATGGTCGAAGGCCTCATGACCATTCCGCCCCTGGCACCCGAGGGCGAAGCGTCTCGTCCATTCTTTATCGCCCTGCGTGAGTTGAAGGAACAAATCGAGAAGGAATTCGGTGCGCCACTGCCACAACTTTCCATGGGGATGAGCGGCGATTTTCCTGTCGCGATCGAAGAAGGCGCCACGCTAGTGCGGGTCGGCACTGCGATATTTGGAAAACGGACGCCCGCCAAGGTCCGCGCGGAAAGAGCCGGCGAGATCTAGGAAACACAGCATGCGAACTGAGCTAAAGAACATCCAGTTGATCGGTCGAGAACTGGCGGTGCAATGGAACGACGGTGACGAATCTTACTTTCAGCTCGAGCGCCTGCGTCGCGCTTGCCCTTGCGCCGCCTGTGGGGGGGAGCCGGATGTGCTTGGAAATATTTCCCGGCCGGATGTCAGTTACATGTCTTCGAGTTTTGATTTAGTCGGCTGGCAAATGATCGGCAGCTACGCGCTGCAACCGCAGTGGGGTGATGGGCACAGCACGGGACTATACTCCTTCCAATATCTTCGCCGTCTCGCGGCGGCCCCTTCGAAATCCTAGTCCGATCCGGGAGCAGGAGTGGGACTTGACGGGTCTGGTAGGCTCTACATTCCCGTGACGCGAACGATCAAAGCCTCGCTTCTGTTCTTCCTCTTTTCGCTTTGCGCCTCGGCTATTGTCGTGACCCATCAGGTGCGCTCCCAGGCGCCGCCGCCCGCGCCGCACGAGCTTTTCGCTGCGGTTGAGAAACAACTCGCGGCCTTGCGTGCGGCCGATTACTCCAGCGCCTATCGCCACGCCGCGAGCGGGGTGCAGCAGAAATTCACCGCGCCGCAATTCGAGGCCATGATCCGCCATGATTACGGCGACATGATGAACGCGCAGCGCGTCGAATTTGGCTCGGTGAAGGTCAGTGGCTCAACGGCGGTGGTGCAGGTGTTTTTCCGAGGTGCCGGCGGTTCTGCGCGCTCCTTCCTCTACAGTCTGATCGCCGAAGACAATTCGTGGAAAATAAACGGCGTCCAGTTGATGGAAAGTGTGCCCTACGAGTCCCAGCTCACCGGTTTGCACATTTAGCGTTGTAGCCGCGTCGCTCGGTCGACGCGAATCTCCGGCGGAGTTTCAATTCCGCGGCATCATCACGCGCAACAGCGAAACATTTTTGCCTTTGGGCCGGAGTACACGGTCCTTCAATTGCGTCGGCACGAGAAAGAAATCGCCCGGTTTGAACTGGCGCTCGCAGCATTCGAGCTCGCCCGTCAGACAAACCACGATTGCGAAACGTTCCGGCTCTGCGATCTCGCGTTCCTCTGCAAGAATCCATTTATCGATCTCGAAAGACGGATGCCTAACGAGTGATTCGCCCTTTGCTTTCAGCAGCGCCGGTTCGTCATCGCCGAAGTCGATGCACTGTAGGGCTTCGACAATATGCATTTCGCGGCGGACGCGGCCTTTCTTCACCCGATTCCAATCATACACGCGGTAGGTGGTGTCGCTGTTCTCCTGGATTTCCACGATGAGATTGCCGCCGCCCAGAGCATGCAGGCGGCCGCTCGGAAGAAAGATTGCGTCGCCTGCCGCGACATCGAGCGAATGGATATTGTGCTCCACCTTTCCCTCGCTGAGGGCTTTTTTGAAAATCGCGCGTGTCGCACCTTTCTTCACTCCGGCAAATAGCCGCGCTTTTGGGGCGGCGTCGGCGACGTACCAAAGTTCCGATTTCGATTCGCCCCCGAGCTCCTTCGCGATTTCGGCCGGAGGATGCACTTGCAGCGAAAGATTTTCCTGCGCATCGAGCAACTTCGCCAAGATCGGAAACCGAGGAACGTCCGGCACATCTCCGAAAATTTCCTTCCGATCTTTCATCCAAAGCTGGTGCAGGGTTCGGCCGCGCAACGGCCCTTCGTGCACGACACTCTGCGCTTCCGGACGATCGACAATTTCCCACGACTCGCCGATGAGCGCCGCTGTGGGCAGGCGTTTTCCGTAGAGCGATTCAAGCCGGCGTCCGCCCCAAACCCGCTCCATGAAAATCGGCTCGAAGACGAGCGGTTGGGAAAGTTTGAGAGCGGCCACGCGGCGAGATTAGCACAACTGCCTTGCTTGTGGTTTCGTTTTTGGTGCGTTTGCTTTTGAAATATTGGCTACCGGTGGTGGCCTGGATGATTTTGCTCTTCGTCGCCTCCGGCGATTTGATGTCGGCCGAGCACACGTCGCGTTTTATCGGCCCGTTTCTGCGTTGGTTGGTTCCCGATGTTTCCGCAGCGACGGTGGCCTCGTTCCAGCTTGTCGTCCGCAAGTGTGCGCACCTCACGTGCTATGCAATTCTGGCGGCCTTGCTCTATCGCGCCTTCCGCCAGGACCAAAAACGCTCAGCGCGCGCCGGCGTTCTCGCTCTTATCGGCGCCGCTATTTACGCCTCGCTCGATGAATTCCACCAATCGTTTGTTCCCTCGCGAACCGGATCGCCTTGGGACGTAGCGATCGACTGTGCCGGAGCTTTGGCTGGACTGTTGCTCTACTGGCTCCTCCGCAATCGCAAATCCAATCCGCCTCAGGCGGACTAAAATCGCAAATGGCCCCCGTCCTCCTTCCACGTGATGAGCTCGACGCGATTTGGCCGAGAACATACGAATATGAATTCGAACGCCTGCCCATCGAAGTCTTGCTGGGCGGCCCGGTGGCGGATTTTTTCGGCGACTGAACGCCGCGCCGTTCCCTTGACCAATCACCAATCACCGCTCACTATTCACGTCCGCGACAAAGCCGCCGCGACGCGGGCCTGTAGCTCAGTTGGTTAGAGCATGCGCTTGATAA
>QHBM01000144.1:0-190 GCA_003244145.1 Chthoniobacterales bacterium
CGACGCGATGCCGACCGGCGGCAAGCTCATCATCCGGACCGAGAACGTGCGTCTTGATCGCACCACGGCGCCGCAGATTTCCGCGTCCCTTGCCCCCGGCGATTACGTAATGCTCTCGGTCACCGACACGGGCGCAGGCATGGATGAAGAAACTAAGTCCCATATTTTCGAACCGTTTTTCACCACGAAG
>QHBM01000144.1:294-16303 GCA_003244145.1 Chthoniobacterales bacterium
CCGCCAAGGCCATCAGCCCGCCGGTCCAGAAGTCGAATAATTTCGAAACCGTCCTGGTGGTCGAAGACGAGGAGATCGTGCGCGAACTCGTCTGCGATGTCCTCGCCGAACAAGGTTACAATGTGATTTGCGCGGCCGATGGCGTGGAGGCGCTGGCGGTGGCCGAGAAATTTGATGGCACCATCCATCTCCTGGTCACCGATGTCATCATGCCGCACATGAACGGCCATGAGGTCGCTGAAAAACTCTCCAGCATTCGCCCGGAAATGAAAGTTCTCTATGTCTCCGGATATTCGGACAACGACATCGGCGACCATGGCGTGCTCGATCCGCGCTTCGAATTACTCCAAAAACCGTTCACCCCGCAAACGCTTGCGCGCAAAATTCGGGACGTCATTCGCGAAGGCAGTTATGCCTACAGTGCCAAATGATTTATCGCGACGCGGGCCCCGGCATTTCGAATTTCCGCGACGCCTGACAACATTGCCCCGGATCGCCGGGACGATTCTGGTGGCGACGGTGCTGGCGTTTTCTGGCTGCAAGCGGCATTCGACTCAAACGCAATCCGAGCCGGCGAAAGAAAAAGAAAAGGCGGCTGAGCCTGCGCATGCTCCGTCCGTGAAAGCGGACCGTGAAAAGAAATCGGCGGAGCGCATAGTTTACGCCGTCTGGTACGATGTTCCGATTAATTCGTTGGCGAAGCGGCGCGCCGGCAAGGACGAACTAACGGCCGCGCACAATCGACTGCCGCTGGGAACAATGGTCCGCGTCACTCACATAGCGAACGGGAAAAGCGTGATCGTCCGAATCACCGACCGGGGCATTACCGATCGACACTCAACGATCGACCTCTGCAAAGAAGCGGCGAAGCAGCTCGACATGTTGGGCGAGGGATCGGCGCGGGTGCGCATCGAAGTTTTGCCCGACGACAAGGTGCCCAACGCGGTGCCGAATTCCAAAGCCACCACCGCGCAACCGTAATCAGGCAGGCGCGATCGGCGCGGCTGGCGGAGGAGCCGCGGGCGGAACGGCAACCGGCGGAAGACCGACCGTTGCCCAAACATCGTATTGGTCGCCGAACTGCCGCAGGAACAAGAGTTTGAAACCGGCGAGCCAGACGATGGCAGGCAAGAGCAGCACGGTGCTGATGTAAGGAAGGGCCCCGATGCAGCAGGTCAGACACGAAATAACGGTGCCGACGATGCCGACCGCGATCACGAGCACGATTCCAAACAAGACGTACAAGACAAATGGGCCCGGTTGGTGAAGAAGCAGTTTCGCGACGTCCAGGAACGCTTCCCGGGCGGAACAGCGGCGCCGATACATGACGGGGATCATGAATTGCGACACTAGCGCGAAAAACAGCGCGAACGCGACCCAGACAAGTCCGAAAATAATCAGAGCGATTATCGCCGCCGCACCAAACCCCGAACCGTGATGAGTAGAGAACAGACCGAGCGGCACCGCGACGATAAGAATGACGATGGCGGTCAGGAACATCGCCACAACAGCGACGGCGAAGGAAAACAGGAAAAAGCTATTGCCCTCGCGCCGGAATTCTCGCCAGGGCTCGGCGATGGCCCCGCGATTTTTCACGACGCAATCAGTGAAGATAAATCGGCCGCGCGCCGCCACCCACATCAGCAGCACCGCGAGCACCAGCACCACAAGTCCCGCAATAATAATGAGCGCGATGCCCCACGCCGGCATCGTCCAATCCCCCGGCGTGTACCCGTGAGTCGTTGATCGATATTTCCAGTTCCCGGAGCCGAAGCGACCCAAGCGGCCGGGATTGAAGCCGCCGCCGCCCCATGAGCCGCTAATGAACGCGGCAAAAGCGATGGCGAACCATTTCGCCATGTCGAAAGGCCGGAACAGAATTGTTTTCATCAATTCGTAGGCGGCGCCAAAGGGCTCAAAAATCTGGATCCTGTTTTCGTGGCCGTTCATGCCGCCTATTTCACTCGTTCGGTCCAAAGAGTTCAAGCTCGGCGTGCTTTCCCAAACGGCCCGCAGGCGCCCCGCATCCGATTCCCTGATGATGAACAAACCGCGCACCGCCGAAACCGTCGCCGTGCTCGGCGCGTCTCCCAAGCCCGAGCGATATGCCTACAAGGCCATGGAGTTGTTGCAGGAATACGGGCATCACCCGGTGCCGATCAATCCGGCTTTCGCCGAAATTCGCGGCGAAAGGTGTTACCCGAAAATCTCGGATGCGCCCGGCCCGATCGATACCGTCACGCTTTATCTGGGCGAGGCCCGCTCGACTCCGCTCATCGATGAAATCATCGCGGCCAAACCGCGCCGTCTCATCATGAATCCGGGCGCGGAGAATGGTGTCCTTGCAACCGAAGCAGAAAAGGCGGGGATCGAAGTGGTGGAAGGTTGCACGCTCGTGATGTTGCGCACCGAGCAATTCTGAGCCTTCTGTTTTTTATCCGCGAAAGGCGCGGTAGGCATTGTAGCCGGCATCGATCAGCGCCAGCGCCATCAGGATTCCGGCGAAGAGTTGAGCGAAGGGCAATCGCCACGTGCCGAGGCGGAGTGATCGATCCTGGGCGAGGCCGAGCACGAGAACCGACGCCGAAAAAATGAAAGGCAGAAAGATCGAAAGGATGAATCGCGTATCGGTGATGATTTTCTCGTACCAGGCAAACAAGAGCAGGTAGAGAAGGCAGAAGAGGAAACAGAAAGCGGCGGCAAACGGTTTTTCGCCGATCAAGCGAACGAGCCGCCGGGGTTGCCGCGCGACGAGGATGGCGGCCGTCAGGAAAAAGGCGACGAAGAACTTATAATAGCTGGTCCACATAGCCTTCTGCGTGGCCAGGCGCCCCACCCCGTGCGCCAAACGCTGCACGATTTGCGAGACGGAATGTTCCCGCCAGTACTTCGCCGCCGAGGGAATTTGGTCGGGCGGAAATTCGCGCAGGCTGCCCTTCTCCTGAAGGGCGCTCAGAAAAACCCAGCCTTCCTCCGAAGAATCGCACCACAGGACGAAGGTGGAATTCACGTTGTAGAAATATTGTCCGTAAAGCTGCTTGCTCGTCCGAACGTAAGGGAAGATGACACCGAGAAATGTCCCGAACACGAGAAGCAGCATTCCGAACCGCTGCCAGAGCTTTCGCGGTTGGGATTCGTCGCTGGTTCGTCGCGGCCAAAAGCTTTGCGCGACAAAAAGGACCGCCCAGAGCGCGAGCCCCGGCAGCACCGACGCCTTGGTTAAATGGGCCAGCCCAATTACGATTCCGCTTACGACCGCCAGCCACCAGCGCGGAGCGATCAGCATTCGCGCGAGAAGAAGAAACGCGCCGAAGCTGACGCCATAAAAGAGCACTTCGGTTTGCACCAGCGGAGCGCGATACAGGAAGACGCCGAAGGCCGTGATAACCAGCAACGCGACGGCATAGATCGGCGGGAATAGTTTTCGAAAAACGAGAAAGAGCAGAAACAAGAGCAGGATGGAAAGGTTGACGTTGAAGGCCTGGGCGCGCTCCAGAAACTGCGTCTCCGTCATTCCCGGCCGATAGATGAGCGACAACAGAAAGGTAAAGACCGGCATGCGATTGCGCTCGCCGACGAAGCTGTATCCGCTGTCGTGCATCAATTGGGCATAGGCGAGATAGGCGCTTTGATCGCCCTGGCTTGCGGGCGACGGGTTGAACTGCCGGCGCGCGTGCGCTTCAAACGCGTAGATCCCAAGAATCAGCAGGACAATAACGGCGAGACGGTATCGTCGAAAAAAATGAGCAACGGCACTCACGTCGTGAGCCAGCCGCGACGAATCAGGCTCACTGCGATCGCGGCCAGCAAAAGCGAAATCAATTTCGACACGCCCTTCAATCCTTGCGGCCCCATCCAGCGAGTGAAGTGATCGGCGTAACGAAAGCCAAACCCGACCAGAAGCAGATTTACGAGCAGGGCCAAAACCGTGAATAGGATTCCGACCGTATCGACGAGAAGGAGCAGCGCGGTCAGCAACGCCGGGCCCGCGATCAACGGCATTCCCAGAGGGACAACGCCAAAAGCTTCGCCGGCGTAACGATTGCGTTCGCCCATATCCAGAAGCTCGCGCACGGCGATTCCGAGCAGGATTAAACCGCCCGCGACCTGGAAATCAGCCACCGTGATCCCGAGCGCGCGAAAGATTATTTTGCCCAGGAAAATGAAACCGATCGCCACCGCGAGGCTGGTGATCAATCCGAGCGTGCCTTCGTGTTGCCGCCGCTTCGCCTCCACTCGTCCGCCCAGGCCGAGAAAAATCGCGACGAGCCCGATCGGATCGATCGCGACAAAAAGCGGGATGAAGGCGAGCAGAAATTTTTCGAGGTAGGGCTGCATCTTCTCGCGCTTTCATCGCATGCCGCGCCTGTTTTCGCAAAACAGGCGCCGCTGCGTCACGGATTCCACTTTACCGGTTTCCTCTTCTCCAACATGTTCCCGCTTCCACTGCTCCATTTTATGAAGCCACTTCTCACCGCCGCCGTTTGGTTGCGCAGCGCTGCGCTTCCGGCACGAGGGCGTGCCGGCTCCAAGAAAACAAATATGAAACTTCGATCCCACTTCCTCGTTCTTTCCTTGTTGGCCTCCACCTCACTGCTCGCCGCCGATCAGCCTGCGCTGCCCCCGAAGCCCGCGCTCGACGCCATCACCGCCGCCGATCTTCTCAAACACATCAAGGTCCTCGCGTCCGATGAATTCGAGGGCCGCGCGCCCGGATCGAAGGGCGAGCAATTGTCGGTCAAGTACATCACCGAGCAATTCAAAACGCTGGGATTGAAACCAGGAAATCCCAACGGCACCTACACGCAGGAAGTTCCACTCGCCGGCATCATCACCACCCCAACGGCCTCGTTTACGGTGGGCGACAAAAAAACGGAGCTGAAGTTTCCGACTGATTACGTCGCCTCCTCCGCGCGTCTCCTCACCGAAATCAAAGCGGAGAACAGCGACATCGTCTTCGTCGGCTACGGAATCGTCGCGCCGGAATATGGCTGGGACGATTACAAGGATGTCGATGTCCGCGGGAAAACGATCCTGATGCTGATCAACGATCCGGCCATTCCCGACCCGGCCGATCCGACCAAGCTCGATCCGAAAATGTTTAAGGGGAGCGCCATGACTTATTATGGGCGCTGGACCTACAAATATGAAATCGCGGCGCAAAAAGGCGCGGCCGCCGCCGTGATTATCCACGAGACCGAGCCGGCGGCTTACCCGTATTCTGTCGTGATGTCGAGCTGGGCCAAAGAGAACTTCGAAATCGATGCGCCGAACAAGAATGCCGACGCCGTCCAGATTCGCTCATGGATCACGCTCGATGTCGCGAAGAAATTGCTGGCCGAGAGCGGCCAGGATTTCGACGCGCTGAAGAAAGCAGCGATCACGAAAGAATTTCGTCCCGTCTCCATCGGGGCGAAAGCAAACTTCACCCTGAAACAAACGGTCCGGCCGTTTCTGTCGCGCAACGTCGTCGGGAAAATCGAAGGGAGCGATCCGAAACTGAAGGATGAATGGATCATGTACACGGCGCACTGGGACCATCTCGGCCGCCACGAAGAGTTGAAGGGCGACCAGATTTTCAACGGCGCGGCCGACAACGCCTCAGGCGTCGGCGGCCTGCTCGAGCTGGCCGCCGGCTACATGAAACTGGCGCCGCCGGCGAAACGTTCCGTGCTGTTCATGGCCACAACCGCGGAAGAGGCTGGCCTCCTCGGCGCGAAGTTTTATGCGGAGCACCCGCTTTATCCGCTCGAGAAAACGCTGGCGGATATCAACATGGATGGACTCAGCCTTTGGGGAAAAACGCACGACATCGAAGACATCAGCTTTGGGAATTCCGATCTGGACGACATGCTGGCCGCGGCGGCGACGCGGCACGGTCGCGTGATGAACCCGAACAGCCAGCCGGAAAAGGGCGGATTCTATCGCGCGGATCAGTTTGAGTTTTCGAAGGTCGGCCTTCCGTCGCTCTACACGGGTGCGGGCAAGGATGTGATCGGAAAGCCGCCGGGATTCGGCCAGCAAAAAAAGGACGAGTATGTGGCGAAACATTATCACCAGCCCTCGGACGAGGTTAATCCGGCCTGGGACCTGTCCGGCGGCGCGGAGGATTTGCAGCTTCTTTTTGAGGTCGGTTACCAGGTCGCGGACGGCGAGAAATTTCCGGAATGGAAACCCGGAACGGAATTCAAAGCGAAGCGGGATGAGATGATGAAGAAATAGGACTCACACACAGGTCACAACGGGACACAACGGATTAGGAAAAACTTTGTGATTCTTTGTGACCGTAGTGTGATCTCTGTTTGAACCGTCAATGAACTTATCCGTTCCCATCATCAGCGTGATCGTGGGCGCTGCTATCCTGCTCTTCGGGCGGAAACTTTTCTGGCTTTTTGTCGCCGCGCTCGGATTCGCGGTTGGCGTTGAGATCGCGGCTTACTTCATGCGCGAACCGCCGGTATGGCTCACGCTGGTCGTCGCGCTGGGCTGCGGCTTGTTAGGCGCGCTGCTCGCGATCCTGTTGCAGAAACTCGCGATCGCACTCGCTGGCTTCGTTGCCGGCGGCCGTATCGCGTGGGCCCTGGCCGCGGCGTTTTTTGTCGAGCACGAGCATTATCGGGGAATCACTTTTGTCATCGGCGGAATTCTGGGCGCTTTGCTGTTGCTGGCTTTGTTCGATTGGGTGCTGATCGTTCTTTCTTCGGTGGAGGGCGCGCATTTGATCGGCAACGGGATTGTCCTGCCCGAAAAGGGGGCGCTGATTCTTTTCATCGCGCTCGCCGTCGTCGGTGTGGTCGTTCAGGCCTCGATGTTGCGCGGATCGCGAAGACCCGCGGACTAGCACCGTTACGCGCAGCTAGTGCCGGAAATGGCGCACGCCGGTGAAGATCATCGCCATGTCGCGATCGTCTGCGGCGGCGATGACTTCATCGTCGCGGACCGAGCCGCCGGGCTGGATCGCGCAGGTGGCGCCTGCATCCGCTGCCGCGAGCAAACCATCCGGAAAAGGAAAAAACGCGTCGCTCGCCACCGCGCTGCCATCGAGGCCCAAGCCGGCTTCTCTCGCCTTCCACACCGCAATGCGCGACGCATCCACACGCGACATTTGCCCGGCGCCGATGCCGAGGGTCCGATCCGGACCGGCATAAACGATGGCGTTGGATTTCACGTGCTTGACCACCCGCCATCCGAAAATCATCGCAGCCAATTCCTTTTCGCTCGGCTTTCGCGTCGTGACGACTTTCGTGTCAAGATCCACGAGTCCGCCCAGGTCCCGGTCTTGCGCGAGCAGACCGCCGGCAACAGAACGGATGTCCTGCGGCGGTTTGTCGGAAGCCGGCGGCGTCAGCGCGCGAATCAAACGCAGGTTCTTTTTTTTCTGAAACAACGCTCGCGCCTCCGTTTCAAACTCCGGCGCGATGATGACTTCGCTGAAAATCTCGGTAATCGCTTTCGCGAGCGCTTCGTTCACCGGCCGATTGCAAATAATGACGCCACCGAACGGCGCCTGTTTGTCGGTCGCGAATGCTTTTTCCCACGCGGCCCTCAGATCGGAGTCGCTGCCCACGCCGCAGGGGTTGGTATGTTTCAGGATCGCGACCGTCGGTTCGGAGAATTCTGCAATCAGATTCGCGGACGCGCTGATGTCCAGAATGTTGTTAAAGGAAAGTTCCTTGCCGTGCAGTTTTTCGAAATGCTGGTCGAAATCGCCGTAAAGCGCGGCGGTTTGATGCGGATTTTCGCCGTAACGCAAGCGCGTCACCAGCGGAAGTGAAAGGGAAAAGGAAGCGTCCGTGCTTTGCTCCTGATTCAGGAAAGTCCCGATCACGCGATCGTAATTTGAAGTCTTGATGAATGCCTTGATGGCGAGGCGTTCGCGCAGCTTCAAAGTCGTCTCGCCCTCGTGGTCGCGCATCGTTTCCAAAACTGTGTCGTAATCGGCCGGATCGACTACCACCGTGACCGATTCGTAATTCTTGGCCGCGCTCCGGATCATGGACGGCCCACCGATGTCGATTTGTTCGATCGCTTCCGCGAGGGTCACGTCCGGTTTCGCGATCGTCGCCTCAAAGGGATAAAGATTCACGACCACGAGGTCGATCGGTTGGAAGCCGCATTCTTTCGCCTGTTTTTCGTGTAACTCGTTGCCGCGCTTGTACAGCAATCCGCCGTGCACGCGCGGATGGAGCGTTTTCACGCGACCCTCGAGCACTTCGGGAAAATCGGTGAAGCTGGAAATGTCGCGGACGGGCACGCCTTCCTTGCGGAGCAGGTCCGCGGTGCCGCCAGTGGAAATAATATCGACGCCTTGTTTCTCAAGGGCGCGCGCAAAAGCGGCGACGTCCTTTTTGTCGGAAACGGAAATAAGGGCGCGGGTAATTTTCATCAGCGGAAAAAATTCTAACCGCGGATTACGCGGATGACACGGATTGATTCAGTCTCTTCATCCGCGATATCCACGCAATCCGCGGTTCAATCTTCAGCGGTCGGCGATGACGTTCCTGGCCATCGGGTAAAGGACGGGACAGCAGCCGATCGTTTCGCAAAAGGCTTTGCTGAAATGGCTCAGGCTGGCGTAACCAACTTCGGTCGCGGCCTCGGTGACGTTGTGGTGGCCCATGCGCAAAAGTTCGGCCGCCCGTTCCATCCGGAGCTTGCGCAGGTACTGCGGAATGGTCAGGCCGACTTCGCGGGAAAAACTGCGGCTCAGGTAAAACGGACTGCAACCCACTTCGCGCCCGAGCATTTCGAGCGTGGGCGGTCGCGCGAGATTACGCGCGAGCAATTCTTTCGTGCGCGCGACTCGATCGCGCGCCACGCGCTTTTGCCGCATGCAAAACAGCTCGGGATCCTTCGGCGTGAAAAGGAAATGCGCCATGAGCTCGAGCGCCTTGCTCTGATACCAGAGACTTTGCGCGGATTTGGAAACCGGCGGCTGAAGGAGACTCGCGACGACGTGGTGTTGCTCCGCCGACATCGGGCGCGCGGTGGAAACGATTGATTTTTCCGTCCCCGGGAAAATAGCGGCGCGCAATTGCGGATCGAGGTCCGCTTCGCAATCGGCCAACTGTTTTTGCAAATGTTTGCGCGAAAATTCCAGGGTAACGAACTGATGATGGTCCCCGCCGTGCCGCGAAGCCTGCAAAGGCTGGTCCGTAAGCGCGTAATAACCAGCGCTGCCCGCAACGTAATCCGCCTGCGCCCGGGCGCCGACCGCGCCGCGTCCTTCCACATTCAGGCAAAACTCCACGCTCCGCGGATGAAAGCTCAAACCCCAATCGAGCGCACGCGGCGTTTGGAAATCGTGCCATTCCATGCTGACTCCGAGCCGATCGAAGTCGCCATACAATTGCCGCCAGCCTTGCGGAACTGTGCGCCAGGCGCCGCGCTCCGCCGCCGCTTCATTGATGGAAAGCATCGCGCAAACTTTACCGGCGGCGCCCCAGCGAATGCAAGTCAGGTTTGATTTCCACGAGGGCGGCGCGGTCCCAGTCGCCGAGAGTCGAGGCCGCATCGTAAGTGCTGCGCGCAAAGTCGAGCAGCGCCTGATCGGGCACCGCGGCCTGGCGGACTGCTTCGTAGGGGAGAACGAATTCCTTGAGCTGCGGGTGGTAGTTCGCCGCCGCAGGTTGCACCTTTGCCTCCGCAAATCCTTTCGGCGCAGGATAAGCGTAGGAATAATAAATCGGCTCGGGCATCATCGCGTTGCCGGGCCAGAAGCCGAGACTGCTGACCTCATGCGAGTAGGCTTCGCGCGCGACAGCGTCGGGCAAATGCGGCACCCCACCGGGATGTTGCGGGGCGCTGCGGCCGGAGAACCGTGTCACGGCCAGATCGAAGCTGCCCCAGAAAAAATGGACGGGACTGCACTTGCCGCAGAACTCAGCTCGAAATTCCTTGAAGACGCGATCGCTTTGCAGGAGCACCCGCCAGAAGCGGTTCGCGTATTCGGGATCGTAGGCGGAATGCTCTTCGTCCTTCTCAAAGGGGATCGCCGGATCGACTTCGTTCGGCGTCGTGTTGATTTTAACTTCGAGGCCGAGATCGCGCAGAGCGCCGGTAACCGCGCGATAAAACTGCGCGACGCTCTGGGGTGCCAGCGGAATGATCTTCAGTCCGCCATCGCTCGTGAGCAGGCGCAATTGATGATCCACGAAGTCGAACCGGATTTCGAACAGGCGCGCGCCAAACGGAATCGGTGAAGTCGTTAGGCCACGCGCGGTCAGGTAAAGCGTGACGTGCCAGGAATGATTGGTCCACGGCGCGAGCGCGAGGCGGACCTTCCCGACAATTTGCGTCCACATGTGGAGCGTCGCGCTTGTCTCCTTCCATTCCGCGAACGGAAGCGCCGGCCAGACATCTTTTGATTCCGCGGCGCTCATCTGAATTAATTCTAACTAGCGGCGGTTGATGAAGTCCACAAAAGAACGGCGCACCCGGAGGAACATCCGGCGCGCGTCATCCCTGCTGCGCCGGAACATTCGTTTGATATCGCGTTTCACAATGTTCTCATCGGGATCGTCCTCTTCGGCCACCGGCTGGTCGTCCACCTGTTCGGGCGCCGTCTCCACTTGCTCCATGTTTCGGCCCTGATACATCCCTTCAACGCGCGTGATCCGGCCGTCGTTCGCTTTGATGTGAATGGTACCCAGCGGCCGCGCGGATTTATCGGACAGGGTGACAATCCAAACCGGGTTGCCCTTTTCATCCGTGCGCAGGGTGTAACTCGTGAGCGCATAAACGACGTGCGACGTCTCGGCGGTGTGACTCGCGACCGTTTGCGCGCCGGTCGAATCGAGATTGAGGCGCGCGGTATTGATGGTCGCACCCTGGGTCGAGCCGACGACGGAACGGTTCGGCACGCGTTGCGACACGATCCGGTTGTCTTCCACTACGAATTCGCGCACCCCGCCGTTCGCGCGCCGGTCCTCCACCAATACCTTCCAGCTTCGCGGTTGCGGATTGCCGTCAACGCCCGTGACGGAAATGAGATGATTGACCAGCTCGCGATTCCCCTGCGTGCCGATGACGCGCAGCGCCTCGTACGCGCTCGGGTTGTCCTGGGCCAAAGCCGGCGTAGCGAGAAGGGCGACCGCGAGCAATAATTTCCACATGACGAAAGAGAGCTATAATTGCTCCGGCTGTCCACCGGGTTTTCGGTTGGTGACTTGAAGGGCTGGCAGCATATTCAGCGTTTTCCTGGCTTGATGAAAAAAACGAAGGTCGAGTTTTCCAGCCACACCGGCAACCTGGCGCCGATGCGAAAATTCGTGCGCGAGTTTCTCGACGCGTATCCGTTTTCCGAAAAGGAGCGGACTCTCATGGTGCTGGGAGTAGACGAAGCCTGCACCAACATTATTCGGCACGCCTACCATTTGCGGGACGATGAGTTGATATCGCTTTCGCTGGAGGGATTGCGTAATTGCATTCGAATGCGACTGCGCGATTACGGCAAGCAAACTTCCGCCCACACCATGAAAGGCCGCGCCCACGATCTGATCAAACCGGGCGGGCTCGGGTTGCATCTGATCCGGAACGCGTTCGACAAGGTCGATTACATTTTGAAAGCGCGCGGGACGGAATTGGTCATGACGAAGAATTTGTCAGAATGAAACCGCCCGAACTCGATCCCGTTTTCGAAGTGTCGTTGCGGCCGCCGATGTTCAGCGAGTTCACCGGCCAGGTGAAGGTATGCGAACGGCTCGAGCTCCTGGTCGAAGCGGCAAAAAAACGCGGCGACGTGCTCGAGCACATTTTGCTCAGCGGACCGCCGGGCCTCGGCAAGACGACGTTGGCGAACATTATCGCGAACGCGATGGACGTGAGCGTGAAAAACACGAGCGGGCCGGTGATCGAGAGGGCGGGAGAGCTCGCCGGATTGCTGACGAGTTTGGAAAAGGGCGACGTTCTTTTCATCGACGAAATCCATCGGCTTCAGCCCACGATCGAAGAATATCTTTACCCCGCGATGGAGGATTACCGGCTCGACATCATCATCGACCAGGGGCCGCAGGCGCGGAGTCTGCGACTGCAATTGCCGAAGTTCACGCTCATCGGCGCGACCACGCGCGCGGGCATGGTGAGCGCGCCGTTGCGTTCGCGTTTTGGAATGACGGCGCGCCTCGATTACTACAGCGCGGAAGAGATGCACAAAATCATCCTGCGGAGCGCGGGCTTGCTCGGCGTGGAGATCGATGGCGCCGGCGCGGCGGAAATCGCGGCGCGCACTCGCGGCACGCCGCGGACGGCGAACAATCTTCTTCGCTGGGTCCGCGATTATGTTCAGGTGAAAGCCGACGGAAAAATCACGGCGGAATTGGCGGACAAGGCGCTGACCATGCTCGAAATCGACCGCGACGGATTTGATCAATGGGACAAACGGATCATCGAAACGTTGATCCACAAATTTAACGGCGGTCCGGTCGGGTTGAGTTCGCTGGCAGTGGCCGTCGGCGAAGAAGCCGGCACGCTGGAAGAAGTGAACGAGCCGTATTTGATCATGGAAGGTTACATCAAGCGCACGGCGCAAGGACGCGTGGCGTTGCCGAATGCGTACCGAAAGTTAGGGTTGAAACCGCCGAGCGGCGCACAGAACGACCTATTCGGCTCGTGAAGCGGTGCCGCGAAAATCTGGGGAGCGCACGCTTGCAGCGTGCTGGCGACGGTGTCCTCGCCGTCGCGGACTTTCCAACGCATCATCCTAACGTGCCGTTTGTGCTCACGGAAAGATCGTTTCGGCAGAATGCCGAAACCAGGTCGCCGCGGCGACCGCGCCCGAAATCCTGGCTTCACCGCGAGTTGGTTGATTGAGCTATGGAATTAACCGGCGATTTTTTTCAGACGACATCCAAAGTTCTCACCGTCGCCGAACTGACGCGCGCAATCCGGGGCACGCTCGAAACAAAATTCGGTGCAGTCTGGGTGCAGGGCGAAATCTCGAATTACAAACTGCATCCCTCCGGTCATCAGTATTTCACCCTGAAAGATCAACGGGCCGCGATCGCCTGCGTCATCTTTCGCAATACCCTGCCCCCTGGCGCGCAACCGATTTCCGACGGCGCGCAGGTCCAGGTCTATGGCAACGTCTCGGTCTTCGAAGCGCGCGGCCAGTACCAACTCAGCGTCCAAATCTTGCAATCGCGCGGGGCCGGTTTGCTCCAGGCGAAATTCGAAGCGTTGAAGCGCAAGCTCGAAGCGGAAGGACTTTTCGATCCCGCGCGCAAACGGCCTCTGCCGAAATTTCCGAAACGAATCGGAATCATCACGTCGCCGACGGGCGCGGCGATTCGCGACATGCTGAATGTGCTCCGGCGGCGCGCGCCCCATGTCGCGGTGTTGATCAGCCCGGTGCGCGTGCAAGGCTTAGGCGCCGCGGCGGAAATCGCGACGGCCCTCAAGGAATTGGCCGCGCCGAATGAGGCCTGGCCGCCGATCGACCTCATCGTGATCACCCGAGGCGGCGGCAGCATCGAAGATCTTTGGGAATTCAACGAAGAGATTGTCGCGCGTGCGATCTTTCATTCGCCGATTCCGGTGGTGAGCGCTGTCGGCCACGAGATCGATTTCACCATCGCCGATTTCGTTTCCGATCTGCGCGCACCGACGCCGAGCGCCGCGGCGGAATTGATCGTATCCGATTCGATGGAACTGGCGCGTCGTGTCGGCGAATTGGGAAACCGCCTGCAGAAATATCTGCGCGGTGTCCTGGGGCAAAGCCAGACGCGACTGCGATTCTTGTCCGAGCGGACTCTCGCCCGCGAATTGATCCAGCGCATGCGCGACGCCCAGCAGCAACTCGATCTAACCGCTGAATCGCTGCGGCGGCGGCTGAAACAATTCGTGATCGATGCGCGCACGGCGGTGGCGGCGCGGGCGCAATCCTTGAAGGCGCACGATCCGAAACGCGAGCTGCTCGTTAGGCGAAGCAACCTGGCTAATCTCCAGCGCCGGTTCGCCGCCCAGCCACCGCGCCTGTTGCAAAACGCGCGACAACGTTTCCAGCGCGTTGACGGCGTCCTCCGCGTTCTCGGACCGGAAGCCACTTTGCGGCGCGGCTACAGCATCACGACAGACGCAGCGGGGAACGTGATCCAGACCATCGCGGCGGTCCGTCCGAAATCGAAGATTCAAACGCGCGTCGCGGATGGCGAGTTTGAATCACAAGTGCTGTAGCTCCGTTTTTAGCGACGCGTTCGGAGGAATTCTGGGGAGCGCACGCTTGCAGCGTGCCGGCGATGGTCTCCGGGCCATCACGAACTTTGGATTGGTGCGGGATGCCGCCGTGCGCGATCGCAAAGAAAAGATTGTTGCGGCGACACGTTGCAACCAGTACGCGACACGCGTGCGCTCCCCAGAACGAGACTGCAACGACGGTCACTCCAGCTTCAAAAGAGCTAGATCAAGACTACTGCGGATTGATTAGCGCGCTCCCGCCATCTCCGGGAACGACAATCCCCGCAGCGGCTCCCGGCAATCTTCCGAGCTCCGACTGAAATTTTGCGGGATTGTTGTCGTAGCCGGCGGGCGTGGCCTGTTGTTTCCAGTAAATGCCGGCGTCGCCGCTTTTGCGGACCACGACAAAACCATTATCGCCGAATGGGACCGCGTCCGGATTTAGCGCCGTGTCGTAAACGTAATTTGAACTCGCGGCGAAAATCGTCTGCGACGAATCGGTGCTCTTCACTTTGTAAATCTTTAACGCGCTCTTGCCGGAAAGACTCACTGTTCCAGGAGGACCGGCGGCGCTGTTGACCGTGCAGACAGCGCCGGGCGCGCTCAGCATTTCCTGAAGGTCCGCTGCTTTCAGATAACCGTTCTGAACCAGTTTGGTGCAGTAATCCGAGAGGCTCGTCTGCGCGTAATCGCCCGGCCAGGCGGAGTTCGCGGCCGATTTGGCGACGCCATCGGTGGCCATGTGGAAACCGGCCAGATAAAGCCCGCGCGCATTGTTCATCGTGCGCGTCAGGTCTCGCTTGGTGATGGCCTGCTTAATCGTCGGCCGCGCTAAAACAAGAAGCACCGCACCGATCGCGACCAAAACGGTCAGTTCCTTCAACGCAAAAGCAGCCGAGAGATGTTCGCTACGGCGCGGGATCAAGAGAAATCGGGAAGAATTACGTCGCGTTGAGCAGCCGCTGGTCAGCTGAAGTCTAACGCCACTACTTAGGATTCAGTGGGACTTGCGATGCCGCCAGCCAAGTGTCGCTGGACGCAAAAATATCGGCCTCCGTAGCGGATCCCGTCTTGCCTATCACCTTGTATGAACTATTGCACTTTTCTATGTTCCCACTGGCGTCGGTGCGGATGACAATGGCCTTATTGCCTTTCCAAACCCCACCCTTTTGGGTTTCGTCGTTGGTGTATGTGCCGGGTGTGCTGCTTACAAATCCGTCCGCCAGTAGAGGAAAATTTGGATTCGAGGTTTCCGTGAGATTGTTGACATACGCGTAATTGTTCTCGCCCGCCGCAAGTGTCGTAGACGTTGGAGTCGCGCCGGATGTTGTGGTGCCAAAGACCTCGTCAGGTAGATTTGGTGTCCAGGCCGACTTCCCCAAGTAGAAGATTTTTTCTGTAGGCACATACTGCGGCAACAACAACGCAAGCGCGTCATTCGCGGTGGCGGTCGCAGCCACCGCCGGAAATTTCCCGTCGTTGTCGGCAGCGAACAGTTTGCAGCCAAGCGCGATCTGCTTGGCGTTCGACAGATCTTTCGTCTGGGCTCCGCGCTCTTGCACCGAGGTGTAAACAGGAAGCGCGATGCCCGCGAGAACGGCGATAATGGAAATCACGACGAGCAATTCGATGAGGGTAAAAGCAGCGGAAGAGTTTCTTTTCATGAGATGAAGCGGTGCAGGAGAATGGCGAACCCGGATGCCGCTGGTCAAGCAGAATGACTTTCGAGCTTGAACGCCACCGTCGCGAGTGGCGGCAGGCTGATCATGAGCGAGTGGGCGCGCCCTTGCCACGGGAAATCCTCCGCCTCGAATCCGCCCATGTTGCCGACGTTGCT
>QHBM01000167.1 GCA_003244145.1 Chthoniobacterales bacterium
ACGTGAACGCAACAATAAAGACTGAGCTGACGCCGTCCGATTTCTTTACCACGAAGGACACGAAGAGCACGAAGGTGTAACTGGGGGTATTCTTTCGTCTATTCTTCGTGATCTTCGTGTCCTTCGTGGTGGTTTAAGTCGCGTCGCATGAATGAATCACCGCCACAGCCGAAACGCGTTGCCATCGTCGGCGCGGGAGTTGTTAGCCCGCTTGGCTTTGGCTTAACTGAAACGCTGCACTCGCTCCGAAGCGCGCGGGATTGCGTCACGCCGGTGAATGCCTTCGACGTCTCGAAAACGCGCTGCAAAACCGCCGCGCAAATCGACGACGTGCGCCTTCTGCCGCGCACCGCAAAAAGCCGGCGCGATCGCCGCCTGCATCGCGCTTCCCACATGGTCATCACCGCGCTCGATGAGCTGTTGCAGCAAGCGCACGATTTTACTCCAGAGATCGCCATCGTCGGCACCACCAGCGGCGGCATGACCTTCGGCGAAGAATATTATCGCGGCTTGAACAGCGGCGAACGCCCTTCTCAGCATGCGGCCTCTCTCATCGCGAACTACACGCCGCAAAAGCCGGTCATGGATGCGCAGGAGGCCTTCGGCATTACCGCACCTTGCCAGGTGATCGCGAATGCCTGCGCTTCCGGCACCAACGCGATTGGCCATGCCTTCAATTGCGTGCGCTCCGGACGGTATCAGCGCGTCTTGACCGGAGGTTATGACGCGATCTCCGAACTTGTTTTCGTCGGGTTCGATTCCTTGCAGGCCTCCACCCCGGAGCGATGCCGCCCCTTCGACCGCGAACGCAGCGGCATGGTTCTCGGTGAGGGCGCCGCAATTCTTGCCTTGGAAAATCTCGAGGCCGCGCAGGCTCGCGGCGCCAACATTCTGGCGGAGGTGATCGGCTACGGCATTTCCACCGACAACCATCATCTCACTCAACCCAATCCATCCGGGCGCGGGGCGCGTCAGGCGATGGAAGCGGCCCTGGAGCGCGCGGATATCTCCGCGGATGAAATTGATTACATTAATGCGCACGGGACCGCCACGCTGTTCAACGACGCCGCCGAAGGCAAGGCGATCAGCGAGCTTTTCGATGGCGTTCCAGTCAGTTCGACAAAGGGAATGATGGGGCACTCGTTAGGCGCGGCCGGCGCGATCGAGGCGGTCTTCAGCATCCTCGCTCTCCAGAATCAACTCCTGCCTCCGAACATCAACTTTCGCCACGGAGACGACGGACTCGATCTTAACATCGTGGCGAACAGCGCCCGGTCCGCACCGGTGCGCACCGTCTTATCCAACTCCTTTGGCTTCGGCGGCACGAACGCTTCCGTGATCCTCCGGTCGATCAACCTATGAGTCTGGGCATCGCCGGCATGGGCTGGGTGACGCCCTTGGGAAGTGGAGTGACTAGCGTTTGGAATCGCTTGTTGGAAGGAGACAAGGCGACAGCCGAAACAATCTCCAGCCCGCTCGGACAGGATTATCCGGTCTTTCGAGTGCCGGCCGATGCGCTTAGCCACGCTCCGGCACACCCGCGTCTTCGCCGGTCCAGCGCGATTTCTCGTTTCGCTGTCGTGGCCGGTTTGGAAGCGTTGGAAAACGCAGGAATAAAAATCGGGCCGGAGACCGCAGCCCGGATGGCGTTGATCTTTGCTGTCTCGAATGGCGGCGTCATTTACACGAAAAGATTCTATCACGACATCGTGGAGTCAGGTGCGCAAGCGGCGAGTCCCCTGCTCTTTCCCGAGACCGTTTTCAACGCGCCCGCCAGTCACCTGGCCGCGATCCTCGGGATAACCGGAGCCAGCTACACGCTCGTAGGCGACGGCGCGGTCGGCATCCTCGCGATGAAAATGGCGGAAGACCTTATGACAAGCGACGCGCTCGATTACTGTCTGGTGGTCGGCGCTGAGGAAGCCGATTGGTTGCTTTGCGACGCCTACCGGAAATGGCGCCTCCTTCGTTCCGCGCCGCCGATCGAGCCGTTTCAACGACCTCCGAAGGGAATGATCCCCAGCGAAGGGGCCGGCGCGATCCTGCTGGCGCGCGACGGAACTCTTCGAGTTGAACAGATCGCGAGCGGCACGAATTTTCGAAAGCAGCGTGAAGCCGGCGAGGGCGTGCAAAAGGTCTTCGCGGAACTTTGCCGGCCGCAGCCCGATCTCGTCGTGGCCAGCGCGAACGGAACTTTCATCGACGCCGCGGAACGGGCCGCGATTTCGAGGATCTGTCCGAACGCCGAAGTCTATGCCATGAAAGGCGCGATCGGCGAGAGCGTCGGTGCCAGCAGTCTTTGGCAGATTATCTGCGCCGCGCAGGCATTGATCACCCAAAAGTTACCGGAATTGCCGGAGCCCACATCGCTGAAGAGTGCTGTTGTCTCTACCTGTGGATTAAATCAGCAGGTGGCCGGTCTCCGGCTCACCTTATAGCTGGCAGGACCAATGAGCGCTTGTGCTTCCCCTGACTAAACTTCTACTTTCCACCTTTTACTTCCTACTTTCTACTTTCCTACTGTGCTTCCCCAGTTGCGTTATGGAAACCTGAGAAGGAAGCAGGCGATAATCACCAACACCAAAGAAAGGATGATCTCCGCTGTGGCTAAGACCGAGCCAGCGTGACTGCTCTGGTGAGCGCTAGAGACCATCATCATCGAACCCCATATGAGCAGCCCGGCAACGACGGAACTGAGAATTTTAGTTTTCATATCGGGACTTGGAGGCTACTCAGCGGACTCGACTAATGTCCAACCGAAAAGAGCGGTAATCACAGACTTTCGACGTTCTTCCTTCTACTTTCCTACGGTTCACAGACTAATCCCTTCTGTCCCTTCTTCCCACGAGTTTTCAGTCCAGGGAATCAGGAAATGCCATTGTTCCAGTCTTTTCGAAACGAAAGTATCGCCAGCCGAACCCCCGGCTCGGCACCGCGCAATCGACGCTCGACTGGGCGCATTTCGGGCGACCTCCGATGAAGCGCTGGTCCCAACCCCATTCCCCCGGCTTTTGCCTTTGCAACTGCTCGCCGCTCCAGTAGCTTCGGCATCCGGGAATGCGCAGGCTGTTTTTACCAATTTTCGCTCTTTTTTGCCTCGCCCCTGCGGCTGAGGCCGCCGAACGCGTTTCGGAGAAGCAGCCGATGGAAATCACCGCCACCGGTAGCACCGATTATCAGAACGGCATCGCGACCGCGCACGGCGACGTCGTCATTCATTCCGGCGACGCGGACATCTACGCCGACTCCGCGACTTACAATCCAAAAACACACGACGTGGTCGCCGAAGGCCATGTCCGGATTTATCGGACCGCCGGAACTTTTATCGGCGACAAGGCGATCTACAACACCCAGACCCAGGCCATTCAGGCGGTCGACATCCGGACAGATAAAACTCCCTACCTGGTGGGCGGCGAAAACGTTACGACCATTTCCGAAGGCGCTTTCCTGGTCTCCAAAGGCACCTTTACCACGCACGATTCTTCCAATCCCGATTTCCGGCTCCAGGCCAGGACGATGCGGATTTACGAAAAGGATCGCGTCGTCTTTCACAACGTCACCTTCTACGTCAAAAACGTTCCGATTTTCTGGTGGCCCTACATGTATCAATCGCTGGACGATTCCTTCACCTACATGATTTCCCCGGCCTACCTTAGCTCCTGGGGCCCCTCGATCCTGGGCCGGGTCAGCATGCCGATCACCGATGAGATCAAGGCCGATATCCGCCTCGATTACCGGTCCCGGCGCGGCGTCGCGTTCGGCTTCGATCCCTACATCCGCTACGGGACCAACAAGACGAGCTGGGCCAGGATCCGCACTTATTTCCTGAAAGACGAGAACCCGGAAATCAATCGCACGGCGTTAGTGCGGCCGGATATCTCGACGGGCCGTTATCGCGTTTCCCTGCAGAGCCTGACGAATTTTACCGAGGACATTTACGGCATCGCCAATGTCACCAAACTCAGCGACCCGTTTGTCCTCCAGGATTTTTTCCAAAGCGAGTTTCAGCTCAATCCGCAGCCGGACAACATCGTCGCCGCGACAAAGATCAGTTCGAATTACACGCTGACGGCGATCGCGCGCTTCCAGGCCAACGATTTTTACGAAGTGACGCAGCGGCTGCCCGAGGTGGTGCTCGACATCAAGAGGACCCCGATCTTCGGCGGGCCGATTTTTTACGAAGGCGAAACCGGCGTCGCCAATCTCCGCCGCAGCTTTGCTGACGGGTCGGGCTTCCAGAATTACGGCACGGTCCGGTTCGATACTTTCCACCAGTTTGTTTACCCCGAAACGTATTTCGGCTGGCTCTCGGTGGTGCCGCGCGTGGGCGTTCGCGGCACCTACTACGACGAGACGCGCGATCTCGGGAAAACGATCTTCGTTCCCAACCCCAATCCGTTCATTCCCGATTTTCTTTTGCCTGATCCTACCTTGAAGGATCCTTTGCAAAAGGGAGGAAGTAGCTGGCGGGGAGTTATGAACGCCGGAGTGGAAGCCTCCTTCAAGGTCTCGCGGGTCTGGGAAGACGCGCAAAACAGCTCGATGGGTCTCGATGGCTTGCGGCACATCATCCAGCCGTTCACGGATTTTTCCTGGGTCTCCAGTTCGAACTCCAATCCCGCCTCTATTCTGCAGTTCGACCGTTATCAACCCTCGACCCAACTACGGCCGATCGACTTTCCGCAATTCACTTCCGTCGATTCCATCGACAGCTGGACAATCGCGCGCGTTGGCGTGCGCAACCGGCTCCAAACTCGTCGCGACGATTTCACGGTGAGCTGGATGGATGTCGAAACCTACATCGATGTGAATTTCGACAACCCCTTCGATAAAACCCAATACTCCAACCTGTTTAATCAAATCAGCTTCAGCCCCGTGCCCTGGGCCACCTTCGGCATCCAGTCGCAAGTGCCTGTATTTGAAAAAGGATTCACCGAGATCAACACGAACGTAAGCATTCAGCCGATCTCGAATCTTCGGCTGAACATTGCGCATCGTTACCTGAACAACAATCCCTTCTTCGACAACAGCAGCCTCTACGTCTTGAGCGGTTATTATCGGATCGATGACAACTGGGGCATCGGCATCTCGGAGCAGTACGAAGGGACCACCGGCGTGCTGGAACAGCAGCGCTATTCCATCTATCGCGACCTGACGAGCTGGGTCGCCTCCGTCGGCGCTATCGTCCGCGACAATGGCGGCAACCGAAAGGAATATGGCCTGCTCCTCACCTTTACCCTGAAAGCGCTGCCGAAATTCAGCTTCGATTTGAATTTCGATCCGGCCGGCGCGCAACAAACTCAATAGCGGCGTGGCGCCTTCCCGATTGCAATTTCGGCGCTTTGCCCGTTCCTTCTCGCGCTGCGCCTGAACCGCGCCTCATCTTTCCATGGATATTTCCATCATCGGCTCCGGTTATGTCGGTCTCGTCACCGGCGCTTGTTTTGCCGACGTCGGCCACAATGTGATCTGCGTAGATAACGATCCGCGCCGAGTGGAAACGTTGCAGGCCGGCAAAGTCCCCATCTACGAGCCCGGCCTCGAAGAAGTGATTCACCGCAATGTGTCCGCGAAACGGCTTCGTTTTACCGGCAGCATTCAGGAGGGCGTCGATAACTCCCAAATCGTTTTCATCGCGGTCCCCACTCCGCAACAACCGGATGGGAGCGTCGATCTCAGCTTCATCGAAAAGGTCTCAAGAGACATCGCCGGGGTGCTGACGGGTTATCGCGTGATCGTGGACAAGAGCACCGTGCCCGTCAAAACGGGCGAGAAAGTTCGCGATTCGATCAAGCGCTATAACAAGCATGGTGCCGAGTTCGACGTCGTCAGCAATCCCGAGTTTCTCCGCGAAGGCTGCGCGGTCGCGGACCTGATGAAGCCGGACCGCATTGTCATTGGCGCCTCGAGCGAACACGCGGTCGATCTCATGAAGAAGGTTTACGAACCATTCATGGCGCCGATTCTGGTGACGGACATCAACAGTGCAGAGTTGATCAAACATGCGGCCAATTCGTTTTTGGCGTTGAAGATTTCCTACATCAACGCCGTCTCGGCTATTTGCGAAGCGAGCGGAGCCGACATCGAAAAAGTCGCGGACGGCATCGGCATGGATCGCCGGATCGGGCGAAGTTTTCTCAACGCCGGGATCGGCTACGGCGGTTCCTGTTTCCCGAAAGATATCGCGGCGTTCATCACCATCTGCGATCAGCTCGGCGTTCCGTTCCAATTGTTGAAAGAAGTCCAGCGGATCAACGCGGATCAAAAGAACCGATTCCTGAAGTCGATCCGGGAAACGCTCTGGGTTTTGCGCGATAAAAAAATCGCGGTGTGGGGACTCACTTTCAAACCGGACACCGATGATCTCCGGTCGTCCGTGGCCATCGAGCTCGTGGCCGACATGTTGAAAGAAGGCGCGCAGGTCACGGCCTACGATCCGAAAGGAATGGACAAGGCGCGCGAAATGGAAGCGATCGCCGGCGCGAAGTTCGCCCAATCCGCGCTCGAAACGGTGGAAGGCGCCGAGGCCCTGATCATTGCCACGGAGTGGGCGGAATTCTGCAACGTCGATCTCGCGATCGTAAAAGAAAAGATGACCACGCCGATCGTTTTCGATGGACGCAATTTGTTCGATCCCGAAACGATGGCCAAGCTCGGCTTCCATTATCATTCGATCGGACGCGCGAAGGTAAAACCGAACTGATCGCGAGCCGCGCACCAGTTATGGCGCACCGGTCTGCCCGAGAGCTCGCGCTGGCGGCGCTGCGCGATTGGCGCACGAGTGAAAAATTTGCCGACGCGATTTTGGCGCGTCTGTTATCGTCGAGCGATTTGAGCGGGCCTGATCGCGCATTCGCTACCGAGCTCTTTTACGGAATTCTGCGCAACCTGATCCTGATCGATTTCTGGATCGGTGAGCTCCGGTCCGGCCGGCTCGATGACAACGCGCGCGACTTGCTCCGGCTCGGCTTCTACCAACTTTTCTTCCTCGAAACTCCGGAGCACGCTGCGGTTTACGAAACCGTCGCGCTGGCCGGCCCGAGAGCGCGCGCGTTGATCAACGGGATCCTCCGCAATGCCGTACGGACGAAAGACCCATTACGAGGAGCCGCGAAAATGCAGACGTTGAGCGTGCAAACTTCGCATCCTCAATTCCTGATCGACCGGTGGACGCGGAATTTTAGCGCGGAGAACACGGCGGCTCTGTGCGAATGGAACAACCGGCCGGCCCCCATTTACGCGCGGATCAATCGCCTCAGGATTTCGACGCCAGAGTTTCTCTCGAAGTATCCAAAGACCGAGCCGATCCCCGCGCGGCAAAATTTTGTGCGGCTGACGAACATCCCGACCGAAGCGCTGGCCGAAGGCCATTGTTACATCCAGGACCCCAGCACAGCGGCAGTCTGCGAGTTGCTCGAGCCGAAAGCAGGTGAATATGTCCTGGACGCCTGCGCGGCGCCCGGCGGGAAAACCGGGCACCTCGCGGAGCTAATGGAGAATCGCGGCAGCGTGGTTGCGTGCGACCGCGACCCGCAGCGGATTCGGACTCTGCAAGAAAACCTGGAGCGTCTCGGTGTCGAAATCGCTCGCTTTGTCGAACACGACTGGGCCACCGGCGAGCCACCGGTTAGCCTGGCCGGGAGTTCCGGCTTCGATCGGATTCTGGTCGATGCTCCGTGCAGCAACACTGGAGTGATGCGGCGCCGGGTTGATTTGCGCTGGCGACTCAGGCCAAAAGATTTTTCCAGAATGCCCGAGGAGCAGCTTCGGATTTTGCGGGCGGTGATTCCGCTGCTGAAAATCGGCGGCACCCTGGTTTACAGCACGTGCAGCATCGAGCCGGAAGAAAATCAGGACCTCATTCGCGCTGCGAGTCGGGAATTTCCGTTCCTGTCGCTGATGGAGGAGATCGCGTGGTTGCCGTTCCGCGACGGATTCGATGGCGCCTATGGCGCGAAGTTGGTTCGAGTTCAGTAATCAGCGATCCGGTTGCATCCGGCATCGCGAGTGGAATCATTACTGCCTATGCATGACCCGCGCTTCGATAAACTGGCCAAGCTTCTCGTAGAATATTCGACCCAATTGAAGCGGGGCGAGACCGTCCTAATCGAAACTTTCGATGTGCCGGATGAAATGACGATCGCGCTGGTGCGCGCGGCGCGAAAAGCGGGCGCGATTCCGTTCGCGCAAATCCTCCGCTCGCGCGTCAATCGCGAGCTCGCGCTGGACGCCTCCGAGCGCCAGTTGAATCTCACCGCCATCCATGAGCTGGCGAGAATGAAAAAGATGGATGCTTACATCGCGATTCGCGGCAGCAACAACGTGACCGAGTTATCGGACGTCCCGCCGGAACAGATGAAGCTGTTGGCGAAAAAGATGCGGCCCGTGACCGACTGGCGCGTTCAGAAAACAAAATGGGTAGTGCTGCGCTGGCCGTCCCCTTCCATGGCCCAACTCGCGAGCATGAGCAGCGAAGCGTTCGAGGATTTTTATTTCAATGTCTGCACGCTCGATTACCGGAAGTTGCAACCCGGGATGAAGGCGCTGAAGGCGCTCATGGACAAAACCGACCGCGTGGAAATCAAAGGGCCGGGCACGGACCTGCGTTTCAGCATTAAAGGAATCGGCTCGGTGATTTGCGGCGGAGATCGCAACATTCCGGACGGCGAAGTCTTCAGTTGCCCGATCAAGGATTCGGTTCAGGGCCACGTCCTGTTCAACGCGCCCACGATTTATCAGGGCACCGGGTTCGACAACATCCGGCTCGAATTCCAAGACGGCAAAGTCGTGAAAGCGACGAGCAATCAGACAGCGAAACTGAACAAGATTCTCGATTCGGATGCGGGCGCGCGTTACATCGGCGAGTTCTCGCTCGGGTTTAATCCCTACGTCCTGCACCCGATGCGCGACATTTTGTTCGACGAAAAAATCGCGGGCTCGTTTCACTTTACGCCAGGCCAGGCCTACGAAGATGCCGATAACGGGAACCGCAGCCAGGTGCATTGGGACATGGTCAACATCCAGCGTCCCGATTACGGCGGCGGCGAAGTTTATTTCGACGGCAAACTGATTCGGCGCGATGGCGAATTCCTGCCGGCGCCGCTGCGTTCGCTGAACCGCGGACGGTTCGTGAAGAAGTAATCGTGGTACGCAGAACGAGGAGGCAACTTTGCCTCCTCGTTCCGCTGTTAAACTGAAACTTGTCTTACGCTGCTTTCGGAGCGGCGCCCGCGGCGGTGAGCTGCATCATGCCGATCTCGCCGTTTCCGCCGATCTGGACATTGGCGATCTCGAAAACCGGCGCACCTTCCACGGCGCTGGGACCGGCGCCGGGCAATTGCACCGACACGCTCTTCGAAGTCGAATTCAAAACGATCGAAGCAATCTCGAATGAGGGCGAGAACTCGACGGTCGCGATTTGGAAACGTCCCGTGACATGCACGGAAGCCTGTCCCTGTTGCGACGGAGTCAGTTGGACCGCGCCGGCATCGGAGCCGGAGAGGAGTTGGAGTCCGGCGATATTAAATGCAGGTGAGCTGATCACACTCGGCCGTTGCTGTTGCGATGGAGTGAGCCGGATCTGGCCGATGCCGCCACCCGCCGCCTGGATGCTGGCGATCTCGAAGGTGACCTGAAGGTTCATCGCCGGTTGCGGCTGCTGCGAGGGCGCGAGACGCATGGTGACGATCTTCGAAGTCGGCTTGAGCTGGAGCGCGCCCATCTTGAAACTCGGGGTGAGCTGGAGCGATGCGATCTCAAACGAGAAGGTCAGCTGGACGGCGGTCTGCATGCCGCTGGCGGGTTGAGATTGAGGAGCGCCCCCGGTCATTGGAGCTGTTCGAATTGCGGGAGCGGGTGTTGGTTGGTTCGGTTGAGGCATGGTAACTGGTATTGTTGGCTGCTGGGCTAGGGGCTCGGTTGAAATAACTTGAGGCGCGAAAGAGGGAGACTCCACCGAATGACGGAGCGCACCGACGTCGGCGAGACGCGCGGGAACGGCTTCCGGTTCGGGCTTGGTGATTTCGGCCATGGATGACGCGGTTGAAAACGCGGGAACTTGATAAGGGATAGGTTGACCTTGTGCAACTGGTTCTGTGTCCGTTGGCGAAATTTTCGCGGCTTCCGCGACGACAGGTTCCGGTGCAAATTCCGCGGTGATCGGCTCTCCGACCGATTCTTCAAATGAAGCCGGAGTTTCGAAGACCGGTTCGGCCACAGCTTCCACGGGCGCTTCCCACACTGGTGCTGGTATTTCGAATACCGGGGCCGGTTCCCAAGCGGGCTCGGAGATTGTCTCCGACGAAACGGAGGATTCGGCAAGCACGAAAGATTCTGGTTCGGCTGCGGGAGTTTCTTCGTAGCTCGGAACAGTTTCGATCGGTTTCTCGATAACCTGCGGTTCAGAAACCGAACTGAAATCCGCCACTTCCGAAATCGGTTTCGCGGAGAAATCTTTTTCGTGCCGGAACTCGCTCACGGGCTCCGGAGCCGGTTCTGAGATCGGCGCCGGCGCCACAAAAGGTTCCGGCTCTTGTACGGGAGTCCGAGGCGCAAAATTCTCGATGACAGCGCCCGTGCCTGTGGCCGCAACGCCACCGTTCGAGCCGAAGGGCCGGCTCGTCTTGCCAAAAGGCACAGCAGCCCGGCGGACGGACGGCTCCGACGCCTTCAAATGCAGCGACACTTGAGGAGGTCCACCGGCCAGACGTTTCGGGGCGGCCAATTTTTCCACGACCGTCTCTCTCTCAACCGTATCGAAACTTGGACCGGTCGCGGGTGCGGGCGAACGATAAACGGAAACACTGACGCGGCGGCGAAATTCGGAAAACACAACCCAGACCAAAAGCAGAATCCCCGCCACCAAAAGTCCGCCCACCAATAATGTCTGAGAATTAAAGCGCGACATGCTCTCGCTCACGGTCGGCTTAGCCCATTCCTGCACCGTGGCCGGAGCCAAAACCGTAGCCGGCGTCGCAGCGACACTCGTCGTTGCGGGCGCCACCTTATTCGCCGGCGAATTGGCGGGGCTGTTAGCCGGACTTTGTTGCGCGAGCGAAGTGGAAGTCGCAGGTCCGTTTGCGGGACTCTGCTGCGTGACCGCGGTCGATGTCGCGGGGCCAGTAGCGGGGCTCGAAGCAGGCTTCGTGATTTGTTCGGGTTCGCGCGGAAGCGGAGCCCGAGTTTCCGACGGCAACGCATTCGAGGCCACCGGCGTTTCCACGCTCGGCGAATTGGTCGTGACCGGTCCTGGCGCCTTTTCATTCTTCGCGGTGAGGGCCTGCGAGGCCGGCGGCGATTGCGGCGCGTTCGACGTCGTCGCTTCCATTCCGCTGACTGTTGCCGGCGATTTTTGCGGCGCGATTTCCGGCGGCTGTTTCGTGTTCTTGTTCAACGCGATGGCCGGATTCGGAATTGGGCTCGGTTCGATGGACGGGGCCGATTCAACTTTGGCAACTTCCTTCGAAGGCGCGACCGGAGCCGCCGCCACGTTTTGGAGCCAGCCGAGATCGTAGAAGGAATCGGCGAAGACGAGATTGAGCGCGGGCGAATAAATCTTGCGGGCCGAAACGATCCAGTCGTTCGCCTTGGCCGCGTTGTTATGTTTGAACTCCCAGGCGGCCTGCGCGTAATAGAGCGCCGGCGTGTCGCCGGTGAATTGGAATTGCTCCATCATCTTCTGGGCGCGGCTGTCTTTCCCTTCGAGCAACAGCGTCAGATAGATTTTGAATTTGATGACCTGCGCCGCCTGGTTCTTGTCGCCGCCCGGAGCCGGTGTCGCGCTGAAGAGCGCTTCGAAACGATCCCGCGCCTTGGTGTACTCTTTTTTCTTGAATGGGATTTGCGCCAGATTGTACTGCGCCTCACGGAACTTCGGATCGATCTTCGCGGCCTGTTTGAAGGCGGCTTCCGCGCCATCGAAATCTTTTTGGGCCAGCAAAATTTCGCCGCGCAGATTGATCGTGGCCGGCTGGTTCGGATCGGCTGCGTCAGCTTCATCCACCAGCTTGCGCGCCGCGGTCAAATCGCGCTGCTGAAATGCCTGTTCGGCCTGTTCGAATTTTTCGGACGCGAGCGCCTTCGCTTTTGCCTGCCGGTCCGCGGCTGTGGTCAGCTCGAGTGCGGCGCGAGTTTGCCCCGCCGGTTTCTGGAGCCAGCCGACTTCATAAAGCGATTCGGCGAAGAGCTTGTTTAGCTGCGGTGAAAATTTCTTCTCAGCCGCGAGCAAGAGATCTTTCGCTTCCTTTTCGTTCTTGTGCTGAAGCGCGACCGCGGCATTCGAGTAATGCACGGCCGGCGTATCGGGCGAGAGCTCGAACTTTGCCAAAATGGAATCGACCATGTTCTCTTTCCCCTCGAGGAGATAAGTGAGGAGAATTTTGTACTGGATCAGTTGGGCCGCTTCACCTTGCAGCTCGGACGCGTTGCCTTGCAGCAGGCCTTCGAATCGCTTCCGTGCTTCGGTCCAGTCCTTCCGCAAGAACGGGATCTCCGCCAGGTTGAACCGCGCGTTCCAGAATTTCGGATCGGTCTCCAGCGCCTTTTGCAGCGCCGCCTCAGCCTGATCGTATTCAGTCTGGCGCATCAGAATGACGCCGCGCAAATTCTGAGACTCCGCCAGATCGGGCTGCCGCGCATCGATCGCATCCAGCTCCTTCAACGCCTGCGGATAATTGTTCGCGTTAAATTCCCGGAACGCTTTGTCGTACATCGACTCAAGCTCCGCCTTGGTCGGGGCGACATTGTCTGCCGCAAAGGAGCTGAGAACTAAAACCGTGATCGTTGCGAATTTCCGAATGTTCATGCCAGGACGCATACAAGCTTTGTGGAATGAGAATGACAAGCCAATTTTGCCGTTTCTCCGCGAAAATGTGCTTTTTCGCAAAACCGCCCCCGTCCGCGGGTTACCGACGCTTTCCCGGGCTGACGTTGCGGTTGGCGATAAGGCGCAGCCCTTCCAGCGTAAGGTTCGGATGGATCGCTTCGATTTCGGGCAGCTGCCGCGCAATTAATTGTGCATACCCGCCCGTCGCGACGATCTTCGGTTTCGTCCGCGGAAAATTCTCGAGCGCGATCCGTTTCAAAATCTCGCGCACCAAACCGCGGTAACCGTAGATCGCACCCGACATCATCGCGCCGCGAGTCGTTTTTCCGATCGCGCATTCCGGCTCACGCAGAGTGAGCTTGGGCAGCAACGCGGTGCGTTGATAAAGAAAATTCGTCATCGCTTCCAGGCCCGGCGCAATGACTCCGCCCACGTAGTCGCCGCCAGCCGACACGACGTCGAAGGTCACCGCCGTTCCAAAATCGACCACGATCGCCGGATAACCGTACAATTGCGCGACCGCCGCGGCGTTCGCGAGCCGATCGGCGCCAATGCTTCTCGGGTCCGGATAATCGATGCCGACGCCGAGATCGAGCTTCGGATTTAGAAAAAGCGTTCGCGCAGAACCAGCGGCCGCAGCGATGGCCTTATTCTTTACCGGCACAACCGAAGAGACCACGATCGTTCCGACCTTTCGGCCGCGCAGAATCCGCCGCAGAGCCGCCGCGGAAAATTTCTTCGTCGGATGACGGACCGGCTTCTCGATCCGCTGTCTCGTCGCGAAGGCCAGCTTCGCGTAGGAATTGCTGATATCGACCAGGAAGTAATCGGTCGTTCGTTTCGCGCGCATTCTGTGAAAAGCATTTCACGCTGGAATTCGCGATGCCGTCAAGTCCACTGGGCAAGCTTGCGACCGTTCGCCGTAACGCTTAACCTCGGCGCGTGAGAAAAATGGTTCATCGCCCGCGCCGGTTGCGCCGCAGCGCCGGCGTGCGCAACCTTGTCCGCGAAACCCATCTCACCGCCCACGATTTTGTTCTGCCGCTTTTTGTCAGTGAAAAACTGACGGCGCGGAAACCGATTACGAGCATGCCGGGCGTCTTTCAATTCGCTCTCGCGGAAGTGGCGGACGAATCGCAACGCGCCTTCGATCTCGGACTGCAAGCGGTCCTGCTTTTCGGTATTCCGCGCCAAAAAGACGAGCAAGCCAGCGGAGCCCACGCGGAAGACGGCATCGTGCAGCAGGCCGTGCGCGCGATCAAAAGCAAATGCCCCGAACTGGTGGTGATGACGGATGTCTGTCTGTGCGAATACATGAGCCACGGGCATTGCGGAGTCACCCGGATCGACGGCGAACATTTCCATGTCCTAAATGATGAGTCGGTCGAATTGCTCGCGAAAACAGCGTTGTCGCACGCGGCCGCCGGCGCGGATTTCGTGGCGCCGAGCGACATGATGGACGGCCGCGTCCGCGCCATTCGCGAAACGCTGGATGAAAATGGTTTCGATCAGGTGGGAATCATGAGTTACGCCGCGAAGTTTGCTTCCGCTTTTTACGGGCCGTTTCGCGAAGCAGCGGAAAGTCCGCCGCAATTTGGCGACCGCCGCTCCTACCAAATGGACACCGCAAATGCGCGGGAAGCGTTGCGCGAGGTGGCGCTCGATCTCGAGGAAGGCGCGGACATCGTGCTCGTGAAACCCGCGCTCCCCTACCTCGATATTGTCTGGCGGGTGCGCGAACGCTTCGGCAAGCCAACCGCTGTTTATTGTGTGAGCGGCGAGTTCGCCATGGTGAAGGCGGGAGTTGAAAAAGGATGTTTCGAGGAACGCGCCGCCGTGCTCGAAATCATGACCTCGCTCAAACGCGCCGGGGCGGACTTGATCATCACCTATTGGGCGAAGGAGCTCGCCGCATGGACGCGTCCCTAGCTGTTCGTCGCGGCGAAACCGAAACGCACCTTCGTTTGAAACGGCTCGCCCTGGTTTGGGCTCAGGCCAATGGCTATTCCGCCTGCGCTGCGGAAGTGAGTTTGCCGCAATGCCGTTATCGCGCAGACGTGGCGGCGTACCGAGCCCGCGCGAAAGAAGCAGCCATGACTGCAATCTTCGAGTGCAAACAGGCCCGGCCAGATTTGCGCCGGAACAATTGCCGCAGCTCCGCGGCCATGGAACGCCTCCATTCCCTGGGCCACCGGCGGCAGGTCCTGGAGAGGCATCTCCGAATTCATTATCCCACTCTGCGCACGGGCGACTCGCTTTTCCCCGAATATGATTCGCACGATTTCGACGCGATTGGGCACCGCGGTTATGGACGCGTGCTGCGAGAATTTGCCGCACTCCAAAACCATCTTTACGGTGGGACGAAGTTCGAGTGCCTTGTTCGTTATCGATGCGCAAATCTGTTTTTCTGGTCCTGCCTAACGAGTTGTTTCAGGAATCGGAAGTGCCGGCTGGTTGGGGCGTGCTAACCGAAACAGAGCGCTCGCTCCACCTCATGCGAAAGCCAGTCTGGCATGACAATGCCGCCGAAACGCGGTTGCGCCTTCTCCAGCGGATCGCGCGCGCCGGAACCCGTCAGTTCAACCGGCAACTCGGAATCACCCTTGAGGAAATCCAAACCGCGCGCCAAATGCTGTAGCCGCGGCTACAGGTGCACGAGCAGATTCCGCCCGGTCATTTCTGCTGGCTGCGGCAGCCCCAGGAGAAAAAGAATTGTCGGGGCGACGTCGGCCAGAATGCCGTCATCCACCCAAAAACTGGCTGCATTCGCCGCCACGTAAATGAAGTGGACCAGGTTCGTGGTGTGCGCGGTGTTCGGCGAGCCATCCGCGTTCCGCATTTGCTCGCAATTGCCGTGGTCGGCCGTGATCAG
>QHBM01000087.1 GCA_003244145.1 Chthoniobacterales bacterium
TCGTCGGCTACACGAATGCGGGTAAATCTTCCCTGCTCCGCCGCCTCACCGGCGCCGACGTGTTGATCGAAAACAAACTTTTCGCCACGCTCGATACCACCACGCGCAAGATTGCGCTCCCGAACAAGCAGCCGCTGCTGCTGACCGACACCGTCGGCTTCGTGCGCAAGCTCCCACATCAACTGGTGGAAGCATTCAACGCCACGCTCGAGGAAGCGGCGCTCTCCGACTTCCTCATTCACGTGCTCGATGTTTCGCAGCTCGAAGTGATGGAATTTTACAACACGACCATGAAGGTCCTGACCGATCTCGGCGCCGATACCAAGCAGATGCTGGTCGTCTTCAACAAGGTGGACAAAATCAGCGATCCTTCCGCGCTCTTCGCCTTGCGCCGGCATTTTCCCGACGCGGTTTCTGTTTCAGCGCTCACCGGCGAGGGCATGGACGAATTAGTCGAGCGCATTTCGGAATTCGTCGCCAGAGGGACGATGACGGTGGAACTCCGGCTGCCCGCGGCGCGTGCTGATCTGCTCGCGCGCTTGCACCGCGATGGCACTGTCCGCGAAGTGAATTACGAGGGTGAATTCACCGACGTTGTGGCCATGATCCCGACCCGTTCGCTGGAGGTGTTCGCAGAATTTCTCGCGGTACCTTCCTCAGAACCGGTGGATGCGGCCGCGCCAGCATCGATCGCGTAGTTCAGTCCGGCAGGCCGAGGGCCGCGCGCGGTTCCCGCGCGAATTTGAATCCGCTTAACGTAGGATCCGCAACATTCCGGGCCATCGCGAGAAATTGAAACGCGGTCCCGAGAAATTCCGGATGCAGCAATGTTTGCAGCGCGCGGCGGGTTCGTGCCTCAGCTTCTCCGGAGAATTCGTTCGGCAACAATTCTGAAATCACACCGGTCATGAAGTGATGCTGGTCCGCGAAACCGGCCAACGTCAAACCACCCGCTGCTGCCCGCTCCACGAGGCTCGTCCATTCTACGTGCGCGGAAATATCGACCTGCCCGATTCGATCGAGCGGCGATGCAACCGTGCGATGCTCCGCGCGGCATTGGAGCGTTCCGCTGGTTCGCGCCGGCGCATAAAATTTATCGCGCGCATAACCGTAATCGACCGCGAGGACATATCCACGGGCAAGCTTGCGCGAGACAAGATCGATCCAATCCAGGGCGGCGAGATTTACCTCGGTCTCGTACGACCGAACATCGGGGAGCAAAATCTTCTCCAGATGCGCGCGCATGTTTTCATCCGCGATCGGCCGCGCGACGAATGCGAATTTTTCTCCTGATTCCTCCACGTATCGTTCCTGCCAATCGCGCTGATCATCGATGCGGCTGATCAAATGCACCGGCATCGCGTCGAGCAGCTCGTTGGAAAAATGGACACCACAGAATGGCTCCAAGTCAGCGACGGATTTTTTCCAGATGATTTTGTCTCGAAAATCTTCAAATGCTTCCGCCTGCTTCCCCTGCAAGATCGGAAACGGCTCGATGATCTGATAGCGAAGCGCCGCAAAGAACTTGGGCGATCGCTCGCGAACAGCCTCGAGCACATCCCGCGCGAAGTCACCCTGGTGCGCGCCTTGTTCGACGATCGCAAAATCACAGGGCCGGCCCAGCCGTTCCCACATCTCGGCAAACTGCGCCGCCAGTATCCGGCCGAAGAGCGGCCCCACGCTGACATTGGTAAAGTAATCGCCGCGCCGCCCGATCGCGCATCGCCCTGAGCTGTAGTAACCGAACTCCGGATGATAGAGCGCCTGCTCCATGAACCACGCAAACGTCACCGGCCCGCGCTCGCGGATCGTCTCCCTGATCAATTCCACCAGAGAGGGTTCACCAGTCGCCGTCATCGATCTTTTGCCGTTTGGATTTTGCTTCGAATTGCACCTAGGTTGCGCGCGACAGAGTAAAGTTTTCGGCCCACAGCATGCCAGTCTCCTATCTTCCGCGACCGAAGGTGGAATATTTTCACCGGCCTTGGTACGCCAAACGTAAAGTTTATGTCCCGATCGGAAGCGCGCTCGTCCTTCTTCTCGGGTTCGGAATTTACTTCTGGCATCTCAGCGCGGTCCTTAGCGAAGAAGCTTCCACCTTCGACCTCTCCAAGCTCGAACAAATGGAATCGGCCAGCGTCATCCTCGATCGGAACGATAAGATCTTCGGCCAGATTTACGTCGAGAATCGCGAGACGGTCTCCTACGACCAATTGCCGCGCGATCTGGTCAACGCGGTTGTCTCGATGGAAGACAACAAATTTTATCAGCACGGCGGTTACGATCTCTCGGGTATCGTGCGCGCCGCGTTCAAGAATTTTACCGCCGGTCATGTGCGGCAGGGCGCGAGTACGATCACGCAGCAGCTCGCCCGGAACAGCTTTGCCCTGAAGGAAAGAACTTTCCGGCGCAAGCTGCTCGAGATTTTTCTCTCGCGCCGGATCGAAGAGCGTTTCGGCAAACAAAAGATCATGGAGCTCTACCTCAACCGGATTTATTTTGGCGGCGGACTCTACGGAGCGGAAGCGGCTTCGCGCGGTTACTTTGGAAAACCGGCGCGCGACATGTCTCTGACGGAATGCGCCACGCTCGCGGGTCTGATTAAAAGCCCGAACAAACTTTCGCCGTGGGGCGACAAAACCGCGTCGCGCGAGGCCCGCAATGTCGCCCTCAGCCGGATGCGCGATCTCGGATTCATTACCTCCGGGCAATGCGAGGCAGCGCAGGCGGAAGAGGTGGTGATCGGGAGCAGGCAAAGTGCGCAGGGTCAAACCTACGCGGTCGATTACATCCGCCAGCAGGTCATCGCCGCGGTCGGCTGGGACCGGGCCATGAACGAAGGTTATCGCATCCACACCACCATCGATGCGGAATTGCAAAAAGTGGGCGAGGACTCGTTGCGCGCGCATCTGGCGGAGGTCGAGCAGCATCCCGGTTACAGCCATCCCACCTACGAGGTCTATGCGACCCGCTATCGCAACGCGAAACAACTCGCCGTCCCGAACGTCACGGTCGCGCCCGATTATTTGCAAGGCGCAATGATTGCGCTCGATAATCAAACCGCCGGTATTCTCGTCCTCGTCGGCGGCCGCGATT
>QHBM01000094.1 GCA_003244145.1 Chthoniobacterales bacterium
CCCCGCACCACCGCCGTGTATTGGCCGGGGGCAAGATTGGCGACAATAGCGGACTCCGCGTCGTTGGTCGGTGCGAGCCCACTCGCGTTGAGCTCGGCAAACTGATCCCCGGTAATGAGGCCTCCCACCTGAGTGGTTTTCCAATTGTCATTTGAGGCAACCTTCACCTGATTCCCGTCAAAGATGTCCAAAGTCGGATTCGCCAGGAAATCAGTGATCCCAAACTGCTGTAGGAACGGGCCGAGCGCGCGCACAATAATCTTCTTCGTCGAGCCAGCCGGCCCTTGGACGATGAACCCCTGGATTAAAGCATTGGGATCCTGGCCGACCGGAAGCCGGGTCGAGACGTTAGCGACGAGGCCAGGAATCGGTGTTGGCGTAGGTGTCGGGGTGGGCGTTGGCGTTGGCGTCGGTGTTGGTGTCGGTGTCGGTGTAGGTGTAGGGGTTGGAGCGGGAGTTACTGTTACAGTAAATTGGCACGTCGCAGTGTTATCCGACGCATCAGTGGCTTTGCTGGTGACAGTAGTTGTGCCGACCGGGAACGCTGACCCTGAAGCTGGGGTGCTTGTTACAAATACGCCCGGGCAATTGTCGCTTATCGTTGGCGCGGGGTAGTTAACTACCGCGCTGTTTTGCCCGGGAGCGGCTTGCTTTGTGATATTGGCGAGACAAGTGATGCTCGGTGGCTGCGTGTCGTTGATCGTGATATTGAAGGTGCAGCTCGGTCCAGCAGGGAAAGTGCAAGTCACAGTAGTAGTGCCTTTGGGGAAGAACGAGCCCGAAGCCGGCGAGCAGGTCGCAGTCCCGCACGAGCCGGAAGGCGCCGGTGTTGGATAACTAACGACGGCGCCACACTGGTTAGCGTCGTTCGACTTAGTAATGTTAGCCGGACAAGTAATGCCGAGGCAGGTCGCTTCGTAGGCACCGATGTCGCTGAGGGCGATGCCATCGTTATTGCCATCGACCGGCCGGGCGACGCCGCGTTGGTCCTTGGCCAGGGTGGCATTGCCGCCGCTGCCGGGCGTGGCGGGATTAGCGGCATCGATGGCCGGGCTGCCAAGGAGCAGCGCATGAGTCTGGGTGGCGCCGCCGTTATTCTGAAGCGGGCCGAGCCGCGGATTGATCGGGCTGGCGGCGCTGCCGAACTGGTTGCCAGTGGAATCACCCGTGATGGTGCAGCCGGTGCCGATGCCTATCAGGTTATAGCCCTGGGAGACCACTGTGCCGGAACAATCTGGATGAACGAGACCGCCTGCTCCAGTGCTTTTATCGAGGTTGCCGGCGATAAGTGTGTTTTTGAGGTTGACCGTGCCATTGAATCTAAAAATGCCACCGCCGTTGCCCGTTCCGTCTAGGTTACTATCAGCGCGGTTATCGGTGATAGTGCAATTATTTAGCGTCAATGTGCCGACATTGTTGTCGATGCCCCCGCCATCACCATCCGTTAGGTTACCGCTTAAAGTGCTGTTGTTCAGGATCACCGTGCCGCCGTCGTTGTCGATGCCGCCCCCGGCACTGGTGGCTGCATTGGCGGTGACCGTGCTGTTATTCAACGTTAGCGTGACAGTGTTAATAAGGAAAATGCCGCCGCCGTACCGCCCGGCAAAGTTGTCGTAAACGGTGCTGTTGTTCAACGTCACGGTGCCGCCGTTCTCAATGTCGATACCGCCGCCGTTAACGGCACTTCCCTGCTTGTTGTTGCTACTGATGGCGCTGTTGTTCAACGTCAGCGTCCCGCCATAGATGGAGATGCCCTGGCCATAATAGGCGCCGTTGCCGGTAATGACGGCGCCGGTGAGCGTGACGGTACCGCCGGTAGTGGAGATTCCGCCGCCGTTACCGGCGACGTTGCCGCTAAGAGTGCTGTCAGTAATTGTGAGGGTCCCATCATTATAGACGCCGCCGCCCGAGCCGCTGCTGGCGTTGTTACCGGAAATGACGGTGCTGTTACTCAGGGTAAGTGAGCCGTGGTTGCGAATGCCGGCGCCACTTTTAGATGTGGTATTACCTTGAACCAAACAGTTGCTTAATGTCACCGTGCCGACATTATAAATGCCGGCGCCGCCGAGAGAACCCGGCGCAGTATTAAAGTTAATCGCCGCATCGTTTAAAGTAAGCGTGCCGCTGTTGTAGATGCCGCCGCCGTCGCTGGAAGGAGGGTTGCCATTCGTAATGGTGACGCCGGTGATGCTTACCACTGTGGTCGCGCCGATAATCTGAAAGACCCGGTCGCGATCGATCGCCGCGATGTTCGGGTCCCATCCGATAGAGGTGGGGCTGGCGCCCGCGCCATTGATGGTCGTGTTGACGCGAATATCGAGATCGCCCGTGGCGGCAGAGTCTTCGCCCGCGCCGGTCCGTTTCAAGGTGTAGTTGCCAGCCGGGAGGTTAATCACCGCCGCCACGCCCGGATGGGCATTGGCCTCCTGGATGGCCGCGCGCAGGGTGCACAACGACCTACCCAATCGATCCATTCCAGCGAAGCAAACGCCGTCGCCTGGAGCGGTATCGACGAGATCCGACGTGTTGTTCACATTATAGGTATCGCCGCGCGCGGGTTGAACATGAAGCACGCAGAGCGCGATGACCACCACCGACGCCGGAGCGAGCAGCTTATGCACCATTTTCATAACCAGCACTTCGAGTTATGCGGACGATTCCCTCGTTCGCGGTTTTCCCGGCGAGAAGAGAGCCTGGTGCTTTGCCGGAGACGCCTAACTGACTTGACGCAGTCGCGATGCTGTCGGGAAGTCGAATCGGTGTAAAGGCTTTTTTTTCAGCCCAGTATGCGCGCAATCGGCGCGCGAGCCAGGTGGAATCGGGCGCGCGATGCGTTCAGTCAGATCAAAAAATAGTTGACAGGGGAGGAGCTGAGTTCATCTTGAGTTGAACATGAAAGCCGCCCTCGAAACGATCAATACTAAAGAACTGCGCGGCAGTCTCGGCCGGATCATCGAGCGAGCGCGGCGCGGCGCCTCCTTCCTCGTGCTCCATCGCAGCCGCCCCGCGTTTCAGATCGTCCCGGCCGATGCCCCGGCGACAGCGCTTCCGCCCTTGCCAGCAGATACCATTTATCGCGCCGAAGCCATGGGCAAGAGTAAGGACGGCCTGCGCGCGGCGGACCATGATCGAACGCTCTATGGCCGATGAAGTTCCTTTTCGTGGACACCGCCGGATGGATGGCTTGCGCTGATGCCGCCGATCCCGCTCACCAGCGGGCTCGAGCCGCGCGTGACAAATGGCTCGAGCGAGAAGGCCACTTGCTCACCACGGACTACGTTATAGACGAGACCTTGACCTTGCTTCGGTTCCGCCTGGGGCTCGATGCCGCGGAGAACTGGTGGCACGCCATCGCCGCCTCTCATCGCGTCCGAAAGGAAGCTATCCACAACGAGCGGGCCGAGCGCGCGCGCGGGATCTTCTTCCGCTATCGCGACAAGCAATTCTCCTTCACCGATTGCACGAGCTTTGCCGTGATGCGCGAAATGCATCTGCGCCAGGCGCTCACCACTGATAGCCATTTCGGCCAAGCAGGATTTCAAACCATTCCGCGCTGACTGAAAGTAACGCAAGCGCCCTATCGGGCAGGTTCGCAAGCTGGAAGCCCTTCGGCCACGAGCTCAGGGCCGAGTGGCTCGCGCTATTGCAGGAAGTAAATCTCAACCACTCCAGTGCCGGTGGCTTCAGGCTTACCCCGCACCTGCGCGGTGTATTGTCCGGGCGGGATCGTCGCGACAAGGGCCGCTTCGAAATTGTTCGTCGGTTGCAGCCCCGTAGCCTCGAGCTCCGCTTTCTGGGTCGGATCGGATTGCCAGTCGTCATTCTCCCGGACGACGGCGCCGAACTGATCCCTTAGTTGCAGGGTCGTGTCGGCCAAGGCGTTGGTGATACCGAACTGTGTCAAAGAAGGACCTATCGCGCGGATTACGACTCTGACCGATCCGTTCTGCACAATAAACCCGGCTGTCAGCAGTCCATCACCCGGCTGCACCAAACCTCTCGTCCCCACGTTGACGAGTTTGGCGGGCGACGCGCCGCTGAGATCGAAGGCGTCGACCAGACCAGTCCCAACACTGTTACCCGAGCCCCGCACCACCGCCGTGTATTGGCCGGGGGCAAGGTTGGCGATGATAGCGGACTCAGCGTCGTTAGTCGGCGCGAGCCCACTCGCGTTGATCTCCGCGAACTGATCGCCGGTGATGAGGCCTCCCACTTGAGTGGTTCTCCAGTTATCATTCGAGGCAACCTTCACCTGATTCCCGTCAAAGATGTCCAGGGCCGGATTCGCCAGGAAATCAGTGATCCCAAACTGCTGCAGGAACGGGCCGAGCGCGCGCACGATGATCTTCTTGGTCGAGCCAGCCGGCCCTTGCACGATGAAGCCCTGGATCAAAGCATTGGGATCCTGGCCGACAGGGAGTCGGGTAGAGACGTTCGCGACCAGGCCCGGGGCAGCACCCTGGGTAACTGTAAAGGTCTGCCCGGCGATAGTGAGTGTCCCGATTCGTTGAGTGGTATTGAAATTCGCCGCGACCGTGTAGGTGACCGTGCCATTCCCCGTGCCGTTCGCGCCGGAGTTAATGCTGATGAAGGAGTCATTGCTTGTCGCCGTCCAGTTGCAGCCGGCATTTGTCGTCACGGCTACAGTCTTCGTGCTGGCATTCGCGTCCAACGTTTGTGAGGTAGGCGCGATCGAATAGCTACAATTTGTTCCATCCTGGCTAACGGTAAAGGTCAGTCCCGCGATGGTCATGGTGCCGGTGCGTTGTCCGGAGTTGGGATTAGCGGCGACGGTGAAGCCGACGGTGCCATTGCCCGTGCCGCTTGCGCCCGAGTTAATGGTGATGAAGCTCGCATTGCTCACCGCCGTCCAGCTACAACTACTTCCAGTTGAGGTCACATTAACGATGCCAGGACTGCCGCTTACTCCGAAGTTCTGGTTCGGACTAAGCGTGAAAGAGTAGACGGTGAGCGTTACTGGCGCTGAAATATCGCTGCCGCAGGAATTGGAGACAACTACGTCGTAGCTGCCCGCATCTGATGCGCTCACGCTGTTGATGATATACAGCTGGTCCGTGGCTCCCGGAATATTGACACCATTCTTGCGCCATTGAAAGGTCTCGCTACCTGTGCCGCCCCTGAAGCCCATTCCGAATCCGGCAAATTCTCCCGGGCAAAGGGTGCGGGTGCCGAAGCCAGTGTTCACAGCGGCTCCATACGGCGGCACGCAATCGAGGCGATAGACGTAGGCTGCGCCCGCGCGGGCTACGCCGGAAGCGGTGGCGGCGCGGGCGCCGACGATTACGCTATTGCCGCTGACGCCGACGCCGACGCCGAAATTGTCGCCGCGAGCGCCGTCGTTAGCGAGGATTTGCGTTTGCTGCGTCCAGACAGTGCCACTGCGAGTAAAGACGTAAGCGGCGCCTCTGTCATCATCCTTCAGAATGAAAGGAGGCGTGCCTCCGTCCCAAGCATTAGCGCCGACGACTATGGTATTGCCTTGGATGGCGATGTGATCCGCGCCAAAGGAAATGTTCGCCGTTGCGTCGCTGGCCGTGAGCTTCTGCTGCTGGCTCCAATTTCCATTCGCGGCGCGCACGAAGACATAGGCCGCGCCGGCATTGGTCCCTTTATCGCCATCGAGAGGCGCTCCAGCGACCACCGTATTGCCGCTGATCGCAACGCTGTTACCGAAGCTGTCGCCTGCGTTACCGCTACTAGGTTGAAGCCTGGCCGAAAAAGTAACCTCCCCTGAGGAGTCTAGGGTATAAACATTCGCTCTCCCAGCGCCTGCGCCGGGTCCGCCCACGACTAGCGTGGTGCCATCAATTGCAACGCTGGTGCCAAAGTTTTCGTTAGCTGTGCTTCCTGCCACTGATACAGAGCTGATACTGCCGTCGGAATTTACTACGGACACGAATACAAGGCCGGTGTCTAGAAGGCTTGTGCCAAAATCGTGTCCTGGCTCGCCGACGACTATAAGGTTGCCGCTGATGGCGACACTGGTGCCGTATCCGTCGCCAGCGTCGTTCAGCCCGCCTGGGGGCGGAGTAAGCTCTACAAGGCTGCTGTTGGAAACATCCCTCAGAAAAGCCCTACCGGCGCCACTGTTCGCTCCCGGACAGCCAAAGACGATTCTACTGCCGCTGATGCCTACGCTCCGACCACATTGATCATTAGTTTCGCTTCCGTTGTTATTTCGCGAGAACAAACTCCAAGTGTTGCCGGAGCGAGTAAAGGTGTAAACGACACCAACATCAGCACTAGAACCGACATCCTCCCGCCAGGCGCCGACTACCGCCCTTTCGCCGTCAATCGCCACCGCAAAGCCGAACCGGGCATCGGTTTGCACGTTCGGGTTCGCATCCAATTTCTTTTCCAGCGCCGCCATGATCGGATCAATTACAATCGGATAACGCGCGCCCTCATCCTCCACTAAGAGCGCAATCTCGCGCCCGTCCGCGCTCGCTTCCATTCTCGCCGCCAGCTGCTTCCCATCCGCATCCATTGCTATGAGCTTGCTGTAGCCAAGCGCGCCCGAACCATGGCTGTCCGCTAACTCTATCCATCCCCCGTCCTTGGCCCGCGCATTTAGATCGCCCGTTACCGCCAGTAACACGCGTAACGGTTCTTCACCAACAACGACACCGTTGCGCTCAGGCCGTTCGTTCAACGTAAATCCCTGCTCGATCCCTTCGGGCCGGTTCTCATACCACTCCAGCAATTTGCGATCTTCGATTTGCGATTTGCGATTGGTGAAGTCGGACTCTGACCTCTTGGACTGCCGCACATACTCGATCCGATTCGCTTTCACGTTGCGCGAGACAATTGGCGGGACATCGACTAGCTCCTTGCCGTAGCCATACCGTTTTAATCGCAAGGCCATGCTCCAGGCCTGGTCGTGTTTCGTTTCCGGTAGCGAGGGCCGCACCGTCACGCCATCTTCGGCAAACCAGGCATTTAAGTTCTGGTCGTGGCTCATCGCCGCGTACCCAGCGCCGCTCTTCTCATCGAAAGGGGCGTGCTCCTCGTGTTGCAATCCGAAGCGCGCGGCAGTCAGCGCCGCCATAAGCGATTGACCTTCGCCCGGCTGTTCCAAATATTTTTTCGCCGCTTCGCCGGAAAGCTGGATCGGCGGTTGTTTTGGCTCGTTGCCTGGTGGACCCGACTTTGCCGGACGCGGCGGACTAAACGCGATTGCCAGCAGGACGACGGCCGACCCGGCGAGCAAAGCCCGGAATCCATACAATAGCTTTTTCAATTGCATTTCTCCTTTGTTAAAATCCTTTTTTCTGGCTTTGTGTTCTTTGTGCGCTGACGGGTTCGGACTTGCTTCGCGCGCGGCCAGCTTTGGTCCGGCCATTATGAAAGTCTTTAAGCTGCGACTGAATTTTTCTGAATTTTTCTGAAAAGGCGATGCAAGCTGCCCGCGCCCATGTCTACGAATTCGGTGATTTCCGGCTCGACGCGGTGACACGTCTCCTGCGGCGGCGCGATGGGACGACGGTTCCCCTCACACCGAGAGTCTTCGATACGCTCCTCTACATGGTCGAGCACCACGATGCCGTGCTGGATAAAGAGCGGCTGATGGAGGCGGTTTGGCCGGACTCGATCGTCGAGGAAAATAACCTCAGCCAGAACATCTCGACCTTGCGCCACGTCTTCGGCGAAGACCCCGGCTCGCATCGCTTCATCGTCACCGTGCCCGGTCGCGGCTACCGCTTCGTCGCTGAGGTCCGAGCTCAATGCGACGATCCCGATGCCAAAGGGCACATAGAGAATGCGACAGGGCCGGCATCGCTGGAAGATCAAACCGGTGCGGCTACGGCGAAGGCTCGACTGCAGTTGCCTGCCAAAACTCGCTGGATGTCGTCGCTTGCCGTCTCGGTGATTGTCGTGCTTGGCCTCGCGGCTTTCTTCTTCTTCCGCTACCGGACATCCCCCCCGGCCGTAGCTCTCGGCACCGTCTCATCCGCCCCGGGCGTCATTTCCGAAAAAAGCATCGCCGTGCTTCCATTTCAGAACCTCTCCGAGGATCAACAAAACGCCTACTTCGCTAATGGCGTGCAGGACGAAATTCTCACTGCCCTGGCCAAGATCGCCGATCTGAAAGTCATCAGCCGCACGAGCGTGATGCAGTACAAGACTACGTCGAACCGCAACCTGCCCGAAATTGCGCAAGCGCTCAAAGTTGCGTACGTGCTCGAAGGCAGCGTGCAGCGCGCCGGCGACCGCATCCGCGTTAACGCACAGCTCATCGACGCTCGCACGGACACGCATCTTTGGGCGCAAACGTATGACCGCGATCTCGCGGACGTTTTTGCGATTCAAAGTGAAATTGCCAGCGCGATCGCGGCCCAGCTTCAGGTCGAAATTTCGCCGCGCGAAAAAGCGGCCATCTCACAGGCGCCCACCACCGATCTTATCGCCAACAAACTTTACGCACAGGCCAGGGATCTAAGGCCGGCCGGCGATGATCCAAATGGAAAACCGAACCTGCTGGAAGCCGTGCGGCTGCTCGATGACGCAGTTGCGCGCGATCCGCATTTTCTGCTTGCTTATTGCCTGCTCGTCGAAGCGCATCTCGAGATTTACTGGGAAGGATTTGACCACACTCCAGCACGGCGCGACCTGGCCAGCGCCGCCCTTCAAAGTGCCGTCCGTCTTCAGCCGGATGCAGGGGAGGTTCACCTCGCGCTCGCCGTTTATTCTTACCACGGCTTTCGGGACTACGATCGCGCTCGCGCCGAACTGGATCTTGCCCGCCGTGCGCTTCCGAACGATGCGGAGGTCTACGACCTCACGGCGATCATCGACCGTCGTCAGGGCCGCTGGACTGAGGCAACGCGGAACCTCGAGCGCGCCGTCGAGTTGGACCCGTTGAACTTCGGCCTTTTGTCCGATGCGGCGACTACTGCTGTAGCTTTGCGTCATTACGCCGAGGCGACCGGCCTGTTGGAGCGCGCTTTAAAGATCTCGCCGCGTGACTATGCGATGCGCACGCAGCTCGCGCTAATCTCGTTCCATGAACGCGCCGATACTCTTCCTCTGCACGCGTTACTCTCCAACATTCTGAACGAAGAACCGGGAGCCGGAGAGAAAATTGCCTACGGTCTCTTCTATTGTGCCTTGGCCGAGCGCGACTCCGCCGCGATGACTCGCGCGCTCGCTGCTATTCCGTCCGAGGGAATGCAGGACGACAGCACCTTCCTCGCCCCACGTGAGTGGTATGCCGGACTCGCCGCGCGCACCTTCGGAGATTTATCCGTGGCTCAAGCACCCTTCACCGCTGGCCGCGTCATCGTGGAAAAGATGGTGCAAGAGCAACCCGATTACGCGGCCGCCTGGAGCGTGCTCGGCCTGATCGACGCGGGTCTCGCCCGCACGGACGATGCGGTGCGCGAAGGCCGGCGCGCCTGTGAGTTACTGCCCGTGTCCCGCGATGCCATCATCGGGCCGGCCTTGATCACCAACCTGGCGGTCATTCATGCGTGGGCAGGAGACAAGGATTTGGCTCTCGAACAACTAGCGGTTTCCGCACAAATTCCAAGCGGTGTAACTTATGGCGACCTGAAACGAAGCCCGCGCTGGGACTCGCTCCGCGGCGATGCGCGCTTCGAGAAAATCGTCGCCTCGCTCGCGCCGAAAGATTGAAGCCACAAGCAATCCCAGGCTCTTAGGGATTTCCGGCCGATTCGATTCCTTGAGGTTCGGTCGGCCGAGGCTGCGAACCAGCCCAATTCAGAATAGCCGACGTTCCAATCTGACTCTGCGATTCAATGCCAGCCGGTGCGTTCCAGGAGCCGTTCCCACCAGGCACGATTGTTCGCATACCAATCGACGGTCGCGGCGAGGCCTTCCTTAAAGTTGTGCAGCGGCTTCCATGTCAAACTCGCTTGGGCGCTCGACTCGCAGCAGAAAAAAGTTTCGCCCTCGAGGGAAGCTCGCGCTACTGCAGGAAGTAAACCTCCACCACGCCAATACCGGTACCCTCCGGCTTACCCCGGACCTGGGCCGTGTATGATCCGGGCGGGATCGTCTGGATAAGGGCCGCTTCGAGATTGTTCGTCGGTTGCAGTCCGGTAGCCTCCAGCTCCGCCTTTTGATCCGTCATCCAGTCGTCATTTTCCCGAACGATGGCGCCGTTCACGTCCCGCAGTTGAAGGGTCGTATCGGGCAGGGCGTTAGTGATACCAAACGCCGTTAAAGAAGGACCTATCGCGCGAATCACGACCCTGACCGATCCATTCTGCACAATAAACCCGGCCGTCAGCAGTCCGTCACCCGGCTGCACCAAACCTCTCGTCCCCACGTTGACGAGCCGGGCAGGCGACGCGCCGCTGATATCGAACGCGTCCACGAGACCAGTCCCAACACTGTTACCCGACCCGCGCACCACCGCCGTGTATTGGCCGGGGGCAAGGTTGGCGATGATAGCGGACTCAGCGTCGTTGGTCGGCGCGAGCCCGCTCGCGTTGATCTCGGCAACCTGATCGCCGGTGATGAGGCCTCCCACTTGAGTGGTTCTCCAATTGTCATTCGAGGCAATCTTATTATTCCCCTGAAAGATATCCAAGGTCGGATCCGCCAGGAAATCAGTGATCCCAAAGCCCTGGAGGAACGGGCCGAGCGCGCGCACAAGGATTTTCTTGGTCGAGCCTGCCGGTCCTTGCACGATGAAGCCCTGAAACAACGCATTGGGATCCTGGCCGACCGGGAGCCGGGTAGAGACGTTAGCGACGAGACCGGGGATCGGTGTTGGTGTAGCTGTGGGAGATGGTGTTGGGGTAGGTGTGGGTGTGGGTGTGGGTGTTGGTGTAGGAGGAGGTGTCGGTGTGGGGATATGCGGCGGAGTTGCGACGGGTGTCGGAGTCGGCGTAGGTGAAGGCGTGGCGCCGCCAGGTTGCACTTCAAACGCGCCGATGTCGGAGCGTCCGCCCGAGGGCTGGGGCCGGACAGCGCCGCGCTGATCTCTGGTAAGAGGCGCGCCGAGGTCGTCGACGGGTCCTGCCGGAGCAGCTGCGTCAATCGCCGGACTGAGGGAGAGCAGCGCATGGGTTAGCGTTGAGCCGCCGTTGTTTTGGAGTGGACCCAGGAGAGGGTCCTGACCAACAATATTTCCACCCTGCGGTCCAGTGACGAAACAGTTCGTCATGTTCCTGATCAGGTCATAGGCGAGCTGACCGGTGGTATTGGAACAAGCACAGTCATCGGGCTGATCTATCTGGATACCATTGCCGCGCGTGTTGTTGGCTATAATTGAGTTTTGCGCATCGAGGTTCTGGCCGGGACCGGGCGAAACACTGGGTGAAGGAGATGGTCCGGGAAAGAGATATATCCCGCCGCCCTGCCCGGGGTAAGACTGACCGGGCCTCCCGAGCTGAATGCGATTGGTGGCAATCGTCGTGTTGAGCAGTTGTACCCCACCGCCATAAACGTAAACGCCAGCCCCATCTGCGCCACCCGACGCTCCGCTTGGGCGAAAGGCCACGTTGCCACTGATCGTGCTATTCAGGAGCACCAAGAGTGAGGTGGGGGTGATGAACCCATCGTGATAGATGCCGCCTCCGTAATGTGCCGAATTGCCGCTCAACGTGCTCTTTTCGATGTGGGCGAACTGTTTGCAGTAAGGATTACTAGCGGGGCAAGTGGTAGGAGTACTACTGGTCTGCAAGTCGAAGATGCCGCCCCCAAACCGATCCGCTGAGTTGGCGTTCAGCGTCGTACGCAGAATGATGAGAGGCGCGAACGCCTCGATGGCGCCGCCGTCGAAACTCACGTGATTACCATGCAGATTACTGTCGGACATAGTCAGGGGAACGAAATTTCCGATAGCTCCGCCGGAAGCCGCCGTATTCGAGCAGATCTCGGTCCGCTCGATACTCCATTGGGCTGCGTTGGTGCCATCGACGTAGAGGCCGCCGCCGGTTCCATCCGCAGTGTTGTTGCACACCTGACTGTCCCGGATAATGGCCTGGCTGATGTTTGATGCTAAGTACACGAACGCGCCGCCGCCGGCCCCTACTCCGCCCGCTGTAGCTGTGTTGGCGTGCAAGATCACACTGTCCAACGTGATCGAACCACCCGCGGAGGAGAAATTGACATAAACGCCGCCGCCATTCTCTGCGGAGTTGCCATCGAGGATAACGTCGTACAGATGCAAGGCTGCCGAACTGCTGGTGCCGTCGAACAAGATGCCTCCTCCGGTCAGATGCGGCGTGGGGGATGGCGATGGTACCGGCGATGGTGTGGGCGGCGGCAGCGCTTGGCCATTGCGGATGGTCAGGCCAACCATATTAACTACTACTGCCGTGCTGTGGATGTGGAAAACGCGGTCGTGAGTCACCGCTCCGTTCCCATCGATGATGGTCTGGCCTGAGCCGGCGCCTTGAATGGTCAAGTCTTTGGTGATGTCCAGGTCTCCCACGAGGGCGTTGTCGTCGTTGCCCGCACGGGTAAGCGTGTATATTCCAGGCGGGATAACGATGGCATTAACGCCGGCGGTGAAGTTCGCTTGCATGATGGCAGCGCGCAACGTGCAGCCGGCGTTGGCTGCCTGACAGACGCCATCTGCCGGGTCAGTATCAGGCAGGTCGTCCGTGCTGTTGACATAATATATGTGGTCGTAGGCGTTCGCGATCAGAGGAATCGCGTAAAGGACAAACGCGAGGACAAAAGGAACGCGCCTTTTCGACTTCGAGCAAAATGACATTTTCATAAAGCCCCCCTCCTTGGCGAGGTATTCGCGATCACAATCTTGCACCGCAAGCAGGCTTTGGTCAATCTAATACCCACCTGTTCTCCAATGCGCATCCGAACAGAATCCGTTTCAATCGCCGCGTCTCATCCCCGCCTTTGGTAATCACTCTTTGCGATTATTGCAGGAAGTAAACCTCCACCACGCCAATACCGGTGGCCTCAGGTTTGCCCCGAACCTGAGCGGTGTATTGGCCGGGCGGGATCGTCTGAACCAGGGCCGCTTCCTTGCTATTGGACGGTTGCAGTCCGGTTGCCTCCAGCTCCGCCTTTTGATCCGTCATCCAGTCGTCATTTTCCCGAACGATGGCGCCGTTTACGTCTCGCAGTTGCAGGGTCGTATCGGGCAGGGCGTTGGTGATACCGAAGGCCGTCAATGAAGGACCTACCGCGCGAATCACGACTCTGACCGATCCGTTCTGCACAATAAATCCGGCCGTTAGCAGTCCGTCACCCGGCTGCACCAAACCTCTCGTCCCCACGTTGACGAGCCTGGCAGGCGACGCCGCGCTGAGATCGAAGGCGTCGACCAGACCAGTCCCAATACTATTACCCGAACCGTGCACCACCGCCGTGTATTGGCCGGGGGCAAGATTGGCGATAATCGCGGACTCAGCGTCGTTGGTCGGCGCGAGCCCGCTCGCGTTGATCTCGGCAACCTGATCGCCGATAATGAGACCTCCCACCTGAGTGGTTTTCCAATTGTCATTCGAAGCGACCTTCACCTGATTCCCATCAAAGATGTCCAAGGTCGGATTCGCCAGAAAATCAGTGATCCCAAAGGCCCCTAGGAACGGGCCGAGCGCGCGCACCAATATTTTCTTCGTCGACCCCGCCGGCCCTTGCACGATGAAGCCCTGAAACAGCGCATTGGGATCCTGGCCGACCGGGAGTCGGGTCGAGACATTGGCGACGAGGCCGGGTTGCACCTCAAACGCGCCGATGTCCGCGCCGTCGCCGCCCACGGGATTGGCGATGGCGGGATCGTCATAGACGCGCTGACTTCCTCTTTGATCAATCGTTAGGCCGTTACCGAATCCTTTGTCAAGCGCGCGACTTCCGCTGAGCAGCGCCATCGTGAAGGTAGGGCCACCATTGTCCTGCAAAGGACCGAGACCCGCCGGAATGGGTGCGGCCGTTGTTCCTACCTGGTCGTTGTTAGTCCCATCTACAAATGATCCCTGACTGCCGTTACCTATTCCAATGAGATTATAGCCTAATGACTTGATGTTGCCGGTCTGTGCGTAGACATCAGGATTACCATTAAGATCGGTGTTACCAGCTATGATGCTGCTGCTAACATTCAGTGTGCCACTGAAATAATAAATCCCGCCACCGAGGCTGGCGCTATTGCCAGAGATTGTGCTATTGCGCAGACCGGTCGTCCCTCCCATGTGCAGGAGCGCTCCAGCGCTCGCATTCCCGGTGTTACGCGTGAATGTCGAATTCGTCACCGATAGGCCGCCATTGCTGTTTACGATACCGGTTCCTGGGTTATCGGAGACGGTTGAATTAGTTACCGTACCCGCCGCTCCTTGCTCGATAAAAATGCCGGCCGCGGCGTTGCCGGAGATCGTGCAGTTGTTCACCGTTAAGATGGCCGGGGCATGCAGCGTAGCTTGTTTGTGCACGCGGATGCCATCGTCGCTGCCTTTCACGATGTTAAGCCCTGTAAGAGTGAGTGAATCGCTGAAAACATCGATGACGCGCGTGACATTATTCCCGCTGATGCTTATGCGCCCCCTTCCCGGCCCGGCGATGGTGATGTCTTTGTTGGTTTGCAGCGAACTGGCCAGCGCGATCGAGCCGCTCAGGTTTGGATCGAACGTGATCACGCCATTGAAAAAATAGTCCGCAATCGCATCACGCAACGAACCAGTGGCGCTATCGTTCAGGTTCGTTACGGGCGCGGGACTGGGGCCAACCTCGAACGCGCCGATATCGCCGCCATCACTGCCGTCGGCATTTACGATTGCCGGACTATCGAACGGTCGTGCGCGACCGCGCTGATCGGTCGCAGGGCCTCCTACACCAGCGGCATCGATCGCCGTGCTGCCCGAGAGCAGCGCTTGTGTCTTGGTCGGGCCGCCGTTGTCCTGCAATGGGCCGAGCTTCGGATCAATGGGTGCGGCGGGAGTGCCGATCTGGTCGCCGGTTGTCGGTGTGATCGTCGCGCCGGAGTTGTTGCCGATCAGGTTGTAACCCTGCGAGCTCACTGCGCCAAACACATCCGGGCTGCCGCTCAAAGCTGTGTTCTTGGCAATGATCGTGTTCCTCGTCGAGGTCACCGTGCCGCCAACTATATAAATGCCGCCGCCGGTCCCGGCGCCGGCAATGACGTTAGCAGCCGAGTTGCCGGAGATGGTGCTGTTGGTGATAGTTACCGTGCCGCTATCGTTCACAATGCCGCCGCCGATGGTTGCCGAGTTACCGGAGATGGTGCTGTTGGTGATAGTTATCGTGCCCCTATCGTTGAAAATGCCGCCGGCGCTACTTCCCGAGTTGTTGCCGAAGATGGTGCTGTTGACGATAGATGCTGTGCCACCGTTAATAATGCCACCGCCGGAGGAGGTGGTTGCCGAGTTGCCGGAGATGGCGCTCTTGGTGATAGTTAGTGTGCCATTGTTGCGAATGCCGCCGCCGGAGTCTGCCGAGTTGCCGGAGATGGTGCTCTTGGTGATAGTTACTGTGCCATTGTTGAGAATGCCCCCATTACTGATCGTCAAATTCGAAATAGTCGCCGTGACACCGCTTGTAATGTCAAAACTACGGCTCGCGTTGCTGCCGCTCACGATAACTCCGCCGGTGGAGGGGCCGGCGATTGTTAACGCGTGATCGATGAGTAGCTCGCCGCTAGTCAGTGCGATCGTTCCGGTAACTGAAAATTCGATCGTATCGCCGGACGCGGAAATGGCAATGGCACTGCGCAGCGATCCTTCGCCGCTGTCGTTCAGATTCGTGACGAGGCGAAGAACAGCCTTAGGGACCGGAGCAACTGCGAGAAAGTAGGGAAAGTTAAGGCCAGAAGCGAAGGTGCTCTTGGTTCCAGCGGGAGTGAATTTAAAAATCGTGTTGCTGCCAATATCCGACTCAAAAAGATTGCCCGACCCGTCAAGGGCCAGGCCAGTAGGACCATTAAGCCCGGAGGCGAAGGTGCTCCTGGTTCCAGCGGGAGTGAATTTGTAGATTCTGCCGCTGCCTTCGTCAGATGCGTATAGATTGCCCAATCCATCGATGGCCAGGCCAAAAGGACCGCTGAGCCCGGAGGCGAAGGTCGTCTTGATTCCAGCGGGCGTGAATTTGAAGATCGCGTTGTCGCTTTCGTCAGCCACGTAGAGATTGTCCAAACTGTCAAAGGCCAGGCCGCGAGGACTGTTGAGCCCGGAGGCGAAGGTGCTCATGGTTCCAGCGGGCGTGAATTTGAAAATCGCGTGGTTGTTCGCGTCCGACTCAAAGAGATTGCCCGAGAGGTCAAAGGCCAGGCCCTTGGGATCGAGGTTAGGGGCGAAGACGCTCTTGATTCCAGCGGGCGTGAATTTCAAGATGCTGCCTCCGGCAGCTACGTAAAGATTGCCCGACACGTCAAAGGCCAGGCCAAAGGGACTGTTGGACAAAGAGACGAAGGTGCTCTTGGCTCCAGCGGGCGTGAATTTGAAGATTGTGCCGCTTTGCGCGTCACCCTCGTAGAGATCGCCCGGGGCGGCGCGTGCGCTGGTGGGAACCAGAACTGCGGCGAGCGCGGCAGCGATCAGAAGTTGACCTGGCTTTTTCACACAGCCACAGCCTAAGCCGACAAGCCTTTGCAGGAGTTTCATAACCAGCATTTCGAGCTTTGCGGACGATTACCTCGCTCGCAATTTCCCTGCGGGAAGAGAGTCAGGTGCTGGATTGGAGACGTCTAACAGACTTCACGCAGTGCGATTTTGCCGGACTGGGAGGCCTTCGGTCAAGACTTATTCAGGCCGTGCGGACGTGGCCTGTAACCAACAAAGGCAATCCCTTGTAGCGTCGCCGCGGCGACCGAACTCTTAGACCCTCGACGGTCAGAGATCGCTGCCACAATGCCAAGCCGGGTCCGGTTCGCCGCGGCGACACGGGGTCGCGTCTAAATATGTGACATTTCGGCATTAAACTTTTGTTTTTGAGCGGTCGTCTCGCGGCAGAAAAAAAGTGGTCGCCCTCAAGGCAAGATCTTAATCTCTACTGAACGAAGTAAACCTCCACGACCCCAATGCCGGTAGCCTCTGGCTTACCCCGGACCTGGGCGGTGTAAGCTCCGGGCGGGATCGTCGCAATAAGGGCCGCCTCCTTGCTATTGGTCGGTTGCAGCCCGGTGGCCTCCAGCTCCGCCTGTTGATCCGTCATCCAGTCGTCATTTTCCCGAACGATGGCGCCGTTCACGTCCCGCAATTGGAGAGTTGTATCGGGCAGCGCGTTGGTGATACCGAAGGCCACCAAGGAAGGACCTACCGCGCGAATCACGACTCTGACCGATCCATTCTGCACAATAAACCCGGCCGTCAGCAGTCCGTCGCCCGGCTGCACCAAACCTCTCGTCCCCACGTTGACGAGCCTGGCAGGCGACGCGGCGCTGATATCGAAAGCGTCGACCAGACCTGTCCCAACAGTGTTACCCGAGCCCCGCACCACCGCCGTGTATTGGCCGGGGGCAAGGTTGGCGATGATAGCGGACTCAGCGTCGTTGGTCGGTGCGAGCCCGCTCGCGTTGATCTCGGCGAACTGATCGCCGGTGATGAGACCTCCGACCTGAGTGGTCTTCCAATTGTCATTCGATGCGACCTTATTATTCCCCTGAAAGATATCCAAGGTCGGATCCGCCAGGAAATCAGTGATCCCAAAGCCCTGGAGGAACGGGCCGATCGCGCGCACAAGGATTTTCTTGGTCGAGCCTGCCGGTCCTTGCACGATGAAGCCCTGAAACAAAGCATTGGGATCCTGGCCGACCGGGAGTCGGGTCGAGACATTAGCGACCAAACCAGGTGTCGGGGTCGGTGTTGCCGTAGGGGTAGGTGTCGCTGTGGCTGTCGGGGTGGCAGTAGGTGTGGCCGTCGGTGTGGGTGTCGGGGTTGGAGTAGGCGTTGGCGTCGGCCCAGCAGTTTGAACCTCGAATGCGCCAATATCGCTTCCATCGCCGCCGGGCGCATTGGCGGCGCCCACTATTCGGTTAAGTCCTCTTTGATCGGTAGCCAGTCCGAATGCTCTCCCGTTGTCGATGGCCCGGCTATTCGAAGACAGCGCGCAGGTGTCCGTATTACCACCGTTATTCTGGAGCGGGCCGAGCTGGGCCGGGACCGGTGCCACGCTCGTCCCTACCTGATCGCCAGTAGAGGTGAAGCCACTGCTCGCGTCGCCGGCGCCAATAAGATTGTAACCCTGCGAGGAAAATACGCCCGAGGCGTCGGACCCGACGCTGTTATTGCCGAGGTTCCCGGCACTGATGGTATCGCGAACAACACTTGTATTGTTGGCTGAGGTGAGGCCGCCGCGTCCGGCACCCACGCTACCACCGTTAAAGTTATTGTTGCCCTTGCCGGCCGCGCCGCCGGTAGCTCCATTGCCGGTGAGCGTTCCGGCGGTCACCGTCATCGTTCCACTATTATAGATTCCGGCGGTCGCGCTACCGCCGTTACCGCCGAACTGGCCATTGGCCGCGGCGCCGCCTACGGCGGTATTGGACACGAAGGTGGAGTCATTAATGGTTAGAACAGCGTTGGTGTCATTAAAGATAGCCGCGCCGAAAGCGGCGCCGCCGTCGCCTCCATGAACGTTGCCGCCCATCGCGCCGCTGGAGTCGGCGCCCATTCCGCCCAAGGCGCTGTTACTTACTAACGTGGAGTTGGTGATCGTCATCGTTCCACTGTTGCTGATGGCGCCGCCGTAACCAATGCCGCCGGCACCGGACGCAGTAGCGTTACTCGCTCCCTGCACCAGGTTTGAGGTCAGTGTGCACTCGGTGATCGTCAGGCTGGCATTCTGCGCATTCAAGATGCCTCCCCCCGCCGTATTTCGGCCAGAACCCGCCGCGTCGGTCGAGCTCCCATCGCGGATAGTGAGGCCGGAAATTGCGCTGCTCCCGTTGCTGAAGGTGAAGACCCGCCGGGCGTTGTTCCCGCTCACCCCCAAGGTGCGCGCACCGGGTCCTGTGATCGTAACGGAGTCCGTGATGGTCAACGTCCCAAGCGTTGATTGCAAAGTAATGGTTCCTGTGAGGCCACTCATAAAGGCAATACTGTTCACGCCGCTGGCGGAGTTGGAGACGTTAATAGCTTCGCGCAATGTGCAATCCCCAACGCTGCAAGAACCGTCGTCGTGATCGGCCGTCGTGGTAACGACGAATGTCGGACCGGTTTGCAAGGTGTCCATTTCGACGGCGCCGATGTCGCTGCCGTCACCGCCATTGGCATTGGGAATGGAGGCAATATCAACCGGTCGCGAAAATCCACGTTGATCGGTTGGGCCGTCGAAGTTCTTGCCCTTGTCCTGGGCCGGGCTACCGGTCAGCAAGGCCCTTGTTAAGGTAGGGCCGCCGTTGTCTTGGAGTGGGCCAAGCTGAGGATTAGTACTGGGTTGATCGCCGGTCCCAGTGAGAAACCCGCCGCCATCGTCGTCGCTTAGGTTGTAGCCCTGCGAGGTAATGCTGGTCCCTGATCCATTATTTACCAGGTTGGCGCCGGAGCTGCCGGTTTGGAGAATCGTATTACCCAACTGGACAAACGCGTTTCCCCCGCTCGTTCCGGTGTTGTAGATGGCGCCGCCGCTGGGGGCGGCGTTGCCGCTGAGCGTGCAATTGTTCGCGGTCGCATTCCCCACGCCATTGTTGCCTTGTCCTTCGTTGTGGATGGCACCGCCGCTGGAATTGCTGGTGTTGTGATCGAAAGTACAGTTACTCACCGTCAAGGTCCCATTGAAGTTGGACGCGCCGCCGCCCTGACTGGTAGCGGTGTTATTGACGAATGTGCAATTGCTCACGGCCGCGGGGCCCCCGCCTGTCTCTATCCCTCCGCCACTGGTTGCGCTATTCCCGCTCAAAGTACTGTTTTTTAGGACGAGTGACTTGAGGCTAGCAATGGCGCCTCCGGAATTGGCATTGTTCCCGCTAAAAGTGCAGCCATCCACTGTTAGAGTGCTTCCCGAGAAGCTGCTGATGCCGCCTCCTGAGGATCCGGAATTGGATGAGACGGCTGTATTATTGTTAATAATACAGTTACTCAGCGTCAGCGTGGCGTTGGTGTTCAGGATTCCGCCGCCGAAACCGCCGGCCGCCTCACCACTGCTAAAGACGGTGTGGCCATTCGTGACCGAAATTCCTGAGATGAAAACCGTAATAGTCGTTTGACCCCCGGCGATTTGGAAGATGCGAAAATTGTTCGAGTTACCACGCGTCACCTCAAGCTGGGTGGGGCCGGGACCGGCGATGGTAAGGTTTTTCGATATGATAAGCGCACCGCTCGTCAGGCTAATAACACCGGTGACCGAAAAATTAATTAGACCGCCGTCATTGGAGGCGGCGATCGCATCGCGCAACGTCCCGGCGCCGCTGTCGCCGAGACTGGTGACCGTCCGTGTCGTCGCGCCCGCCGTTGCAACGAAGAGGAGGACGCTTCCGAGCACGCTGCAAAAAAAGAAACGCCGGTGGAAAGGGCGCGAATTGCAGACTGCGTGGGTGGAGTTGGAGGTTTTCATAGAGCGATTGGCCATTCAAAGGCTTCCTATCCGAAATTTGGCGCCAGGTTACGCATAAAATACGGAGGGGCCGCCCGTTCCACCGTTCAAGGCACCGAAATCGAACTCGCCGAGGCGGTCAGCGGGGGAGAGCCGCGTCCGGCTGGGCCGGGCCCACCATTTCTTGAAAACGGCGATCTCCGCGCAGCGGATCGAACATCGGATCGAGCCGGAGCAGCGCGGCCGTGAGCGGCACCCCCTCAACCACCAGTCCGCTGTACGGCAATGCGAGAAGCTTCTCCAAAGCGGCAAGGGCGCGGTCATGCTCTCCTGTTTGGGCCGCTATTCGGGCGAATAGCTCGAGCTGTCGCGGGCCGGTCATCGCGTCTTTTTTCACCGGATACAAAGTCATCGCGCGCTCGGCCAGGGCGAAGGCTTCGGCTTTGTTGCCAAGAAACACCTGCGTCAGGGCGAGATCTTCTATCACCGCGTTATTATCGGGTTGTTCTTTCAAGTAAGACTCTAGCTCACTTCGCGCTTGCTCCCAGCTTTGTTGCGCGGCGACCTTGTCACCGGCGACCTCTTGCGCCCAGCCGAGCCACCATCGTAGCTCGCCGTTGTAGTAACCCAATGCCGGATCTGGTTTGACAACGGTGTCCGTCAGCCGGGCGATTACCTCCGCGGGACGACGTTCCAGGATCGCCTGGTAAATCTGTGTTTCGAACGCGCTGGGATCCTCGGCGGTGAGATGGAGTGAACTAAGTAGCGTAGCTGCTCGCGGCAGATCGCCTTGCGCTTGCGCCACCCCCGCCATGATCGCGATCGCGTCAGGATCGTCCGGTGTAATATTGAGGACTTCCTCGAGCTTTCGCACTGCCTCGGGAAACCGGCGCAGCAGAATGTAGGATTGTGCATGCTGCGTGAGTAGATAAACGTTTCGTGGATCGAGCTGTTCGGCCTGTTTGAAGTAAGACTCGCTTTGTTCCCAACGGCCTCGCCTGCGCGCGACGTAAGCGAGCGATTCAGGGATACGGCTGCTATTAGGAAGGAGTGGACGCGCCTGCTCGTAATACTGCTCGGCCGTGTCGTAGTCCTTTAAACAGCCATAGTGATAATACCCCTTGGCTACGAGTGCTTCGCCAAGCCCTGGTTGAAGCGCGAGCGCAGTATCGGCCGCCTGCCGCGCCTCGTCGCGGAGACTTACCGTTGGTTGAAGGTTTCTGGTAAGATAGCCGCGCGAGTCCACGTAGGAGAGCAAAGCCCAGGCAAGCGCAAACTGTGGGTCCAGCCGCACCGCTTCCTTAAGATACTTCTGCGCACTAAGAGCATTGGCCGGCGAGTATATCATCCTTAGGCTGTAAGCCAGACCGCGCAGATAAGCATCATAGGCCTGCGCATTATTCGTGGGCTTGGCGGCTATGACTTGTTTTTCCTGCGCGGTCAGGTGGCCTCGTAACTGCTCGGCGATGGCCTTGGCCACGTCGCTCTCGACCGAAAAGATGTCGGTCAGCTCGCGATCGAAGGTCTCGGCCCAAAGATGCGAGTCGGTAGCTGCTTTGATAAGCTGCACATTCACGCGCACAATATTGCCGCTTTTCTGCACGCTCCCTTCCAGAATGTGGGCGACACCCAGTTGCCTGCCAATTTCCGGAATGTTTTTCGGCGTGCTCTTATAATTCAGCGTCGAGCTGCGCGAGATCACTTTCAGATCGGCAATCTTGGACAAACGTGTCAGAATTTCGTCCTGAATGCCGTCGGCCAGATAGGCGTTAGCCTTGTCTTCGCTCAGATTTTCAAAAGGCAGGACCGCAATCCCGGTGGTGGGCAAGGGACGGCTTAGGTCGCTTTTCCAGATGAACATCGCCACCGCGGCGAGCAAGGCAGCTATCGAGACTACCGAAAAGGCGATGGCGGGATTGCGTCGAAGCCATTTGCTTCCCCGGATTGGGAGGCTGGTGCGTCGAGCTCGAATTGGTTCGCGTCGCAGCCACCGTTCCACATCTTCCGCCAACGCGCCGGCCGTCTCGTAGCGCTTCTTCGGGTCCTTCTCGAGGCATTTCAAACAGATGGTGGAGAGATCACGATCTACGCTCGGATTCAAGAGTCGCGGCGAACGCGGATTAGTTTCCAAGACCAGCCGAACAGTTTCGTAGGTGGTTGCTCCGGCGAACGGAGGCTGGCCCGTAAGCAAATGATAAAAAACCGCGCCTAACGAGTAAACATCCGCCGCGGCCGTCAGGGCTTTGGCATGACCGGCGGCTTGTTCCGGGGCCATATAGCTTGGCGTTCCCAGAACGTCGGATGAATTGGTGACTGTGCTTTCCTGCTCAACCAACCGAGCCAGCCCAAAATCGGTCAAAAGCGGTTCACCTTTAGTGTCTAACAAAATGTTCCCAGGTTTGATATCCCGGTGAAGAATGCCATGCTCATGCGCGAACTGAACGGTGCTGGCAATCTTCACAACCAATTCAGAGGCCCGCTCGGGCGACATTGGTCCGCGCCTAACGACTTCGCCAAGCTGACCACCCTCGACGAACTTCATACTAAAGTAGCACGAACCATCGCGCTCTCCGATCTCGTAAATGGGAACGATGCGCGGATGTTCCAAATGCGCAGCCGCCTCCGCTTCGTTACGGAAACGTTTTAAATGAAGCGGACTCGCCCAGTGACCAAGGCCGATCACTTTCAGCGCAACCGTCCGATTCAGGCTTTTCTGGCGCGCGCGATATATCACTCCCTGACCGCCTCGGCCGATCTCTTCTAACAATTCATAGTCGCCGAATTCACTCATGGGCGGCGATCTCTGAGCTGCACTCTCAGGCTCGATATTACCGTCGTCCTCAAGCAGGCCCAGACCGGTTCGGAAAAGGCAGATGCTGCAAAATCCACCGGGCATGTCCGCAGAAACGGCCACCCCGCATTTTGAGCAAATTCTATCGGTCTTTCTCATCTTCGTTTCGAATGGTAATACAGCCTTCATCAGTAATGCGCTAAATTCCGCGCGAGGTTACGCGCTTAATACAGCGATGAAATGCCGCAGTTCGTCCTCGAGGTCGCCCGGCAACGCTACGGTGTGGGCGATTTCTTCGCGCAATAATTCGCGATAGCGCTTGCGCAATCGGTGAAACGCCTGCTTCACGGCGTTTTCCGTCATCGCCAGACCATTGGCAATATCTGCCTGCGATCGTCGACCAGGTTCGTCAGCCAGAAGTTCTTTCAAGTCATCGAACAATTTCGTCTGACCAGCCGCTCGATATTCTTCTCCGAGTCGGGTCAGCACCTGGGCCAACAGGCTCAGCGCCCAGCGCCGCTCATAAACTCGATCAGCGCTCAAATTATCCGCTGGTTCGAGGTCCGCGCGCTCGCGCGCGAGCAATTCTTCGAGCGAGACGAGTGGCCGGCCGCCGCCGCGCTTAGCCGCCGTCTCGCGACGTCTTGCTTTGCGAAGAAAATTCTTGAGCGACACCAGCAAGTAGGACCGCAGCCTTCCTTTTTCGCGGCGCACAACATCGAGGTCTCGCCTTTCAAGCAACAGCGCGAAAAAACTTTGGACGAGATCCTGCGCTTCCTCCGGACTGTAGCCGTTGCGTCTAACGAACCCGTAAAGCGGCCACCAATAAGTCCGGCAAAGCTTCTCCAATGCTTCCTCCGCCGCGGGAGACGAACTTTGCGCTGCAAGCACTACGCTCCACCGCGTCGTGACAAAGGCCGCGTCGCCGCGGTCGTTCGGCTGCCAACCGGCCGTTGCCTTCATGCGCACTCGCTACCATTAGACATGGTGAAGATGCGAAACACTCCACTCGTGCGCGTGATTTCGAACGAATGAGGTCCCCGCCCCTAGACGGTAATGTCTGCAGCGATCATCGGCAATCGCGTCGTCGGCTTGATGCTGAAGTTGCGCCCCTAAGATATGGGCGAGAAAATCTTTACACCTAAGCACATCCCTCCGAGGAATCATTGCAACGCGTAAACTTCGCCGACCGCGATACCCATTGTGTTGTTCACCCCCCCGCACGATCGCGGTGTAGGCTGCATTGCAGGAAGCGTTCGATCAGCGCGGATTCGAGATCGTTCGTCGACGCCACGCCTGATTGGATGATCTCCGTTTCTTGTCCACCGGTCCGCCAGTTATCATCGGCACGGACCAGGTTGCCGTTTGCGTCGCGCAATTCCAGTGTCGGGTTGGCGAGTTTGCCGGTAGGGAGCGGAATGGGGTCGCGTCTACACATTCAACATTTAGGTCTCTCGTACAACCGGATTCATGGCTGCTTCGCGCATTGAAAGGTCAAATGTTTAGACGCGACCCCGTGCTCCCGCCCCCATTAATCGCGTTGAAAGGACTGAAGGTTTAATCATATTAAGAACGTTTCTTCTGGGTTATTTCGAATCTCCAATGTTGAATGCTATCGCGTTCTCTTCCCCGTCGGCAAGAGAGCCAGGTGCTGGATGGGAGACGCCTGACAGACTTGATACGCTCGCATCTTCGTCCCGATGCCGAGCCGACGTAAATACTTTTCTTACGCGTTTCTTCCGCCCGGAATCAACGCGCGAGGCAGGTGGATCGGACGTGAGTTTACCCTGAGCGCAATCGAACGGGCGCGCGATGTGGAATGAGTGCGGCTTCGCCGCCATTTGTGACATTGAGCGACGGAGCGCTCGATCCACCTGCGCAAGGCGGCTCCTACTAATTCAATGCGTACACTTCCGCCACCGCGATGCGGGCGGTTTTACCGCTGCCGCCCACGATCGCCGTGTCATTACCGCCTTTAGATCATTGCAGGAAGTAAACCTCCACCACGCCAATGCCGGTACCCTCCGGCTTGCCCCGGACCTGGGCCGTGTATTGTCCGGGCGGGATCGTCTGAACCAAGGCCGCCTCCTTGATATTGCTCGGTTGCAGTCCGGTAGCCTCCAGCTCCGCCTGCTGGGTCGTCATCCAGTCATCATTTTCCCGAACGATGGCGCCGTTCACGTCCCGCAGTTGAAGGGTCGTATCGGGCAGGGCGTTGGTGATACCAAAGGCCACCAAGGAAGGACCTATCGCGCGAATCACGACTCGGACCGATCCGTTCTGCACAATAAATCCGGCTGTCAGCAATCCGTCACCCGGCTGAACCAAACCTCTCGTCCCCACGTTGACGAGCCTGGCAGGCGACGCCGCGCTGATATCGAAGGCGTCGACCAGACCAGTCCCAACAGGGTTACCCGAGCCCCGCACCACCGCGGTGTATTGGCCGGGGGCAAGGTTGGCAATAATCGCGGACTCAGCGTCGTTAGTCGG
>QHBM01000156.1 GCA_003244145.1 Chthoniobacterales bacterium
ACCGCGGCCACCGCGAGCTGCCGCTCCGACCCGACTACGTCGGCAAGAACATCCCGACCTCCCAACAGCAGCGAGTCAACGTGCGAGTGGAGGAGGTCGACGGAGACGACGAGGTGACGATCGCTCATGCGGCCCCCGCTCGCCGTCCGGGCTCGCAGGTGGCGAGGCCCGCATGAGTCATCCGGCTGCCCCCGAGCCCAGGAGAGCCGCCGCATGACCGGCCCGTCGCACCGTCTCCATCGCCACCTGATCTCGATCGAGGACCTAGATCGTGATGCGATCGAGCGGATCCTCGACCGCGCCGAGTCCTTCGACGAGGTGCAGGGACGCGAGATCAAGAAGGTCCCGGCACTCCGCGGACGTACCGTCGTGAACCTGTTCTATGAGGCGAGCACGCGGACCAGCTCGTCGTTCGAGCTCGCCGCGAAGAGGCTGTCGGCCGATGTCGTGTCGATCCGCTCGACCGGATCTAGCGTCGAGAAGGGGGAGTCGCTGAAGGACACCGTGCAGACGCTGTCGGCCTACGATCCAGCCGCGATCGTGATCCGCTCCCCGCACGTCGGTGCGGCACAGCTGGTCGCCGGCTGGACGCCCGCGGCGGTAATAAACGCCGGGGACGGCAAGCACGAGCATCCCACCCAGGCGCTGCTCGATCTCTACACCATCCGCTCGAAAAAAGGCGCGATCGCCGGGCTCCATGTCGTCATCATTGGCGATGTTCTGTTCAGCCGCGTGGCCCGCTCGAATATTTTCGGCCTGCTCAAGCTCGGCGCGCGGGTTACGCTGGTGGGCCCGAGCACACTCGTGCCGCGCGTATTTGAAAAACTCGGCGTCACCGTCTCGCACAAGCTCGATGAAGTCCTGCCCACGGCCGACGTGGTTAATTTGCTCCGCATTCAACACGAACGACAGCGGAAGGAATATTTTCCGGGAATCGGCGAATACATCCGCTTGTTCGGCCTGACGAAAGAGCGCGGCAAAAAGCTGAAACCGGATTGTCTCATCATGCATCCCGGCCCGATAAATCGCGGCGTCGAAATCGACAGCGACCTGGCCGACGGCGCGCAAAGCGTGATCCTCGATCAGGTCACCAACGGTCTCGCGATCCGAATGGCGGTTCTCTATCTCTGCGGAGGGATTGCCACGCCATGAACATGGTCATCCGCAACGGCCGCATCATCGATCCCGCGAACAAACGCGACGAAGTTGGCGATCTTTTTGTCGTCGATGGAAAAATCGCCGGCGATGTTAGAAACTCGAAACCAGAAGTCATCGATGCGAGCGGACTCATCGTCGCGCCCGGCTTGATCGATCTCCACGTTCATCTGCGGGAACCGGGCTTTGGCTGGAAGGAAACAATCGAGACCGGCGCGCGTGCCGCGGCGGCGGGAGGATTCACCACCATCGTCTGCATGCCGAATACTTCGCCGGTTGCGGACAGTCCGAGCACCATCGCCTGGATCAAAGACCGCGCGGCGGAAGTCGCTTGCGTCAACGTTCTGCCGACGGGGGCGATCTCAAAAGGCCTGATGGGCGAAGAGCTGGCGCCGATCGGTTCGCTCGCGCAAGCCGGCGTGGTCGCGATCACCGACGACGGCCGCTGTGTCCAAAACAACGAGCTTATGCGCCGCGCCGTCGAATATGCGCGCATGGTCGGCGTGCCGGTGTTCGATCATTGTCAGGATTACAATCTCGTCGGCACTGGCGTCGTGCATGAGGGTTATTGGAGTACGCTCCTTGGTCTGCCCGGCTGGCCCAGCGCCGGGGAGGAAGCGATCGTGATGCGCAATGTTCTCCTGGCGGAACTCTGCGATCATCACATCCATTGCCAGCACGTCAGCGCCGCGGGCAGCGTGCGGATTTTGCGCGAAGCCCGGGCGCGCGGCGTCAAAGTCAGCGGCGAAGTTTGTCCGCATCACCTCGCGCTGACCGATGAGGCGATTCAAAACTTCGATACGAACTGCAAGATGAATCCGCCGTTGCGCGCGCAGGAAGATGTCGCCGCATTGCTGGAGGGAATTGCAGACGGCACGATCTCGATTCTCGCGAGCGATCACGCACCGCACGCGAAGTTTGAGAAGGAAGTCGAGTTCGATGCCGCGCCCTTCGGCATCGTCGGACTCGAAACGGAATTGGGTTTGTTTCTCGATCTCCTCGTTCACAAAAACAAAACGATTTCGCTTCCGCGGCTGATCGAGATGTTCACGGTGAATCCCGCGCAGCTCTTGCAGATCGACGCTGGTACCCTTTCCGTCGGCCAGGCAGCGGATGTCACCTTAATCGATCCCGATTTAGAATGGTCTTTCGACGCGAGCAAGTCTCAATCGATGTCGTGCAATACGCCCTTCGACGGATGGAAACTGAAAGGCCGGGCTGTCCGCACGATCGTGCGCGGCAAAACGGTTTGGGCGAATCAACCGGTATAGCCGCCCGAGATGTACATCTCGAGATGCGCGATCGCTGCGGATTGGGTGGCGATGACCCATTTTACCAGATCGCCAATCGAAATAATGCCGCGGATCATGTCGCCATCCATCACCGGCAGGTGCCGGATGCGTTTGTCGGTCATCATCCGCAAACAATTTTCCACCGGCTCGCGCGAGTGGACCACGGTCAGCTCGCTCGACATGATTTCGCGCACCTCGGTTTCTTTCGAGCGCTTCCCCCGCAGCATGACCTTCCGCGTGTAATCGCGTTCCGAAATCATGCCGACGAGCTGTCCGTCCTGAATAACGAGGAGCGCGCCGACGTTCTTGTTCGCCATCAACTCCACCGCCTCGAAGACGGTGGCGCCGGGTGAGACCGAGAAAATCTCTGTCCCTTTTTGAGCGAGAATCGCGTCAATTGTGCCGCTTACATCCATGATCGAAAGGCGCTGCCTGCGCAGCAAATCCGCCGAGGTGAATGAAGGTAGCGACCCGCCCCGTGCGTTGCAATACTTTCTCTGCGCCGATCAGACCCGCTTCGGAAAGGCGAAGTCGAATTCCTTTTGCCGAGGACGTTCGATTGGCTCAGCCGAGGCGGACAACGAAAGGCGCAGGGCGCGCAGAACACGCAGCCCGCGCTCAATCCGATCGGGCCGGTAGGAAGTGGGAATGACGATCAAGCTGCGACGCGCGTAATGAGTTTTGTATCTTTTCATGGCGTCATCTTGAAACAGGGGGTAGGACATTGACTGTCCGAGGCTTAAATATTTTAATTATTTTTTGCCCAGGCCGGACCCACCATTTCGATGAGCGCTGAGAATTTTTCCCGCCCGCCGCTTCAACGCATGATGCGTTTGCACGCGGCCCTGAAATCACATCACTTCCCGAACTGCCAGAAGATCGCGGCCGAGCTGGAGGTCTCCCCCAAGACAATTCAGCGCGACATCGAGTTCATGCGCGACCGGCTTGGGCTACCGATCGATTATCACTCGGGCCGCTTCGGTTATTATTACAGCGAACCGGTCACGGCTTTTCCGAACATCGAAGTTTCAGAAGGCGAAATCACCGCGCTTTTCGTCGCTCAAAAAGCGCTGGCCCAATATAAGGGGACGCCGTTCGAACGGCCGTTGCAATCGGCCTTTCGAAAAATCACGGACGGATTGAAGGACCGCGTTTCGTTTTCCTGGACCGATCTGGAGGATGTCATCTCATTCCGGAGCGCCGGCGCCAGTCCGGCCGATCTCGAACTTTTTGAGGTCGTGAGCAAAGCGGTTCTGCGTTCGATCGAGCTGAACTTCGAGTACCGGAAATTGAAGAGCAGCGGATACGAAGCGCGCAGCGTCCGGCCGTATCACCTCGGGTGTCTCGAAAATCAATGGTACCTCTTCGCGCAGGATTTGGATCGAGGTCAGCTGCGCACCTTCGCGCTTCCGCGGATGCGAAAGGTTTCCCTAACGAGCAAGAGCTTTCGCCGTCCGGCGGACTTTTCCATCAGCAGAATTTTGAGCGGAAGCTTTGGCGTTTTCTCTTCGGGGAAGAAGCACCGGATCCGGCTGCAATTCGATTCCTTCGCCGCGCGTTTGGTTTCGGAACGCACCTGGCACGAATCGCAGCGGGTGCAGTCGCGCCCCGATGGTTCGATTATTCTGCGGTTGGAGCTCGGAGGCCTGGAAGAGATCGAGCGATGGATCCTGAGCTGGGGCAGCCATGTTCGCGTCCTGGAACCGGCCGCGCTGGCCGAACAAATTCGGAAAGAGGCGGCGGCAATTACGAAACTGTACTGAATTCGTGCCGCTACTCGCGCGAGCGGAGCTGGAACTTCGCTTCGATCAATCCGTGGATCAGGTCGGTGATGGCGGGATGCGACAGGCGATCGACGACTTCATTCAGGAATCCGGCGACGAGCAATTGTTTGGCAATGGCCGCGGGGATCCCGCGCGAAAGGAGATAAAACATTTCGTCTTCGCTGAGCTGGCCGGAAGTCGCGCCGTGGCTGCACTTCACGTTGTCCGCGAGGATTTCGAGCCCGGGCATCGAGTTGGCTTCGGCGTCGTCGCTCAATAACAGATTCCGTACGGTTTGGTAGGCGTCGGTGAAATGCGCGTGCGGCTCGACCCGGATCAGGCCGCCGAAAGTGCTTTTCGCGCTATCGGTCAGCGCATTTTTGTAAAGCAGATCGCTCGTGGTGTGCGGCGACGCGTGGTCCTGAAGGGTGCGCGCGTCGAATTCCTGCGCGCCGTGCGCGACCGAGACCGCGAGCAGATCACTCCTCGCGCCTTCGCCAATGAGACGGCTGAGGCTTTCGAAGCGCGAATAGTTTCCGCCGAGATGCACATTCAAACTCAAGGCTGAGGATTCGCGCGCGGCGGTGGTGGCGTTGATTTGGATGGCGAGTGTCTTCTCGTTCCAGTTTTGCGCGCAGATGTAATTCACTTTCGCGCCGCGACCGACCACGAGATCGTTTACTCCGCAGGCGAACCCCGCGCGGTTCGGATGGGCCGAGCGAAAATGTTCGAGCACTGTCACCTTGGATAATTCGTCGGCGATCAGAAGAGTGTGGGGAAAAACGGAAGCGTTCTCCCCGTGCAACCAATGAAAGATTTCGATCGGCAACTCCACTTCCACTCCGCGCGGCACATAGACGAACGTCCCAGAAGTCACGAACGCTTCGTGGAGCGCCGCGAATTTCGCCGAGCCGAGCGCGGCCGGCTGCGCCATGAAATGCCGGCGGAACAAATCTTCGTGTTCGATGATGGCGCGTTCGAGCGGTTTTAGGATCACGCCGCTCTTGAGAAGTTTTTCCGGAAGCGGATCGCGCCGCAGGAGTTGGTCGTCGGCGAAGATCAGGCGTCCCGCGACCTCCTTGAGGCCGGTGGAAAGATCAAGAATTTCTTCACGTTCCTTTTCACTGAGGCGAGTGCTGTGTACGAATGGAGAGAGATCGAGCGCGTTGACATTCGAAAAACGCCAGGGTTGATCCTTGCGGTTCGGAAACGGAAGCGACTCGAACTTCGCCCAGGCCGCGCTCTGTTGCTCGCGAAACCAGGCGGGAAGCCCGGCGGCGCGCGCTTCAGAAGGTCCGGAGAGAATCGCCGGCTCGGAGTATTCCTGCGGCGTCCCGGGTTCCATTACTTCATCAAGAACAGCGGTGTGGTTAGTCATTGCCCGAAAAATAAGACGCAAACGGCGGCCCGAAGACCGCCGTGGATCGCTCCTGTCTTGGGGGCGAAACCCTAGCCGACCGAGCCTTCCATCTCAAGCTCGATCAGGCGCTTGAGCTCGACGCTGTATTCCATGGGGAATTGGCGCACGAGATCGTTCACGAAGCCGTTCACGCTCAAACTCATGGCCTGCGCTTCGGTCAGGCCGCGCTGTTGCATGTAAAAAATCTGCTCGGCGCTGACCTGGCTGACGCTCGCTTCGTGCTGGACGGAATTGCCGGTGCCGCGAACAGTGATAGCCGGATAAGTGTCGGTCCGGCTGGTCGAGTTGATCAGGAGCGCGTCGCATTCCGTGTTGTTCTTGCAATTCTTGAGGTGCTTCGGGATTTGGACGAGGCCCCGATAAGTGGCGCGTCCCTGGCCGATGCTGATGCTTTTGGAAATGATGTTGCTGGTGGTTTCATCCGCCGCGTGCACCATTTTCGCGCCGGTATCCTGGTGTTGCCCGTCGCCCGCGAGCGCGATCGAAAGCACTTCGCCCCGCGCGCGCCGGCCCTTCATGATCACGCCCGGATACTTCATCGTGAGCCGCGAGCCGATGTTGCAGTCGATCCATTTCACTTCGGCATCTTCGTGGGCGATGCCGCGTTTGGTGACGAGGTTAAAAACATTCGACGACCAGTTTTGGACGGTGATGTATTGGAGCTTCGCGCCCTTCATCGCCACCAGCTCGACCACGGCGCTGTGCAAAGTGGCGGTGTTGAATTTCGGCGCGGTGCAGCCTTCCATGTAGGTCAGTTCCGAGCCTTCGTCGCAAATGATGAGGGTGCGCTCGAACTGGCCGAAGTTCTCGGCGTTGATCCGGAAATAAGCTTGGAGCGGATGTTTCACCTTCACTCCCGGCGGGACGTAGATGAACGAGCCGCCGCTGAAGACGGCCGAATTGAGCGCGCTGAATTTATTGTCGCCGACCGGAATGACTTTGCCGAACCACTTCCGGAAAATCTCCGGATGATTCTTCAAGCCTTCCGCGCTGCCGACGAAAATGACGCCCTGTTCGCCGACGGCTTTCTTGATGTTGGAGTAAACCGCCTCGCTGTCGAATTGCGCTTCGACGCCGGCCAGAAACTTGCGTTCCTGTTCCGGAATGCCGAGCCGCTCGAACGTGCGCTTGACGTCGTCCGGCACATCTTCCCAATTGCGTTTCGGCTGCGTCCCGCCGCTGAGATAATAGCGGATATTATCGAAAACGATCGCTTCCAGGTCCTTGCTCGCCCAGTGGGTCGGCATCGGTTTGCTCAGGAAAGTTTTGTAGGCCTTGAGGCGGAACTCGCGCACCCAATCGGGATCTTCCTTGATGTCGGAGATGAAGTGGATCGTTTTTTCGGTCAAGCCGACGCCGGCATCGTGCGTATGCGTTTCGGGATAAGCGAAGTTCCCGACATTCCGTTCGATTTCCAAAGGTGATGCTTCTTTAACCATAAAAAATTCCTCGTTAGGCCAAGGCCGGTTCCCTGGCTGTGGTCTTCACTTCTTCGTAACTTTCGTAGCCTTTTTCTTCGAGTTCCAGAGCGAGTTCTTTCCCGCCGCTGCGCACAATCCGGCCCTGCACCATAACGTGAACGTGGTCCGGGATAATGTAATCGAGCAGGCGCTGGTAATGGGTAATGACGAGAATGCCCCGGCCCGGCCCGCGCATGACGTTGACTCCGTGCGCCACCACTTTGAGCGCGTCGATATCGAGACCGCTGTCGGTTTCGTCGAGCACGGCGTATTTCGGTTCGAGCATGGCGAGTTGCAGGATTTCGTTCCGCTTCTTTTCGCCGCCGGAGAATCCTTCGTTCACGGAACGCGAAGTGAATGAGCGATCCATTTCTAACAAATCCATCTTCTCGTAAAGCCTCGCGTAATAATCGGTCGCCTCGAGTTCTTCACCTTCAGGCATTCGGGCCTGGACCGCGGCGCGGAGAAAATTCGCGATCGTGACGCCGGGAATTTCGCTCGGATATTGGAAGGCAAGAAAGAGGCCTTTACGGGCGCGTTCGTCCGGCGCGAGCTCCATGATGTTCTCGCCATCCATCAGGATTTCGCCCGAGGTCACTTTGTAATCGGGATGGCCGGCAAGCACCTTGGCCAGGGTGCTTTTGCCGGAACCGTTCGGCCCCATGATGGCGTGCACTTCGCCTTTCGGAATAGCCAGGGAAAGGCCACGGATAATCTCCTGTTCGCCGATCGAAACCCGTAGATTGGTAATGGACAATTGACTCATTTGCGGGACACAGAACATAGCCAGTTCCCGCGGGTTTGCGAGCAGTCAATCCGGGGCGGCGGATGGGCTAGAGAAGACCAGCCGCGCTCAGGCTGGCGGTTTGCGGTGCGATCGCTCCGCACACTTCAAAAATCTCCACCGGCTCCGGCACACCCTTGATCGTGGCCAGGCCCAGGGGCCGGAGTTCGAATTCCTCGATCACGAGGGCCATGACGTCTTTGCCCACGATCAGATCAGCGCCGAGATCTTTGGTTAACTCCTGCAGTTTCCAGCTCACGTTCACGGCTTCGCCGATGACGGTGAATTCCATCCGCTGCGGCGAACCGATATTGCCCACGACGACCTCGCCATGATTCAGCGCGACGCCGATGCGCAATTGCGGCAGACCCTTGGCGGCCCAGCCTCGATTTAATCGCGCCAATTCCTGCTTCATGGCCAGTGCGGCGCGGACAGCATTGGTGGCGTCATTGCGAACCCCCTCGCTGTGGGTGTTACCCCAGACGGCCATGACCGCATCGCCAATAAATTTGTCGAGAGTGCCGCCGAAACGAAAAACGCATTCGACCATCGCCGTGAGGTATTCATTCAATTGCGCCACGAGCGCTTGCGGATCGCTCCTGGCGGTCACGAACGAATAACCGCGGATATCCGAGAACAGGATGGTGGCGGGTTTGAGGACGCCGCCCAGTGACTGCGCGTAAAGCTTCGGCTGATCGAGCAGTTCGCGAACGACGTTTTTCGAAACATATTTTTCGAGGGTGCGGCGGACGCGATTTTTTTCCACGCGTTCCAAGGTGAGATCGGAAACCAGGCCGAGCAGGATGGTGAAGTTGAGCTCCGCGCCGGGAGCGACGAGCGGCAAGAGAACGGAGGCGTGATTGAAGGCGAGCAACGCGCCCCAGGCAGCCGCGCAATTGACTGCGCCCAAGGCAAGCAGGCGCAGCCAGGGCGAGCGGATCAGGAGCGACAGGGCGATCGCGATCAAGCCGGCGCAGACGATCAGAGCCAGACCGAAATTAGGGGACAGCTCCCGGATGAACTCGCCGTGGAGGGCTGCGTTTATCGCGTTCAAATGAATTTCGGGGCCGGGCATCGAGCCGAGCGGCGTCGAATGCTCATCGTGCTGCCAGTTACCTTCCGCGCCCACGAGCACGATTTTGCCGCGAAAAAATTCACCGGATTGATAGTTATGCTGCCAATATTTCGGCACAAAGATTTCGAAAATGGAATGAGGAGGAAAACCTTCGCGCGGGGCGCTCGTGAAGCGGAACATTTGCTGTCCGGCCCCTGTCGGGACCGCTGCCTCGAAACCTGCCTTGATCAGGCCGCGCGCGGCCAGCGAGAGAAAAACTTCGGAGTCGCTTTGCGGATTATCGCCTTGCACTTGCTCAACCGTGACGCGGTATTGGGCCCGGCGGACCACCTCGTCTTCATCGGGCCAGAAGTTCGTGAAGCCAATGCGATCGTCGATGATTGTCTCCTGGGGCAGGAGAGTCTCGGCGGGGCGCGTGTGACTGGCGCGCAGCCCACTCGATTGGACGAAATTGCTGCCAATTACGACATGATCGCGGAAACGATCCAGGGCCGACCGAAACGGTTCGTCTCCCTCCGTGGACGTGGGAAAGGTGAGGTCGAAAATGACCACGCGCGCACCGGAATGAATCAGCCTTTCGAGAATAAGACCGTAGGTTTCGCGCGGCCACGGGAACTTTGAGCTCATCAACTGCAACGCGCGTCTCTCTTTTCCATCGTTAGGCCCGAGCTCGAACCCGCGTTCGATATCCAGTTCGCCGTCCACACCGACCGACTCCGATTCGATCGCCATGAAAACGAGGTCCGGATTGGCCGGCGTTTTTTTTCCCGCGCGCGCGAGCGCATCCGCATAGGAATTCTTCAGGCGCAGGAACGGATAGGGCGGGCGGAAATCGAGCGCGATCAAACAGGCCATGCCCGCAAGGGCGATGGCAAGAATGACGAGAGCGCGTCGGTTAAACATCCGGCAAACGGGGAGCGGAAAGCATGCCGGACGGGCGTTGCGCCAGGCGACCTCCCGAAGGGGGCATGGACTTTGCTAAACGTCTTGCGTGTTTAATCTCACCAAAGGTATCTCCTGCCTTCTTGTCTTCGCGATGCTCCACACTGCCGTTGCGCAGGACGCGGGCATCGTGGAGCGAGCACGGCTTCTCCAAAAACTTCCGGACTCCGCATCGCAAGATGTGAGCTCGGACGAAATTCCTTCCTCCTCGAGCCCATCCTCCGAGGACGACAGTTTCGGCCGGCAACTCATCCTCAAAAAAAAGGAACGGCCGCGCCCGTTTTCTCTGAGCGGAGACGCCGGGATTTTCTTTACGAATAACGCTGCTCTGACTCGCCACGATAAGCAGGATGACTTCCTGTTTTCGGCCAGTGCGGCTCTAAATTGGACCCGGCCACTCGGGAACGATGTCACCCTCCAGCTCGGGGGGCAGACCTCGATATTTCGTTATGCCGAAATGTCGTCGCTCGATTTCGAGAGCCTCGGGGCTGGGGCTGGCATCTTATGGACGCCAGCGCGTTTGAGCGGCGTCAGTTTTGCGGCACGCTACGATTTCGTCGAGCTCCTGAATCGCCACGGCCGGCAAGTGCTGAGCGATCACGAATTCACTTTGGCCGCTCAGAAAACTTTCAGTCTCGGGGGCCCGCATTCCCTCACCTTGGGCGCTATCGGGATGGTTGGTCTCTCCGATCCGCGTTCGGCCCAGCGGGATCTGGCCGGCGGTTTCGTGCGCTATCAATGGCAGGTCAGCCGCCGCTTGGAAACGGACGTCAGCTATCGCCTTTCCCCGTATTTTTACAATTCGGGAGGGCGGACCGATGTGAATCATGTCGCATCCTGGAGCGTGCGATATCGATTCACTCCGGACGCCGAGGTGAACAGCTTCCTTTCCTTCGCCAGCAATCGATCGAATCGGCGCGCTTTCAATTATGACGCGGTCACGACCGGCCTGGGTGTCGGCTTCGTTATCCATTTCTAATTCTTTCTTCTGGAAATTATAAAGAAAGGCATGACCCCTGCTAAATCGAGGACCAACTATGATTCGCCCTCTTTCGATTATCTTGCTTAGCGCCGCTTCGTGGCTGAGCGCGACTACGGTCGGTTTGGGTGGTCCGCTGCTCGAAGCGCGGGTCACGAACATCATCAATACGGTCAGCGTCGTGGAGCCGGTGCGGGGCGCGCATCTGGCGTCGCTCAACGAATTGATCAAGGATGAGCTGGCCCTGAAGACCGGCGTCAAATCTCGCTCCGAGCTTTTGTTCCAGGACAACACCCTCACCCGCATCGGGCCTGAGACCTATTTTAGTTTCAAGACTGGCACCCGCGACATGACCCTCAAGGAGGGGACAATGTTGCTTCAGGTGCCAAAAGGAATCGGCGGCGCCAGGATCAGGACCGCGGCGGTCACCGCTTCCATCACCGGCACGACGATCATGATGGAGTATCGGCCCGGACGCGACCTCAAGGTGCTCGTGCTCGAAGGGAGCATGCGGCTCTCGCTCAACGGCAGTTTGGACGAGCAGGTGTCGTTGCGACCGGGGCAGATGATCATGATGCCTCCGAATGCGACGAAAATTCCGCAGCCGGTTCACGTGGATTTGAAGCAGGTCATGAGCACGTCGTCTCTGGTTAAGATGTCGACGAAAGGCAAGGGAGCGCTGCCGAGCCTGTCTTTGATTGAGAAGGCGATCGATGAGCAAGCGATCGAAAAAAGCAACAACACGCTGGTCGCCACGAACCTCGCGATCAAGGGACCCGGCACGGATGTCGTAGTCGGTCCGGAGTCGACGCTGGCCGCGGTTAGCCGTCATGAAGATGCGACCAGTGCGACAACAGTCGCGGCAAATCCGCAGTCGACACCAGTTCCTGCCGCCACCCCGCAACCCACTCCTGTGGTCGCGACAAATCCGTTGCCGACTCCCGCCCCCACGCCCGATCCGTCAGCCACGCCCCAGCCGAGTGCAACACCCGTGGCAACTGCGACTCCGCAATCGACGGCAACACCAAGGCCGACCGCAACGCCGCGTCCCACCCCTGACGACGACAACCATGATGGAGGGGATGACGGCAACAAGAAAGACAAAAAGAAGAAAAAGGATGAGCTCGCGCCCGCGTCTACTTCGCCAGCCAGAGGAGCGAAAAGCAATTCCGCTGTTCTAAAAAATTCCGTGCGCGACCGAATCATTCATCTCCAGAACAGCGACCAACTGGTCTCGCTCATGGAAACCTCCACCAATTCTTCGGACGGCCGCGTGCGTGTGCATACGCACGGCGACGCCGCCAATTCCAAAGGCTCCGCCGCGGCGGGACCGGTAGTAGAGCCAACTCGACTTCCAGGAAAAAATTCTTCCACGGAAGCGTCACTCATCGCGCCCGAGCGCGTGCGCCCTGGTCTATCGCCGTAGCCGAATGGAAAACCCAGCCGACGAATCCAAGCAATCGCAGGAGGCCGAAAAAAAAGCGGCGAGCGAGCTGAACAATTTACTGGAGATCATCTCCGGAACGAGTGCGGCCATCGAAAATATCTGGGCAGGAAATGACGGCTCGGAAAAATATTTCGGGATGCTGCGCACCAGCGTCGATCGCGCCGCGAAAGTGACGGCGCAACTAGTAGAGCACGCCGGCGGCACCGACAAGAAAGTCCTCTTTCATCCCGAGCTGGTCGAGCTGGCGCGCCCCCGAAAGGCCGCGCCACCGGCCCCCCAAAAGAAACGCCGGCTTCTGGTGGTCGATGACGAACCGATGGCTCTCGTCCTGGCCAAACGCATTCTTTCCGAGGAGGGATTCGAAGTCGCCACCGCCCAGTCCGGTTTCGAATGTCTGGATTTTGTCCGAAAACGGCCGCGTCATTTCGATCTCGTTCTGCTCGATCTGTCGATGCCTTTCATGGATGGCGAAGAGACCTTCGGCCGCCTTCGCGCCATTAACCCGGAGATCGTCGTGCTCCTCAGCACCGGCTTCATCGCGCAAGAACGGCTCGATCGGATGCTCGCGGCCGGCATGGCGGGATTCCTCCGGAAACCGCACCGCCCCGACGAATTGGTGGCCCATCTGCGCTCCGTTCTGGCGAGCGTGAAAATGTCCCGTGCCGGTTGTCTCGTGAACACGCTTGCCACTTCCTGATCGCCCCCATCATGAATAGTTCTCTCGCCCAGGCCTTCGACCAGCTCTCGCAGAACCGGCTCTTCGAAGGAATCGAATCCGATTTGCTGAACGAAATCGCGCCCGATGTGCACGCCGTGCAGTTGAACGCGGGCGACATTATTTTCCGCGAAGGGGATCCGGGAGACGTGATGTATCTCGTCGGGAAAGGTTCGGTTAAAATTTCCAAGTCCGGACGCGGCGGGCAACAGGAAACGCTGGGCTTCATTCAATCGGGAAACTTCTTCGGCGAAATGGCGTTGCTCGATGGCGAGCCGCGCTCCGCCATGGCGACTGCGGCCGAACCAACGCTTCTCGGCACCGTGGACGAGCCGACCTTCCAGCACATTCTCGAGCTCGCGCCCAGCCGCTTGCACATGAACTTTTTGCGCTCGGTTTCGGAACGGCTGCGCAGCGTTAATTCCCATTTCATCTCTGAAGTCATGCGGACCGAACGGCTGAGCCTCGTCGGCGCGATGGCCAATTCCATTATTCATGATCTAAAAAATCCGATCTGCATCATCCGGTGCTGCACGGATTTGATCGCGGGTGAAAGCACTGATCCTCGCGTACGCGAGCTGACAACAATGGCCGACAAAGCGGTGAATGGAATGCTTTCGATGACGCAGGAACTGCTCGACTACGCGCGCGGCTCGACCTCGCTCACGTGCGAAACCGTTTCGATCTGGCGTTTGCTCGATGAATTAAACCAGCAATCGCTCCGCCTGCTCCCCGGCCACAATATTCAGTTTGCAAAAAATATTCGGTACGACGGGAGCCTGACGGTCGATCTGCCCCGGTTCATTCGGGTCTTGGCCAACCTGATCAAAAACGCGCGGGAAGCGATGCCGAGCGGCGGTATCCTGACCATCAGCACCGACCTGGTGAACGAAGAGGTCGTCATCCGCATCTCGGATACCGGCGTCGGAATTCCCGCGGATATTTTGCCCAAACTTTTCGAACCTTTCGTGACGCACGGCAAATCGCACGGCACTGGTCTCGGCATGGCGATCGCGAAGTCCGTCATCATCGCGCACCAGGGAAAAATCTCTGTCTCGAGCGTGGAAGGAAGCGGGACCACGGTCGATATTCGACTGCCCGCGCCGGCCGCGGCCAGCTAGTTCGCGCCAAAAAATCATCGCTTCGCGTGGTGAAAACGTTGCCGCTTTGACAACCGGCGCGCGCGTCTGCAAGCTCGTCGCGGAAAGATTCGCCGCTTCGCTATGTCGAGCACGAAAATTCTTATTATCGAGGACGAGCAGGACATGATCGATCTGCTCACACTCCATCTGCGCAAGGCTGGTTTTGCCTTGAGCACGGCGACAGATGGCGCCTCTGGATTGCGTTGCGCCCGCGAAGAACTGCCCGCGCTGATCGTTCTGGATCTGATGTTGCCGAAAATGCCCGGACTCGAAATCTGCCGGCTCTTGAAAACCGATATCACGACGCGGCAAATCCCGGTCATCATGCTTACCGCGAAGGCGGAGGAGATCGATCGCATTGTCGGATTGGAATTCGGCGCCGACGATTACGTCACCAAACCATTCAGCCCGCGCGAGCTGGTGCTGCGGATTAACGCGATCTTGCGGCGCGGCAAAGGCGAGGTCGCCGAGGAAAAGAAATTATCGTTCGGTCAGATCACGGTGGATCCAGCGCGGCACCATGTCGCGGTGGGCGGCAAATCGGTGCGCCTAACGAGCGTCGAATTCAAACTCCTGAGCATGCTCATGCAACGGCAGGGGCGCGTCCAGGCGCGCGACCGCTTGCTCAACGAAGTCTGGGGTTACGAGAGCGTCATCGACACCCGCACCGTCGACACCCACGTCCGCCGGCTCCGCAAGAAACTGGGGAAAGCGTCCGCCGCGATCGAAACGGTCCGCGGTTTCGGTTACCGCATTCGGGAAAGCTAGACGCCGATGGGCTGGCTTGCGTTTTGCGGGCTTATCGCGGTCGTGTTGCTGGTGGCGCTCGCGGTTTGGCGGAAATGGATCGCGCCTTGGAAAGATGCGGCCGAGATCGCGGATGATATCGTCAATCACCGCGCTCCGCGAAGATTTTTGATCAGCGGTAATCCGCAGGCGCGGCGTGTCGGACTCGCGCTGGAAAATCTGGCCGATCGCCGGCGCGAGTTGGAAGAGCGAGTGCGCGAAGGTGAGCTAAGCGTCCAGGCCGTTTTCGGCGCGATGCTCGATGGGCTCGTGGTCGTGGACAATCGGCGCCACATCCGCCTGATGAATCGCGAATTCCGGCGTGTCTTCGGTCTGGAGGAAAATATTTCCGGAGGAACGCTGCTGGAGTTGATTCACAACGCTTCGGTCGATCGCCTCGCCGTCGAAGCGATTCGCAGCCGGCAAGCGCAGCGGGAATCGATTCCGATTTCCCGCGGGGGCGGTGAAGCTCGAGAGATGGAAGTGAGCGCGGTGCCGCTCGGCGAAAATTCGGCGGAGATGGAAGGCGCGGTGGTTTTGTTCCGCGACGTCACCCATCTGCGAAAGGTGGAGGAAATGCGGCGTGATTTCGTGGCAAATGTTTCGCATGAGCTGCGGACACCGTTGTCGATCTTCCGCGGGTATCTCGAGACCTTGCTCGACGATCCGCAGCAGCCGCCCGGCGAATTGCTTCGCATCCTCGAGATCATGGAACGTCATTCGGATCGCTTGAATGCGCTCGTTGAAGATGTCCTGATCCTGGCCCGGCTCGAATCGCCCGGAACGCAGCTTGATTTATCGGAGGTTGATCTCCCGGAACTATTGCACGCGATCATGCGCGACTGGGAAAAGCGATTCGCGGCCAAACAGCTGAAGTCACATCTCAATTTCGGAAGCCTGCCGCTTCTCGTTGCCGACGAGGCGCGGCTTCAGGAAGTCATCTATAATCTGCTCGATAACGCGGTGAAATATTCTCAACCGGGCGGGACGGTTTTCTTGCGAGCTGAAGTGAACGGCGATCGCGTACGCATCAACGTGACCGATCAAGGCGTCGGCATTCGCGAAGCCGATCTGCCGCGGATCTTCGAGCGGTTCTATCGCGCGGATAAGTCGCGCAGCAACGAGCACATTGGGACAGGGCTGGGCCTCTCCATTGTGAAACATATCGTGCAACTTCACGGCGGCACCGTCGACGCCGGAAGCGATCTTGGTAAAGGAACGACTATTAGCGTCCTTCTTCCCGCTTCGCGCGGTCTCTGAAGCTCGTCACACAAACGTCACACTAAACCAATTGCCGGAGGGCTGACGCTTCCGCGAAAGTGGCTCCCGCATTATGGAAGGCGTCGCTGATCCCCGCATTCTCATTCCGGCGCGAAGCACATCGCGCCGCACCCAGGTCGTAGTCGAACAAGGCATCAAAGCGTTCTTCGGCGGCAACGCGCTCGTTGCTGTCGTCGTGCTCGCACTGATCACCATTTTCCTTTTCCGCGAAGGCTTCGGATTTTTCGGACAAAACTTGGCGAACCTTCGGCTTTATCGGCAGGCCGGTCTCGAATACGTCGATATCATTCGCGGCGTTTCCATGGAGCACGAATCGCTCTCGCGAAAATTGAGTGAGATCCGGTTGCGCGAGGTGCGGACGATGGAAAAGCGGAACGTTCCGCTCGAGGAAATCAACGCCAAACTCGCGCCCTTCGATCAGTTCGCGTCTAGTTTCAGCGATACCGCGGAGACTTTACACAGCCTCGTTTCCGACCTGACCGAGAAGGCCAGCGCCTTGAAAGAAAAACTTTTCGCGCAGGCGGAATTGCTCGCGCAACGCTCCCAGCTCGAGCGGGCGGGCGCTCAGGCCGAAGCGGCCAGGATCGTCGTGCCCGAGGTTGATCGTACCGCGGCCCTCGCGAGCCTCCATCAAGGCGCCGCCACGTATGAATCCGTCAGCGCCGACATGACGGCGAAGCTTTACAGTCTTTTCGCGGCGGCGCCGCCGCTGCCCGATCCGGCCGCGCAAAAAAACTTCGAGCAGTGGAAAACGCGGACGCGCGAATATCTCGCCGCCTTGCCCGCGGCTTCCGAGAAGCTCCGGACCTGGTCGTCTGAAGCAGAAATTCCGTGGTATCGCTCGCTTAGTTCATTTCTCTTTGGCCGCGAATGGATCACGGCCAGTTTCTGGCAGGATTGGTATGGGATCATCCCTTTGCTGGTTGGATCGATCATGGTCTCGATTGTCGCGCTGGTGATCGCCGTGCCCTTGGGCGTCTCGTCCGCCATCTACGTCAGCGAAATCGCGTCGCGTCATGAGAAGCGGCTGATCAAGCCCTACATCGAATTCATCTCGGCGATTCCATCGGTCGTGCTCGGATTTTTCGGAATCGCGGTGGTCGGCCAAGCGGTCCGTGCCGCCTCGCAATCACATTTTTTTAAGTGGGTCTCGTTTTTCCCGATCAGCGAGCGGTTGAATATTTTTACCGCCGGCTGCCTGCTCGCCCTTATGGCGGTGCCGACAATTTTCACCCTCTCGGAAGATGCGTTGCGCAATGTGCCGCGCGGATTCAAGGAAGCATCCTACGCACTCGGCGCGAACCGCCTCCAAACCATCGGCCGCGTTCTGGTGCCGGCGTCGCTCTCGGGAATTGTCTCGGCTATTCTTCTGGGCCTCGGCCGCGTCATCGGCGAGACGATGGTGGTGCTGCTTTGCGCGGGAAACCGGATCGCGATTCCAGATTTCACGCAGGGCCTTGGCGCGATCTTCCAGCCCGTGCACACGATGACGGGAATTATCGCGCAGGAGATGGGCGAGGTGGTGCGCGGCAGCACCCATTACCGCGCGCTATTCATGGTGGGCCTCGTGCTTTTCACGATCACGCTCGGGATCAATTATCTCGCGCAGAAATTGGTGACGCGTTTTCGGATGAGCATCGGGTGAAGGAAAAAACGAGGATGGAGGATAGAGGATTGAGAATAGAAGAGCATCGCGGCGGGTCGCCATCCGCCATCCTCCACTCTCCATCCTTGAGGCGGCGCGGCCGGCTGCTCGAAAAAACGCTCTTCTGGCTCTTTCGCCTCGCCACTTACTTCGTGCTCGCGTGCGCGACTTACATCTTTCTCGACATCGGCATCAAGGGCGGCCGCACGGTTTTCACCAGCAAAGCGCCCTTCATCAATGTCCCTTTCCTGACCGAGCCGCCCCAGACTCTTTACGTTTTCGATTTCGAAGGGAAAAAGCAGACCTTAAGCGACCGGCAATTTCGCGAATGGAAAGTCACGCATCCTGGCGTCTCCGTCGAGGCAAGCAGCATCGCGTATTCAGCCGGCGGCATCTGGCCCTGCATCGTCGGCACGGCGCTGCTGGTCGTCGGCTCGATGATCCTCGCGCTCGGCATTGGCGTGAGCAGCGCGATTTACCTCAGCGAATATAGCCGCAACGGCCGGTGGATCCGGCTCGTCCGAATCGCCATTCTGAATTTGGCCGGGGTGCCGTCGATCGTCTTCGGGCTTTTCGGTTTTGGATTGTTCGTCATTTTCTTCGGCTGGAATGTTTCGTTGATCGCCGGGTGGTTCACGCTCGGCTTGATGGTGCTGCCGGCGATCATCACCGCGAGCGAAGAATCATTGCGCGCCGTGCCGCAGGGTTTGCGCGAGGGCTCACTCGCGCTCGGCGCCAGCAAATGGCAGACGATTCGCAAAAACGTTCTGCCTTACGCGATGCCCGGAATTCTGACTTCGTCGATTCTCGGCATCGCTCGCGTGGCCGGCGAAACGGCGCCGATCATGTTCACCGCGGCTTACGCGATGAAAGATGAAATGCCCTGGCAGGTGCAGCGCATGACCGATTTCTTTTTCCAGGGCGTAATGGCCCTGCCGTATCATATTTACGTCGTTAGCTCGAAGATTCCGCAGAATGAATACACCGCGCGGGTCCAGTACGGCAGCGCGTTCGTCTTTCTTTTTCTCGTGATGCTGATCGCGCTAACGTCAATTGTGTTGCGAGAGCGAAGTAGGAGTCGTCTATCATGGTAACCGTCCTCGATATGCCGGAAACAACTTCACCGATTACCCTCAACCAGCCGGCGCCAGCGCCGGAGCCGGAAGTCGAACGCGGTATGATCGAGATCGACCGGCTCGGTTTCGCCTACGGCAATCACCAGGTTTTGCACGATGTGAGCCTGAGCATTCCCGCTCGCGCGGTGACCGCGTTCATTGGGCCGTCGGGTTGCGGCAAGACCACGCTCTTGCGTTGTCTCAACCGCATGAACGATCTCATCGATAGCGCGCGGATCACGGGAGGCGCGATCCGCATCGAAGGCGTGGACATCAATGCGCCGAGCGTGGACGTGGTCGATCTGCGGCGGCGTGTCGGCATGGTCTTCCAAAAATCCAATCCATTTCCGAAATCGATTTACGATAACGTCGCTTACGGGTTGCGCATTGCGGGAGTCACCAAGCGCGCGTTGATCGACGAGGCGGTCGAAAGAAGTCTGCGCTCCGCCGCTCTCTGGGATGAGGTGAAAGACCGGCTGCACGTGAGCGGCTATGGTCTTTCGGGTGGTCAGCAGCAGCGTCTCTGCATTGCGCGCGCCCTCGCAGTCGAGCCGGAGATTGTCTTAATGGACGAGCCTTGTTCCGCTCTCGATCCGATCGCCACCGCGAAAGTGGAAGAGTTGATCCGGCAATTAAAGCAGCAGTACACCATCGTCATCGTCACTCACAACATGCAACAGGCTGGCCGCTGCTCGGACCACACGGCCTTCTTCTATCTCGGCCGCTTGATTGAATTCGATCTCACCACGAAAATCTTTTCCAACCCAGGCCAGCGCCAAACCGAGGAATATATCACCGGCCGTTTCGGTTAATGGACCTCAACACCCCATGATCGCACCCAATCACATCCTCGCCACTTTTGACGAAGCGCTCTCGTCCCTGCGCAACAGCGTCCTCATGATGTCGAGCCTGACCGAACGCAGCCTCGACCGCGCGATCACGGGCCTGCTCCAGCGCGATGACGAACTTTGCGCGATCGCGATCGCGGACGACGAAGAAATCGATCAACTGGAAAAGCAGGTCGATAAAGACGGCATCGATTTACTCCTCCGGTTTCAACCCGTCGCGTCCGATCTGCGCCGCGTCGTCTCCGCGATGAAACTTTCCTCAAATCTCGAGCGGATGGCCGACCAGGGGACGAACATCGCGAGGCGGGCGCGCAAGCTGAATCAACATCCCGCGTTGCCGGAGGCGGAATTGATCAAGCCGATGTACACGCACGCGATGGCGATGTTCAAGGACGCGATCGATGCCTACGTGCGCGAGGATGTGCAGCTCGCCCGCGCCGTCGTTCCGCGCGACCAGGCCTTGGACGATATGAACAGTGCGGCAGGCCGCCGGCTGATCGATCGAATGGCGGAAGACCCGGGGCAGCTTCGCGGCTACCTGAATTTAATTTTTGTTTCGCGCTGTCTCGAACGCGTCGGCGATCACGCCACCAACATGGCGGAAGACGCCGTTTACGCGGCGGCGGCCGAAGACATCCGGCATCAGCATTCCGCCTACGCGGAAAGCAAATAGTTCGCGGCGGGAAGTGTGGCAGAATCTGTCTGGCGCCAGGCGGCGCCTTTTAGTTCACCTGATTGTCACTTGGCCGCCGCGGGATCATGAGGGATTAGGCGTTACACCTAACAACCCAACCTATGAAAACGAAATTCGTCGCTCTCCTCTCCGCTTTCGGTCTGATCTGCTCTTCCACCGCGGTGCACGCCGAGCGCCTCGTCATCAAGGGGTCGGATACGCTCGGGGCAAAGCTGGTCCCGCAATTAGCCGAGCAATTCAAAACGCAACAGCCCGATGCCACGTTCGATATCGCAGCGGAGGGATCGACCACCGGTTTTGCGGCGTTGATCGACAGCACCGCGCAGATCGGCATGGCCAGCAGGCCCGCGAAGCCTGAAGAGATCGCGGCGGCAAAAGCGAAAAACGTGACGTTGAAAGTGACGATCGTTGCTTATGACGGCGTGGCCGTGATCGTGAACGCGGCGAACCCGATCAAGAATCTGACCAAGAAACAGGTCGAACAAATCTTCACCGGCGAAGTCGCTGATTGGAGCGCGGTGGGCGGTTCCGGCGGTGCGATCTCGATCTACACCCGCAACACTTCTTCCGGGACCTACTCGGAGTTCAAAGAGCTCGCGATGAAAAAACGCGATTACGCGCCTTCCGCGCAGAAGATGGCCGGCAACGAACAAATCGCAGCGGAAGTAGGAAAGAATCCGAACGGGGTCGGCTACGTCGGGCTCGCTTACACCAAGGCGCAAGGCATCAAGATTGTCTCGATCGATGGCGCGATGCCATCAGTCGATAGCGTGCAAAAGAAAAGCTATCCCTATGCGCGGCCGACTTTTTTTTATACGAATGGCGAACCGGCCGGCCTGGTGAAAGCATTCGTTGATTTCACCGTGGGCCCGGTGGGCCAGAAGATTGTGGGCGAGGCGGGGTTTGTTCCGATTAAGTAAGCGATCGAGGCATCGAACTCCTCAGTGAAATCCAACGTACTTTTCATCTGCGTTCATAACAACGCCCGCAGCCAGATGGCGGAAGCGTGGCTCAATCACATCTGCGGCGATATCCGCGCGAAAATCGAGCAGAGGTGCGCCGAGGTTTGAACGCCACACCAGATCGCTCTTCGTCAGACATTGCCACGGTCGCTGCCATCGGCGCGCTGTGCTATATCGTCGCCGATGTCGTTCATGAAGCCATCGGACACGGTGGCGCCTGTCTCGCCACGGGCGGCAGGATCATTCTCCTTACGTCCGTCTTTTTCCGCAGCGATCCCGGTTCACGTCTAGTCGACGCGGCGGGACCAGGTGCGAATCTCGTCGCCGGACTTTTCCTGCTCGGCTTATCCAAGCGCGCGCGGCCCGGCGCGACAGGTTTTTTCCTTCTCCTCGCCGCCGCTTTCAATCTTTTCTGGTGCGCGGGTTACTTTCTTTATTCCGGCGCGAGCAACCAAGGCGATTGGGCGCTGGTCATCCGCGATTGGCCGCCGCCCATCCTCTGGAGAACCATCTTGTTCCTGCTTGGCCTTGTGCTTTACACCTTCTCGATTCGGCAAACCATTCGCGGCCTCGCGCGCCTTGGTGATCAGCCAGGCACTCGGGCGAATACGACGCGTCTGTTCTTCATTCCGTACTTTGCCGCCGGACTTACCGCCTGTGCCGTCGCCTTGTTCGATCGATTCCAGACCGGCGAAGCTTTGGTTGGAGCATTCCGAGAAGCGTTTCTCGCTAACGTGGTCCTCTCGATGATGCCACGTTGGCTTTCGAGAACATCGAACATCGCGCCTCTTATCTCGCGCCAGCCGCGCTGGATCGTCGCCGCTGTTATCGCGCTTGTCCTTTTCTCCCTAACGATGGGCCGCGGCTACCGATTGTAATGCCGGCAACCTGTTCCAAAGGAAACTAGCTGACCAGCGCTTCCGCGACTGAGGGCGATGTGCCGCTCGCCCAATCGTCCAGCCATGTCGCTACCCGCGCGCCGAAATCTCGCGGGCGCTCCGCGAAAAAGCGCTCGCCCAGTTCAGCCGCGCCGCGTTGCAGATCGCCGGCGCTGACCTCGATCACCGCCAAAATTTTGTGGCCTTCCCGTTGCCACTCCGCCTTGCCGTTCTCGTCCCGCAGCCTCTGATCGAGGAAACTCAGGTCGTGCGCGCGCCCGAGCAAATCGCCTAACGAACGCAGCTCGCCGCTCAGAGTCTTCAACACGACGGGATTGACCGGGCGCAGAATGCGCAGTTGATACCCAAGCGTTTTCGCTTCTGTGCGGAATTCATGGAACTTCGCGGCGGAGGAGGACGCTCTGGCCTCAGCGAGTGCGTCGCAGCCGCGTTTGTAGGTGACCTGAACGGCCCGGCGCAGTTGTTTGCAACTGAGTTGATTGACCGCCCATCCGTCGATCGCGGCCTTCGTTTCCTCCAGCATCGGGACCGCCTGCGTCTGCCATTCCGCGAAGGCCATGATGAAATTTTCCAATTCCAACATCAGCATTTTCTCCAGTTCGCGGTAGAGGCCACGGCCGCGCCGCTGGGTGATGTTCTGAAGTTGTCGCACCGTTTGCAGTCGCACTTCAGCGTCGCGAATGTCGGAGATCAGCCGGCCGGCATCGCGCAGGGAATGGTCCTGCCGTTCAAACAGGCCGTGCCCAATCTCCTTGCGCACGAGCCGCAAGGCCGCGCGCGCTTTCTTGAGATGTTTGCGCGTTTGATGAACGGGCGTTTCATCGGTTTCCTTTTGGCCTTTGGCGATGGCGATGGCGTTCTCGATTTGTTTGCGGCAAATCCGGCGAAGTCCTTCGCCCAGTTTTTCGTCGTGTCGCAGTTCGTAGCTCATGATTCGATCTATTCGCGTGCGAGTCTCACGTTGCTATAGCGTTTCCCCCCGGTGATTTCACGACTGAACCAAGCGGGCGGCTTAAACTTGCGGCACAGCGCAAGGCTCGGGAATTCCACCTCGGCAACGATCAAACCTTGATTCTGTCCGGAATAAATGTCGACCTCGATTATGAGATTTCTCCACGGAATTTCGTAGCGCATTTTGCGCAATCGTCTCCCGGCCGTGGCTGGCCAGAGGGTGGCGAACTGCTGCGGGCTCAAACGGATTTCGCGTTCTTCCCGCGCGGCGCCGCGACCCACCTTGAAGGTCAGCGACGTGATTTTACCCTTCCTGCGCAGCCGAACGTGTCTCCCGCCGGGCTGGTTCGCGAGATAGCCCTGCGCGATTCTAAAATGCCGTGCCCGAAGAATCTCGACCGGCAGATGTTTGATCAGAAATTTTCGCTCGATCTCGCGCGACGAGACGTGATGGAGACGAGGCATCCCGTCGACTCAATCTTCTCTCGGGCGAATCGCCAAGCTGTTTTGTCCCAACGCCACCGGTTTTTTCAATCCGCGCGCGCGAGCAGACTGGGCTCTTCGGGCGGGAGGAAATCGCGGAGCGCAGATCGGGGGAAGGGCGCTACAATTTTAGGATCGCTTCGCGTGCAGACGTTTTCTGGAGCATCGTGCGCGAGAATAGTCCGCATGCTTGCTCCTCGCCTCTTTGCCGTCGCTGCCGTTCTCCTCGCTTTCGTCGCGCAGCCGATCGTCGCGCAGGATGTGTCCGCTCTCTTCACCCAGGCCCAGGAGTTGATGCGTCGGCAGCAATTCGCCGCGGCGGTCCCGTTGCTCGAGAAATGCGTGGCCGCGCAACCGGCCAGCTCAAAATTTCACCAATGGCTTGGCCGCGCGCTTGGACTTCAGGCCGCGCAAAATGGCATCACTAGCAGCCTCATGAGCATCCGAAAGGTGAAGGCGGAACTCGAGAAAGCCATCGCGCTCGATCCCAAGAATCTCCAGGCGCGCAACGATCTAGCCATTCTGTATCGCGCCCTGCCGGGGCTTTTCGGTGGGAGCAATGCGAAGGCCGCGGAGCAGGTTGCCATTATTCGAAAGGACGACCCCGCGCTGGCGTCGCAGATCGACGGCGATTTTCTCGCGGGCGACAAGAAGTACGATGCGGCCCTCGCAGCTTACAACGAGTCGCTCCGCTTGAATGGCGCCAATCCGATGACCCACGTCCGGATTTCGCTCGTTCACCAACAGAAAAAAGATTGGGAGAAAGCTTTTGCCGCGCTCGATCGCGGCCTGGCCATCGACGCGAACCATCCGCTACTGCTGTATCAGGTCGGCCGGGCCGCCGCCCTGAGTGGCCTGCAACTCGGCCGCGGCGAAAAATGCCTGCGCACTTACATCGCCATGCCGGTCCGCGAAGATTTGGAGAACCCGCCGATTGCGGCCGCGCATTTCCGGCTCGGTAATATCCTGGAAAAGAAAAGCGATCCGGCCGGCGCGCGCGCCGAATATGAAACGTCGCTCCAGATCGATCCGAAACAGAAACAGGCTCGCGAAGCGTTGGCGAAACTGAAGCGTTGACTTTGGAAAAACGAAAACCCCCGCCGGATTTTATCCAGCGGGGGCTCGTTTAACTATCAGCCGCGCTTACTTCGCGCAGCAGGGTAATTTGACCAGGCAGCAACCGCCACCGCCGCAGCAATCAGCCGAACGCGAAGTCGCGTTCGCTGTGCCGACCAGCGCGAGAGCTGCCACGATCATCAATAGGTATTTCATAGAATCCTCCTGTTGAATTTCCTTCTCCTCGTTCGCCGCGGCGAACGAGCCAGCGCTACCCTAAGTCTCAGGCGCGCGGCGGTGGAACAGGAGGCTGATCCAGACGCGAAGAGAGATCAGCCGAAGCGATTGAAAAAGTTTCGCCATGGCCGGATGGAAAAAGCCAGGGTGCCTTAGGCGTAAGGAACAGAGCTAATGCGAGAGCGCAGGCCTGGCAACATTGGCGGTCTTGTGTTTTTCCCAGCGGCGCGCGGTCATCGTGTTTCGGGCCGTGCTGAGATTCCTTCACGCAGCAACTCATCTCTTCTCTTGTCTGCGACGCTACGCCTTGCGCCGGCAGCGTGATCGAGACGATCGAACACGAAAGGGCGATCACGAAGAGTACGCGCGAGAATGCCGTAACCACGAAAGGATCATAGTGGTTTGGTTGGAAGACATCAAGGCTTGTGGCCCCGTTCAGTTCACATCTTTCACGCAACGCCAAAGTAAAACGGACGCGGTTTTAACGCTGCCACCAGCGTTGCAATTCGATTATGTAGAGATCTCCGCAGTCTCCCTCGCCGAGCAACAGCCTGACTCTCGCACGCACCTGCAACCGATGACGCCGACCGCTGCGCCAACGATCGGTCCAGCAAGATAAATCCAGAGACTGGCGAGCTGGCCCGAAACAAGCGCAGGCCCGAGCGAACGAGCAGGATTCATGGACGCGCCGCAGATTGGGCCGGCGAACATGGCTTCGAGTGCGATAACCGAACCTACCACGATGCCCGCGGTGATTCCCTTCTCGCGGGCGCCGGTCGATACGCCAAGAATGACGAACATTAACAGGGCCGCAAGCAGCAACTCGAGGATGAATGACTGCAGCTCCGTTCCCGCGGGTCGAGTCGCGCCGAGCAGACGGCTTTCCGGAAAGAGAAGGCGCATGACGCCACTTGCGGCCAGCGCGCCGGCGCATTGGCTCGCGATGTAAGGCAACACTTCGCGGCCATCCATTCGCCGCGAGAGCCAAAAGCCGATCGTGATCGCGGGGTTGATGTGCGCGCCGGAGATATCGCCGAGCGTGTAAATCATCACCAGGACGACGAGTCCGAAAGTCATCGCGATGCCGACATGCGTGATCGCACCGCGGCTCACTTCATTGATAACGATGGCTCCCGTCCCCGCAAACACGAGAGCGAAGGTGCCGATGAATTCAGCAGCGTATTTTTTCCGGTTCATATTCGGGTTCCTGCCTGTTTGGAAGGTCAGCCGGCTACCGGCCACCAGCAGCATCGTGATTACGAGTGAGCCGATGCTCCAGTAATTCACTCCGGTGTTGAAGTACAAGCCGAGGGTAACCAGCGCCATCGTCATCTGCGCGATTCCAACGACCATGCGGAAACCCGCGTGAAGCTCCGCTTTCATTCTGGCATCAAGGAAGTTTGAGGAACGCAAACCGCCTCGCACCACTCTTGGACCTTTTGTCGTATCTCATCGCGAATTTTCCTCACTTCCTGAAGCTTTTCCTCATGGGTGCCGGTCACCTGCGAAGGATCGGGAAAAGGCCAGTGGAGCCGCGTGGTTATACCAGCAAAGATCGGGCAGCCTTTCGCCTCCCCTTCACTGCAGACGGTGATCACATATTGGAACAGCTTCCCCGTCCTCCAGACATCGAAGACTGCCTGGGTCTTATTCTGCGAGAGATCGATGCCCACTTCCTTCATTATCTCAACGACCAGCGGATTGATCGTCCCCGGTTCCAAGCCCGCACTGTGCGCCTCGAAATCATCCGGACACGAATAGTTGAGCCAGGCCTCGGCCATCTGGCTTCGCGCGCTGTTATGAACGCAGATGAACAAGACTCTTTGCTTTGCCATATCGTCTCCGGTCGCGAGCGGATTTGTGAAAAGCTGTCCTCGGCTCGCAACAATTTTTCTGGATCGTAGCCAACTTTTTAAGGTCGCGGGCGAAGACCGTGTCCGATTGCACGCAATCCTGAAGACATTTCAGATTCATTTCGAGCTCAGGCGCGCGCTTCCGCGACAGCGAATAAGTCATCCAGTTTTGATCGCGCTCCACGTTCACCATCCCCCGCTCGCGAAGGTAAGCGAGATGCTTCGAAATTTTTACCTGCGGCTCGCCCAGGATCGTCTGGAAATGGCAGACGCACAGAGGCGATTGCGCAAGCAGGTTGAGAATCCGCAACCGTGTCCGGTCGCAGAAGCATTGGTAGATTTGAACCAGATCCATCGGCGTCAGCAGCAGGCAGTCTCACTTGTACAACAAGCGCCCGCGCTTGCCGTTTTCCGCCGCTCGTTCGCGAGGCATTGGGTCCGCCTCTTGCCCAGAGCCACGTCGAGATGTTCGCCAGACGCCTGCACTGCCGCGATCGGATATTGCGCCACGACGCAGCAATCATACTCCACTTCCACCTCGAGCTGATCGTGCGGCAGGACGCGTTCGCCCAGCTGAAGGATTTTCGCGAAGCGGTCGGAGCGCAGGCGATGGTCCGTATCCCCGCCCACGTGGGTTTGAAGTAAGACCGTTTCACTCCTTCCCGTGACGCCACCGCAATCGATGAAATTGTTCGCGACGTGACCGACTTCCGTAACGTGCGCGTGTGCCGGGATGTAATCACCATCCGGTAAGATAAAACGGGGAAAAGTGTTCGGATGTTTTTCAAGAACCGCGCGAAGATCAAAGAGTTTCATGTCGATTCTATATTCCTATTTAGGAATATAGTCAACGGCAGCTCACAGATTTTCCATGGCCCCTTTCTCTAAAACGTACAAGTGATTAAGGAGCAAGAGCTCCAGCGTCTGGCTGTGAAAGCCATGTCCTAACTCGCGGCGTGCTCGAGGATTTCGATACGCCCCATATGCGCTGGTAAAAAAGGAGCCTCTTGCAGCCCTGCATCGCGTTAAAGGCACGATCTCGGCTTGGCAAGCGATGAGCTTGCCCTACAAATGTTGGCAAAGAACGGAAGTAAAGATTCGTTCGAACCGCGAAACGGAAAGCCCGCCGGGGAGAAGCCGGCGGGCTTTCACTTGGCACCTAACTGGCTTGTCTCGTCTTACGGAATTGGAACGAAGCCGACTTGCGCGGCGATCTTCTGGCCGGCGGCGCTGATGGTGAAATCGAGGAATTGTTTCGCGAGTCCGGTCGGCTCGCCGTTGGTGTAGTAGAAGGTCGGACGCGCATAAGGATAGGTCTTGGCGTGCACGGTTTGGACGGAAGGCAGACCGCCGTCGATCGACATTACCTTGATCCCGCCAGCCTTGGTATAAGCGAGACCGACGTAACCAACTCCATTAGGATTTTTTCCTACTTCGGACGCGATCTGCTCGTTGCCGGCCATCTTCTGCGAGCCGCCCGCGTAATCGCGCTTCTTCATCGCCAACTCCTTGAAATCGGAGTAGGTGCCGGAGGAAGTGTTACGGGTGTAGATCGAAATCTTTCCGCCCGACCCGCCGACCGCGCTCCAATCCGAGACCTCGCCGGTGAAGATTTGTTCGACCTGCTTCTTGGTCAGGCTCTTGATCGGATTCGCGGAGTTAAAGATGACCGCGATGCCGTCGTAAGCGACGATCGTCGGTTTCATGTGCACGCCTTTGGCGGAAGCCGCGCCGACTTCCGCCGGTTTGGCCCGCCGGCTCGACATACCGATTTGCGCTGTGCCATCGATAATGGCGGCGATGCCGGTGGTGGAACCTTCGGCCGCGATGTCGAAGGTGGTGCCGGGATGCTGCGCTTTAAATTGCTCCGCGAGCTGCGGCACGAGTTTCGCGCCGAGCGTGTCGGAGCCTTTGATGACCAGTTTTTCGGCGCGCGCCTGTGTGCTGACCAGAGCGAGTCCGAGTGCTAATGCGAGATGAGTGATTTTCATATTTTTGTTTGTGTTTAGAACTTCACGTTCAGGTCGGCCTGGAAGATCTGATATTTTCTGAGCGGATTGATAGTGAAGGCGTCGCCGACGCCGCCGGTCCCGAGATCGTGATCGATCTGGCTGCCGTAGCCATAGGTTAGGTTGAATGTGACCGCGTCGGTGATCGCATAGCCGCCTCGGAGGACGAAGCCTTCCATGTTCACCCGGCTATCAAAGATATCGGAATCCACCAGGTTTGGATCGAGCGCATATTGCTCGACGTGCTGATAGAAGCCCTCGAGCGACCAATCGTGCTTCTTCTTAAGTTTGCCGATACCGAGACCGATCTGATAGGCATAACGCTGGTCCCCCTTGGTGGGATGGCCGGCAGCGATGGCGCGGTCGTCGCCGTTCAGGTTTACGGCGAAGTCAGCGAAAGCGCGCATCGGGATCTCACCAAATTTCCAGTCGAATTCCGCCGGCATATCAAAAATCATCAGGCTGTTTATGCCGGTCTGGTTAGTCGAGACCGTCGTCGCGCCCACTCTGAAATTCGGATCGCCCACGAAGCGGACGTTAAAGGAGTCTCCGTTGCCGGTGTAGTTGTAAACCGTCGGCGCGAACTGAAGAAAAATGTCCTTGGTGAAGTTGATCTTCGCCCCGACCTGCCAGGCCAGGAGGAAGGCGTCCGTGCGTGGAACAAGCCTGCCTCCACTGACGGCACGCGGACCGACCGGATCTTCCGGGTTCGAATCGTCGTAGAGGAACTGGGCGAAGTTCGCAAAAATATCGATCGTGATTTTCGTCGGCTCGGAGGTGACTCCCGCCACAGCCTTTCCGTCCTTGTCATAAGTAGCCGCCGAGGTCTGGCCGCCGCCTAACGAGAGGTTGAAGGTGTGTTTCCATTGTTCGGCGAGACCTTCCGGGTTGATGTCCGCGTCCCAAACCATCGAGGTGTTAATGAGCGGATTCGGCATTCGGCCGACGGTGAAAGTAAAATCGCGGAGTCCTTTGTAGCCCAGGTAAGCCTGGCCAACGCTGATGCCGTCACTTCCCTTCGAGAAAGGACCGCCGCTGGCTTCGTCGGCGAACGTGACATTGGTCGAACGCGGGTTCGAGCTCGTCTCGAGGCGCAGGCCAAAGAACCAGTCATCCGTCAGCGTGCCGCGTAGGCCGAGCCGCAAACGGTAACGGGCGCGGTTGCGTTGAGTGTTTTCGTTGGCCGGCGTGATCGTGTCGGGCAAACCGGCCTGACCGGTGCGGACTTCGTAACGCACCCGCATATCGCCGTAGAGCTCGATCTCAGTGATGGGCGACGAAAGCTTCAACTTCCCGGCGGAGGTGTTGGCGACATCCCTGGTCAACTCGCCACGGACTTCTTCGGCTTCCTGGTCGGTGATGAGGCGCTTCTTCACGAGCAGGTCGAGCAGCGCGCCGGCGTCCTGCGCCCGCGCGACACCCCCGCCGAGGACGAGGCTGGCGGCCACTGCGATTACCACGAAATAATTCCGTAACATTTGTTCTCCTTGTTTCTGCAGTTGGGTTAAGGCCGAAGGGCGTTGCGCCCAGCGGCTTTTATTTGCACGCCGCCGAAGCTAGAGAGCGATTGTGACGGACTGATGACGGCCGCGTGACAGTTGCGTGAATTCGCAAAAGGACTCAACGAAGTGCACGCTTGAGTGGCGGCGTTGAAACGAGGAAGATGCGCGTTTGGCAATGCCGGACTCCAGCTCTTCTGTCCCACCGGCTTCGCTCGAGCCCGGCACCGATCGAGTCATTGGCGGTTACGAAATCAAAGGCGAACTCGGCCGCGGCGGGATGGGCGTCGTTTATCGCGCCCGGCAAAAACAGCCGAACCGCGTGGTCGCGCTCAAGATGCTGACCGGCCATTACGGTCCGGATGAGTTGGCGCGTTTCCTGGCGGAAGCTGAAACCGCGGCCGGCCTCCATCACACCAACATCATCCAGATTTACGAAGTGGGTGAAATAGACGGCGCGCCGTTTTTCTCGATGGAATTTGTGGAGAGCGGCTCGCTGGCCGACCGGCTCCGCGGCGGAACCATGGAAGCGCGAGAGGCGGCGCAGTTGCTCATCAGTGTCGCGCGTGCTCTGCATTTCGCCCACCAGAACGGCGTGGTCCATCGCGACATGAAGCCCGCCAATATTCTGCTCGACCCGGAAGGCGTGCCGAAGGTCGCGGACTTTGGGATCGCGAAACGCCTCACGGCCAACGCCGCCCTCACGCTTTCCGGCGCGGTCATCGGCACGCCGACGTACATGGCGCCCGAGCAGGCGAAGGGAACGAGCCGGGAGGTCGGCGCGACCGCCGACGTCTATTCGTTAGGTGCGATCCTTTACGAAATGCTCGCCGGCCGCCCGCCGTTTTTGCCGGAAGAGAGCGAGACCGCCCTGACCGTGCGCGTGATCACCGAGGATCCGGTTTCGCCTGCGTGGCATAACCCCGGGATTCCGCGCGAGCTGGAAACTATTTGCCTGAAATGTCTCGAGAAAGAACCGCGCGACCGCTACGCGAGCGCGGCCGCGTTCGCGGAAGATCTGCGCCGATTTCTCGACGACGAATCGATTCTGGCGCGGCCGCCGAACACAGCGGTGCGCACGTTAAAATGGGTGCGGCGCAACCCATGGAAATTTGTGAGCCGCGCTTTCGTAGCCTTTGCCATCGCCGCGGGTCTCATCCGGATCGGGCAATGGGAGCTTTATCAACGCCCGCGCTTCGAATACGCGGAGAGGGTTGAATACGTTCATGGCGGCCTGGAGGCGCTAGGGTCGCTGACGCAAGACGAGACCTCTCATCGTCCGGCCCACTTGCGCTTGACGCGGCGCGGCAGGTTCGGACCGATCACGCTGGTCGAAGTTCTTAATCCGCGCGGACAGCCCGCCGTTCTGCGCAGGATCGGCAACGACGAGATGATCCCAATCTACCTGGAGTCGCTCAGCCAGGCCCAGCCGAATGCCGAACGGGCGCCGGAGAGCACCTCGGTCGAGTTCTTGTTCGAGGGCAGGAACGCGCTCGAAGCGATCGCGCGCGATCGGAATGGAAGCGTACTCTGGCGGCTGATCTACGATCGCCTCAGCGGCGCCGATTCGCGGATGGCCCGTGCGCGCTATGTGAATGTGCGCGGATTCGCGACCGCGCAACGCAGCGGCGCTTCGCATCTGGAGTTCGAACGCGATGCGTTGGGCCGCGATCTGAAAGTGACTTTCTTCAACGGCGCCGGCGAACCGACGCCGAATGGCGAAGGCGTTTATGGATACAAGATCGACCGCGATGGCGCCGGCCGGGTGGTTCAGCTCGCGCATCTCGATCGCGAGGGAAAGCCGATGGCGAACCGCGCCGGCGTGATTGCTCGCGCTTTTGTTTGGGGCCGGAATCGGATCGAGCGCGTAGAGTTGCGCGACGGCGATGGGAAACCAACGGCCCTGAATGGCGTCGCCGCCGTGGTTCAGGAATATGACGCCAGCGGCAATGTCTCGCGCCTCAAGTTCCTCGGCCCGGACGGACAGATTTCTCGAAATAACGGCGATTGGGTAGTGCAGGAAATATCGCACAACGCCGCGGGCGAAGTAGTGGGGCGCAAGTATTTTCGGTTGGGCGCCGATGAGAAGCTGGCCCTGGCTTCGGAAATGACGGTGTCATACGATCAGTTCGGTCAGCCGGCGGAAATTCGATTTGGCGGGAACACGAATTACCGCACTCGGCTCGGTCATGACGAACGAGGAAATCTGACGGAAGAGACGTCGCTCGATGCCGAAGGACATCCGGTGGTGAACGACCGAGGATACGCGACCAAGCGAGTCGCGTACAAATTCAGTCCGCAGGCGACACGATGGGAGGAATCCTACTTCGACGTGGCCGGCGGGATCACCTACTGCTCGGCCGGATATCACCGGTTCACTGTCGAATTTAGCGCGACCGGCGTTTTGAAGCGCCAGACGACGGAGGAGCTCGACCCAACGCGATTCAAATATTACCGGGACGTGAGCGAGCCCGAATACGATGCCCTGGGGCGGATGCGGCGGAGTGTGGTGCGTTATGAAAACGAAGCCGGCCAGCTCGCGCTCGACGCCGGTCTTCCCTTTGCCGCGACCGAAGAAAGCTATGACGAAAACGGCCGGCCGTTCCTGCTTTGGAAGCTCGGTTGTGCGGAAAGCGTTAGGGCGCCTTCCTTGAGTTACGATTACGAGTGGCACAAGACCGGCGCGAGAAAGCGCCAGGTTCTCCAAGCTTGCGACGCTAATCGCAAACCGCTGCCTTTGCTCTCCAACGGAAACCCCGCCCACGCCGAAGAGGAGTTCGATCAGCTCGATCGCCGGGAACGGATTTATGAGACGGGCTTCGACGAGAAGCTGGTTGGGTTCAGCACGCGCGAAGCGAAATTCTCCGGCGGCAATTTGCAAAGCGTTACGCACCAGCGCAGTGACGGCACGGCGGTCGAATCGGTGCGCGTCATCATCAAGGCGGTCGTGCCGCAACAACCGAAAGCAGCCGAGTTACGTGCGGGCGATCAAATCCTCAGCGCAAACGACCGACCGGTGACCAGCGCGTACGACTGGGTCTTCGCCGCGAATTTTTCCGGCGGCTGGATCGAAGTGCTGCGCGACGGCGCGAAGCTCCGCATCGATGGTTTAGAACCAGGAACGCTCGGGATCGTGCTGGAAGATCGCGCGCCCGCCGCGAAGCCGTAGCGCTTGACGCTTTCCCGGCGATTTGCCACTCATGGTCGAAGCGAACCGCTTCGTATGCCTGAATCATCTTCTCGCGCTCCCGGCAGCGTTTCCTCGGCGAAAGACGAGATCGGGTTGCTGGAAATCCTGCGGCTTCTGATTGAAACGAAAAAAGCGCGGACGACGGCAGATCTTTTGAAATACGCTTCGCAGTACGGCGCGCCCGAAGCGGAGGATCGACTTCGGACGCTGGAGGCGGAGAACGTTCCGCTCGATCTGGCGTTCGATGCAATCAGCGTACAGTTGCGCCTCGTTGCCCATAAACGAAGCAACGCCCTTCTCGCCGAGTGCCGCGGGCAAAAAGTCGGTTTGATCCTTCCGCTTCCTCCTGATTTCTCCAAACTGTTTGCGCCCGTCGCCGAGGTGACTTTCCTCCTGCCGGACGAAGCGCATGGATCAAGGCATGGATATTCCAGCGCGCCGGTGAAAGGCGCGCGTGCCTGTCGCGCGGCCGTGCAGGAAATGCAGGCGCTCGTTTTCGATGCGTTCCGCGAGGGCGACAATTTTTTCCTGGATCCCTCCGCGGCTGATCTCCTTGAGCCGAAGTTGCTGCCCGCAGGCATTCATCTCATCGCGCACCTGCGCCCGCATCGTGATCCGCACGACGTTCCCTTCCAACCAGGCAGCGCGGTTTCATGTCTCTAAGACTTCTCGTGCGTTTCCGCTTTTCCCTTTTCTTTTTCTTCTTCCTCGCCAGCAGCACGCATGGCTTCGCGTCCGCGGCGACACCACCGCTGGAACTGTCTCTCGACGCCACCTCCTGGCAGGCCAGTTGGAGCGCCGGTGCGTTGATGCTCCTGCTTCTCTTCACGGCGTATTGCGCCATGAAGCGCTACGAGGTTCCGCTGGCGCTCGCGCTGACCCTGGTGAGCCTGTCGTTCCTCATCATTCAGTGGGGCAGCGCGGAAGGAATACTTCGCGCGAGCTTTCTTCAATACGCGAACATCACGGTGCTGTTCACCGCCATCGCGATCCCGGCCCACATGATCGAGCGCTCGCAAGGCTTCAAGGTGATCGCGGCCTGGCTCGGCTATCAGCTGGGCAAGGTGCGTTTGCGTCATCCGCGGATAACAACTCCGTTGCTCGTCATCATCCTATTGACCGCGACCTACCTCACGAGCGCGCTCATGCACACCGTGCCATCGATCCTCCTTATGACGCCGATTATCATCCGGCTTTGCGCTTCTTATAAGGTACCCTCACGATGGATCCTGAGCGCGGCCATTATTGCCAGTAATCTGGGCGACACACCGAACATCGTCGAAAGCGACGCGTGGGGAATTCAGGCGAGCGATTTCGTTCGCGAAGTGCTGCCGGCAAATCTGATTGTGCTCGCCGCGCTGATTTTCTTAGCGACGGTCCTGACCCAGCGCGGAATCACGAGCCGGAGCCGCGCCGCCGGTGCGACGCAGGTTCCCTTCTACACTCTTCAGGTCGCGCAGACTGCGGCCGATTGGAAGAAAGCAAAATCCGATGTCGCCATCGACAGGCGGCTCCTCGGCGCCGGTCTTGCCCTCCTATTTTTGTTCCTGCTGTTTCGGGTGTTGTATCCGCCGTTTGCCATCGCCATCGGAGCCGCGACCATCGTGGTCGCGATCCTGCTCGAGAGAAAACAGGAGCGATACCATTCTCTCACCTCGCTGGGGTTCGACGTTTATCTCGCCTTCGCGGCGATCTTCGTCCTGGCCGGTTGCGTCGAACATTCGTGGATTGGTCTGGTTCTGCACCAACAACTGGCGGCGGCGCATGGTGCGGCCTGGGCCATCGCCGCCACTGGTTATCTCGGGACGACTTTCACCGCAGATTCTTCGTTGACGACCGCCGTTTCCCATACCATCCAGCAAATGGATCCGTCACGGGCGGGGATCTGGGCGCTCGCGGGTGGAATTTGCGCGGGCGGCAGCTCCCTCATCACCGCATCTTCCGCCGGAATTATTTTGGCGGAGGAAAGCCAGCGCTTCAACGATCCCGAGCACGCCATTAATTTCCAGCGCTACCTCGCCTTCGGGCTCCCGTTCTCCTTTTTCATGCTGATCTTTTACGGCATCTACTACACGTTTGTCCGCTGACGTTTCGTCGATCCTGTCGTGCGCGAGACAAAATTCTGCTGAACCAATTCCTTATGGACGAACCGCCGCCACTCCCGCCGAATCGCCTCTTTCAGATTTTCCTCGGCCTGCTTGTCGCCAACGCGATTGGGGGCGCGCTCCTCTTCGGCGTGACCCAATTGCTCGCGTTCTACAAGGGGCGGGCCGAAAGCATCATCGCCTATCCCAGCTTCGTCCTTATTCCAGTGGTCGTCGGTCTCATCGCCGCGTGGTTTTGGCGCCGGCTGAATCGCAGCATCGCCTGGAGCGCGCTCGATGCCCTCTGGCTCTCGCTGGTCGGATTGGCCGCGGCGGCCCTGGTGTTGCGCGAAGGCGTCGTTTGTCTCGTGATCGTTTTTCCGGCCCTCTACGTCTTTATCTACGCCGGTTTGTTGCTGGGCCGGCTTTGGTTCCGGCCTAACGATAACAAACTGCGGCTCACCATTTTTCCGCTGCTCGCGCTCCTCGCCCTCGGCGAGGCCGCTTATCATCCGGAAAAACAAGCGGTCGTGATCGACGAAATTCTGGTTCACGCGCCGCCCGAAAAAATCTGGCCGCACGTCCTCGCCTTTTCCGAGATCCCGGACCCGCCGGCTTACTGGATTTTTCGGCTAGGTCTTCCTTATCCGACGCAGACGACCAACGGCGGCGACTTCGTCGGCGCGGACCGGCAATGCAAATTCAGCAACGGCGTCATCATAAAAGAAAAGGTGGCGGAGTTCGTACCGCGCGAAAAACTCACCTTCGACGTCGCCGAGCAGCCGGCCGATCCGGAAGCGTACGGGCACCTCACCCTGCATCGCGGCCAGTTCGTCTTGCGCGACAATGGCGACGGCACCACGACCTTGATCGGCTCGAGCTGGTACACGCTCCACGTCCGCCCGCGCTGGTATTTCGATCTCTGGACGCACGACATGACCCGCGCCGTGCATCTCCGCGTCATGAATCACATCCGGCGGTTGGCCGAAGCGGAGAAGTGATGGCTGCGCGAAGCTGGCTACCCCGCATGGATTCGAACCATGAATAACGCCTCCAAAGGGCGCTGTGTTACCGTTACACCACGGGGTATTTGATTTGGAATTCGCCGATCCTCAATCGCTCCCAATCCTTAGATCGCAAATCGCAATTCGCAAATCCTCCATGGTCCATGTTCTCGATACGATGCCTCTCGGCCGGCCGGGCATCATTGCCGCGACGCTCCTCGAGACTGATGAGGGGCCGGTCCTTTTCGACACGGGTCCCGAATCAACGTTCGAGCACCTCGCGACGGAATTATCGAAGATCGGGGTCCGGCCTAACGACGTCCGCCACGTTTTTCTCAGCCACATTCATTTCGATCACTCCGGCGCGGCCTGGCGCTTCGCCGACTTCGGCGCGACGATTTACGTTCACCCCCGCGGCGCTCCACATTTGATCGATCCCACCAAACTCATCGCATCCGCCACGCGTCTCTACGGTGACGAAATGAATAGACTCTGGGGCCGATTCGCGCCGATCGCGGCGGAACGCGTCCGTATCTTGCAGGACAACGATGTCGTCCGCGTCGCCCCATTTGAAATACGCGCCATCGCCACCCCCGGACACGCCAGCCATCATCACATCTATCATTGGAATGAGAACGTCTTCGGTGGGGATGTTGCCGGCGTGCGACTAGGCGACGGTCCGCCCACTCCGCCTTTTGTCCCACCCGAGCTCGACATCGAGTCGTGGCTGGAATCAATCGCGAAGATCCGCGCGCTTGACCCGGCTAAACTTTATTTGCCGCATTTCGGTCTGGTGGAAAACTCCATCTCATCGCATCTCGATGCGCTGGAGGAACGCGTCCGCCGCTGGTCGATCTGGTTCGGCGACCGCCTGCGCGCCGGCACCGGCGAACCAGCATTGATTCCAGAATTTGCCGCCTACGCCGCCGACGAATTGCGAACCGCCGGCGCAAATGACGAACAAGTGCTCGATTACGAACAGGCCGACCCCAGCTTCATGGCCGTGAGCGCGGCCCTGCGTTACTGGCGCAAGCATCACCCCGAGCAAATCGCCAGCGCAGTTTGAGCTGACCTTTGGCCGGGGGCGACTCACTCGCCCTTTAGCTCGGCCACCCATCCGGCGCTTTCAGCTGAATTCTTCTGGCTACCGGGTTTCAAGATTGAATTCCGCCGGCTACGCCTTGGGCGCGGCGGTCTTGGCCGCTTCCGAAACCATTTTCTTGAAGGCGTCGGTCGACGCTTTCACGGTCGCGATCGGTCCAGTCATTTTGATGAAGACGTTTCCATCCGCGTTCTCGAGGATCGCGCCGCAAAGCGCGTAACCGGGCATCGGCGTAGTCGGACCGCCGGGCATGCCGCTGCTGAAAGTGCCGTCGGTCATGACGAAAGTGATCTTCACCGAACCAACCTGAACGTTTTCGGTGATCCGGTTTTGTTCGCTCCCGGGGAATTGGGCATACCACCGGGCGACGTTGTCGGCCGCCGTCCCGCCCTGGCCGGTGCCGAATTGGAAGAACGTCACTTCCGCCTTCGCTCCGTCTGGCCCGACTTCGAGCTGCGCTTTTCGCATCGGCGAAGAGGGCGTCGCGGCTTTCCATGCATCGGGCACGGTAAAGGTAAATGCGCCGATCTTGATTGGGGGCGCGGGCTCAGCCTGGGACGTCACAACGCCGAGCAGGAAAATCGCGGCGAGCAAAAATAGTGTTCTCATGAAGAAGAATAATCGAGAACCGCCGGAATGGAATTCCTCCGAGGCGGAGCGGGAAGGCCACGCTCGACAGTAGGCGCAACGAGGCACACATTATCACTCTTTCCTTATGCGTTTCCGATTTTTCCTTTCCGCGATGAGCCTGCTTCTATGCGGGATCTGTTTCGCTCAGACGGCCGACATGCCGGCGGCGGATTCGAGCTCGCTCGATTTCAAGCAGTTCGGTTTGCTCGCGATCCAGGATGGCGGGCGCCGCAAGCCGATCGACACCTTCGCGCGCGAGACCCTGATCAAGATCACGGGCCGCTCGAGTTACACCTCGGACGCCAAGACCTGGGAGGCGAACGATTTCGTCCTTTCCATGCTGCTCGACACTCACAAATGGCAGGAAGAGCCGATGATCCTGGTGTCGCTAGGTCAGTTGATTGAACAGCTCGGCCTCGACAAAACGAAGAAACGTTTTTCGTTCGCGCAATTGACGGCGCTGCCGGAGTTGAACCGGCTCGCGGGCGAAGCGCACGCCCTCCGCAAAGCGGAAAAGCCGCTTTCGCGCGTGCAAAGTGAAGTCATGAACGTGAGCGAACGGCTCGCACTCTTCGCGCACGTCATGGATGGGAGCGCGTTTCTCCTCGTGCCGGCGCCCGCGAAAACGACCGACCCGTGGATCGTGCCGCCGGCTTTTGCGGAACATTATCAGGAGGCGCAGTTCGCCCCGGTGCAGACGCAATTGCAGACGATGGCGAACTCCTATGTGCGCGGCGACGGCTTCGCCTTCGGCCGCGCGGCGAACCAGCTTCGCGATGGCTTGCGCGGCTTGAGCCCGAAGATTTACCCCGAGGAATCGCAGTTGCGGCTCGAATATTTTTACAATCACTGGGACGGCTTTTACCGCGCCGCCTGGTCGTATGGGGTTGCGCTTCTCCTGCTGGGGATTGCCTACGCGAGGTCGCGCGACGGCGCCTCGATCCTGAAAAAGATCGGCGTTTCGCTCGCGATCGTCGGCCTGCTCTTTCACGCCAGCGGCATCGCGATGCGCTGCCTGATCGCGGGCCGGCCGCCGGTGACAAACATGTATGAGTCGATCATTTGGGTTTCGTTCGCCGTTTCGTTTTTCGGGATGATCTTTTTCGCGCGATACCGGACGCCGGTCTATCTGCTCGCCGCCTTGCCGGTCTCGCTGGTCGCGCTGTTGCTCGTGCATCAAATGCCGATCGCGATGCCGTCGAGTATCGATCCGCTCGTGCCGGTTTTGCGCGATAATTTCTGGCTCACGATTCACGTCCTCACCATCACGTTGAGCTACGCGGCCTTCGCCCTTGCGATGGGATTCGGCCACATTTTGCTTTATCGCTATGCGCGCAATCCCGTTTCCGCGCGCGGGGACCAGCCGATGCATTTCTGGCTTTACCGGGTGCTTCAGCTCGGCGTGATTTTGCTGGCGGCGGGAACAATCCTCGGTGGCGTCTGGGCGAATTATTCATGGGGCCGCTTTTGGGGCTGGGATCCGAAGGAAACCTGGGCGCTGATTGCGCTGCTTTGTTATATCCTCACGCTCCACGGCCGGCTCGCGGGCTGGTGGACGCAATTCGGTTTGGTGGTGGCGAGCGTGGTTTGTTTTCTCGCGGTCCTGATGGCGTGGTATGGCGTGAACTTCGTTCTCGGCAAAGGCTTGCACAGTTATGGCTTCGGCATTGGCGGCGAAACCTACGTCGCGAGTTTCGTCATCGCGGACCTGTTGTTCGTCGGTTTCGCCACTTGGCGTTATCGGAGCAGCAAGAAAACTGTGGCGAATCGAAGCGTCGAGAGGGAATCGGTCGCGGTTTAGCTCTCGCGCGCTGAATCCAGTTTGCGGAGCGCAAAAGCATAGGCGCCGATCGCGACGGCTTCGCTCGTGCCCGGACGCGATAGACCAACGCCAATCCGCGGAGAAGCATCGTAGGTTGCCATTCTAATGCTGCCCGGCACCGCAATCTCGTGCGTGGTGGTTCGAAGAAATTCTTGCATCTGTGCGGCATCTTCCAGGTTGAACGCCTCCGGAATCAAGCGACGCACACTCTCCTCGTTCGCGCTCGCGGCGTAGGCGCTGTTTAACTCGGCCATGAGGGCGGGCGAGAAGAGACGCCACGCGCCAGCCAATCCGCCTCCGACTACCGCCAGCCCGTCCACGATGGTCAAGGCTTGTCCCATGGCGTCGCCCACGACTTCACCCATCTGGTGAAATGCTTCACGCGCCGCCCACTCGTCACCCGGATATTCGCCTATCCCGATGGCGTAGATGAGTTTCGGGTCCGGTGTTTCCGCAAACGGGATGCCCGCCTTCTCCGCATAGATGCGCCGGACAGCGCGGATGCCGGCCGCTTCTTCAACTCTGGTTTGCGGGTTTAGCTTGTTGCGCAGCAGCCAGATCTCGGAGCCTAACGAGTTGTCGCCCAGGAAGAGCTTGCCATTTCGGACAATGCCGCCGCCAAAGCCAGTACCTAGGGTCACGCCGAAAAGGTTTCGGTATCGTTTGGGATTGCCGGCCTTTTCCAGGAGGCCGTTCACGTACGGAAGAAAACCGGCGATCGCTTCCCCATAGACAAAGAGGTCGCCGTCGTTGTTGATGAAAACCGGAAGGCCAAAGCGCTCTTCCAGCATCGGACCAAGGGCCACGCCGCCACGAAAGCCCGGCAGATGTTGTAAGTCGCCGATGACGCCGTTCGGGTAATCGGCCGGCCCGGGAAAGGCGAAGCTGATCGCAACCGGCGGTTGCGGACATTGCTCCATCGTCCAGCGAAAGCCCTCGACAATGTTGCCCAGACAGCGCTCCAGGTTATCGCCGCTGGAAGGAAGAGTAACCGTGCTTGTAATCAGTCGATTACCCTGCGTGGCGAAAAAGCGAAAGTTAGTTCCGCCCCCATCGAGGCTTAGGACCACACGCGGGTCGGTCGAGTAATCAGCCGTCACAAGTTACTCGTCCAACCCTGTGTCCCTTCCAGCCGTAGAAAGCCACATAGGCATAAGCAATCACCGGCACGATATAGGAGATCGGCAGGTTCCAATGATCGGCCACATATCCCTGAAGGGGAGGAAGGATAGCGCCGCCCAGGATTGCCATGACCAGAAGCGAGGAGGCCTGGCTCTTGTAAATGCCCGTGCCTTCAATCGCGAGCGAGAACGTGTTAGACCAACCAATCGAAGTAAACAGGCCAGCGCCAACCACGCACCACATCGCGAGCGTACCTCCAGCCAAAATCGCCGTCACGAGCAGCGCAACCACCGCCAGGGAAAAAATCATCAGCGTCCGGCCCGCGAGCGATTTGCCCAACTGAAACAGGAGCCAGCAAAGGACGAGGAAAGGAAGATACATGCGGACCACGGTCCAACCGCGAATTGCTCCAAGAATAACAAAGGCCCCTATCGGAATGGCGCCGAGCAATAACTGCTTCGTTCCCTTTGACAGGTCGCTCAACTCCACCGAGCCCATGAAACGCCCGATAAGCATGCCTCCCCAGAACAATGAAACGTAGCCGCTCGCTTGCAGTTGGGTCAGGCCGGCGACATGCGGCTGCCCGAGAAAGTTAATAATCGAACTGCCGACCGCCACCTCCCCGCCGACATAAAGAAAGATCGCGAGTGACCCCAGAGCTACATGTGGAAATTTGAGCGCGGCAAATCCGGGTTCGATCTTTCCCTGTCCGACATGGGGGAGGTTTACGAAGAAGAAAATTACCGCGAGAGCCGCGAAGACAACGCAAAAGGCCAGGTAAGGAACCTTGACTGACTCCGTGCCATGCGCGCCGGTGCGAGCGAAGTATTGGAAGATCAGATAACCGCCTACCAGCGGCCCCAGTGTCGTGCCGAGCGAGTTGAAGGCCTGAGCAAGGTTAAGCCTGCTAGAAGCGGTGCGTTCCGGCCCGAGAATGGTGACATAAGGATTTGCCGCGATCTGCAACATGGCGAAACCCAGACCCACCACGAACAGCGCCGCCAGGAAAAGCGGGTAGGAGAGAGAAGTGGCAGCGGGCCAGAAGAGAGCGCTGCCTGCGGCTGAAATCACCAGTCCAATAACCACGCCGTTTTTGTATCCGATTCGGGCAATGGGATCGCCGATCGCCACAGAGATGGCGAAGTAAAGCAACGAGCCGATAAAGTAAGCACCGAAGAAAGCGAACTGCACCAGCATGGCGTGGAAGTAATCCAGCGTGAAGGCGTCCTTGAAGCGCGGGATAAGAATGTCGTTGAAAACAGTCATGAATCCCCACATGAAGAAAAGGACGGTCATGATCGCGAACGGCCCCCGATAGGTCCGTCCGTGGTTCACTCCTGTGGTAGATTCTACCGTCATGGCTACTCTGGGATCTTCGGTTGCGTGCCCCACTGACTTGGTCTGGGTCCCATGTTAAAGATCAGGGTCCCGCCGTTCTTTACTTCTCCGAAGGATAGGAAGGGGTTATCCAACCTCTTCCCGTTCACCTCGACCGATTGCACATAAATGTTCTCGGCGGAAAGATTGTTTGCGATCGTGGTGAACTTCTTCCCGTTCGAAAGGTTTAGCTTGGCCTTCCTGAGTTGCGGCGCGCCGATCGCGTAGTAGTCGCTCCCCGGACAGACCGGATAAAAGCCGAGACAGGTAAACATATACCAGGCGGACATCTGGCCGCAGTCGTCATTGCCGCTGAGCGAATTTGGCTTGTTACCATACTGCGTTGTCACGATTTCGTGGAGACGCTCCGCCGCTTTCCAAGGCTGGCCCGCGTAGGAGTAGAGATAGATCACGTGATGGCTCGGCTCGTTGCCATGCCAGTATTCTCCGATTCGCCCCTGGATGTCGGACACACCTTTACTCTTATCGGCTTCCTTAAAAGTAAACAGGTCGTCGAGTTTCTTCGCGAACGCTTCCCGGCCTCCCATAAGCGCCATCAAACCGGGCACGTCGTGCGGAACGTACCAGGAATACTGCCAACTGGTTCCTTCGGTGAAATCGTTGACGCCGGCAGTCTCATCATAGAAATGCGGATTGAAAGGCGTATGCCACTTGCCTTGCGAATCCTTTCCGCGCATCAGGCCTACGGATGGATCGAAGAGATTTTTGTAACTGGCAGCTCGTTTGGAAAAAACGGCGAAGTCGTCCCGTTTGCCGAGCGCCTTTGCCATCCGGGCGATGCAGTAATCGTCGTAGGCGTATTCCAGCGTCTTCGAGACTGACTCGTTCTCTTTGTCGAACGGAACCCAACCAAGCTTCGCGTAGGTCGCGACATTGTCGTATCTTGGATTCGTCGCGGTCGTCTTGATGGCGTCATATGCCCGGTCCCGATTAATTCCGGGCACACCTTTAAGGTAAGCATCCACGATGACCGGGACCGCGTGATAACCGACCATGCACCAGGTCTCATTGGCCTGAAGCGACCAGATGGGGAGCATGTGCTCCACGCTTTGATCATAGTGCGCGAGCATGGAGTTGATCATGTCGGCGTCGCGGGGCGCCTGGATCAAGGCGAAGAGCGGATGGGTGGCGCGGTAGGTGTCCCAGAGCGAAAAAATCGTGTAGTTCGTGAAGCCCTTGGCCTGGTGGATATTTTGGTCCAGTCCGCGATACTCGCCGGTCACGTCCTGGTAAAGGCTCGGGGCGAGAAAGGCATGGTAGAGCGAAGTGTAGAAAGTTTCCTTTTCTTCCCGCGAACCTTCGATCTCGATGCGAGCCAGTTCCTTGTCCCATTTAGTTCGCGTCTGTTCCCGCACTTTCTCGAAATTCCAGTCGTGAATCTCAGTATCGAGGTTCTTGAGGGCGTTCTCGGCGCTGATGGCAGAGACAGCTACCTTGATGACGATGGTTTGTCGGTCGCCGGTTTTGTAGTGGGCGAGGAATTGAAGGTTGGTGCCCGTGGCTTCCTTCTCGCTCCGAAACCGGTAGGTATTATAGACGACCGGTTTTCCGTCACTGAGGATTTCGGCTTTATCGAATGGCTTTGAATAGCGGGCCGCAAAATAGAGAGCCCGCTCTTTGGCCCAGCCATTCACGAGATGAAAACCGGTGATGGTCGAGTTGTCCTCCACGCGAAGATGCGACCAAATAACCTTCCACTTCTTGCCATTCAATACATGGGTCAGGTCGGTCAGGATCGAGGCATCGTCGCTCGCCGGGAAAGTCATTCGCATCATCCCCGCGCGTTCGCCTGCCGTCAGTTCGACCGTTACGCCGGACTTTTGCAGCTTCACTTTGTAGTAACCGGCCGAAGCAGTTTCTTCGTCATGGGAATAGCGCGACTGATACCCTGAGTCGGGATCGGTCTTGGTTCCCGAAACAAATTTCGGTTCGCCTACCTGCGGCACGAAAAGAAAGTCGCCCAGATCGGGAATTCCCGTTCCGCTCAAATGCGTCAGGCTAAACCCCATGATCGTGGGATCGGAGTATTCGTACCCCGAAGCGGTTTCCCAAAGCTCCTTCTCCGTGTCCGGCCCCAACTGAACCATGCCGAATGGCGCCGACGGCCCCGGGTAGGTATTGCCTTCTCCCTGGGTCCCGACGAAGGGACGCACGAAATCAGAAAGTCGATTTGAATCCGTTGCGGGCGATCCGCCAAACACCGCTGGTGCAAGCAAGAGCAGGCAGCAAAAGCGAAGGAAGAAAATTTTCACCAGGTGCGGCGAAACGGGTGTGCTTCGGTGTTAAAAACAACCTTGTCGAACTCCAAAGCGCTGGGAGCCGCGAAGAGGAGATAGAAATATTTGAATGTCTCGGCGAGGGCGAAGCTCTCCATCTCGTCGCGTTGTTGTTTGGTGACGATGTCGGAAAGTGCAGCGTAACCGGCTTCGGTGCGACAATACTTAACGAAGTCGTTGAAGATCGTCTCGCCCATCTGCCGATACTGCTGATCCTTCGTGTAGTGATAAAGGTAGTAGGTCGATTCCACGATCTCCGGACGCAGGTGATAGGTCTTTGCTTTAACCTCCATCGTTTTGTAATCGATGACTTCCGGTTCGATGCCGTGCAAATTCCACATCTTGAAGGAGGAGGATTGGAGCCGGCGGGCACGCGGCACGTCGCCGGAAAGGGCAAGCACGGCCGGGAAGAAGGCATCGAGCGCTCCGTAGGTGGTCTCGGTGCGCTTGCCCGTGACCATGTCCGCGTGGCCGTACCATAGTTCGCCGCCGACCTCATCGGCAAGGTATTGATTGATCGCGGGAATACTCGCGTTCCACATCTCGAGGCACTCTTTGTCCCCAAACAAAAGCCAGCACTTCCAAAGGTATTCGTAGTAGGAATCGATCCCCCCGCTGATGTGACTGTCGTTATCGGTCCACGCGCCGGTTTCGACATTAATGGTGGACCCGACCAGACCGATCGGCGAACGGCGTTTGTAGGTCTCAACCAGGGCTCGTTTCGCTGTGTCGTAGAAGATCGGCTTGCCCGTCAGTTTACTTAACGCGCCGAATTCGAGGAGGAGCGTGCCGGTTTCCGCGGGATTCGACATGGGATCGCGGACCTGGCCGGTGCGAAGGTTAACATAGACGTAAGGAAGCCCAGTTGGTGAATTGAAGGCGGGAAGAAGTCTATTTCCCAAATCTTCGGCCAGGTCCAGCAGGCGTTTGTCGCCGGTGAGTTGGTAGCTCGAAAGCAATCCGCCCAGCAGCCGGATCGTTATCTCGAAATTCTTGACATAGATGTCGCGATCAAAAGAGAGATCCTTAACGATGAGCGCCTGCGCTTTCGCGGCTTCGGCGTCGAGCTTCATCAAGATCAAAGTGTCGAGCGCATCGACCGGCGTCATCAAAAGCGATTGCCCATACCAATCGTGCGCGGTCTTGCTCAAAGGCCGCAAGGCGTCATGACCCCACGCATAACGTTCGTAATTCGCCCAAGCGTGCAGGAATTCGGCCTTCACGCGTTCGGCGACTGCGCGCGCGTGAGTTTGTTCCCGCGACCGCTGGCATCCCGGCATGGCGAACAGCGTCAGGACTGTGAGCAACGACACGGCTTTGGCTCGCGCGGATTTTTTCACGACCACACAGGTAGGGTCAAACGCCCGGCAGGATGGTGTCGAGAAGATTTTAGAAAACAGCGCCCGACTTAGAGATGGTGCGCGATACAGGGTTCGAACCTGTGACCCCTACCGTGTCAAGGTAGTGCTCTACCACTGAGCTAACCGCGCGTCGGAAATGAGGTTCGAGATTATGGACTGCCGCCATTTGGTTGGCAAGTTGATCAAGGAGAATGGACACGCAGCGTCTCCATTCCAAAATGCGCGGCGCGCGCGAAGTCAGGCCGCGAGCTTGGCGGCGTCTTTGTGCCCGAGAATGCGGACCGTCTGCTGAAGCTGCTCCACTTTGAGCGGCTTTTTCAGGACAGTGATAGGACCCTTCGACAGAATGCGATCGAGCATTTCGCTGTCGGGATAACCGGTGATAACCACGATGGGCAATTCCGGATCGGCCTTTTTCGCGGCATCATAGACATCGTCAGCCGGGCCGTCGGGCAATTTCAAATCGAGGAAAAGAAGGTCGAATTTCTGTTTCGCGAGCGCCGCAATTGCTTCCTTCACCGTGCCGACCACGACACGGCTGAACCCGATTTTCTTCAGGAAAATCTTGAACAAGCTTTGAAGGCTCTCGTCGTCATCGACCACAAGCACAGTTGGTTGCCCCGACTTGTCTTCCTTCAAAATGTCCTTGTCGAGCGACGCTTTTTTGATGCGCCAACGGCCACCGATCTGGATGGCCGGGAGCTGGCCGCGCTGCACCAGATAGTAAACGGTCGGCAACGGAATCCGGAGGTATTTGGCCGTTTCCTTGACCGTTAAGAGGTTATGCATTGGAGAAAAACAGCAACTTGCGCTCCGATGGGCAAGCCTTTTCGCTATCAGAGCATTATAACATTTATAGTCCGTGTCAATCCTTCATTCCGGTTTTCTCGTTGGAACGGCCTGGGAACGGCCTCGGCGCACGACCCAAAAACCGCGGATTGCCCCGCAAATGTCGCGAAACAGGCCGGGGCTCTGGCCTACTTCATCGCTGGACAAGGGGGGAAGCGAGGTGGACTATTCCCACCTTCATGAGCGCTCTCTTCTTCAAGCGGTTTCTGCAACGTCCCTTTCAAATCGCTTCGATCATGCCGAGCTCAAAGGCGCTGGTGAAACGAGTGGCGCGGAAGATGGATTTCAGCCAACCGCGCGTGATCGCGGAGTATGGACCGGGCGAGGGCGTTCACTCCCGCGAGATCGCGCGCCGGATGTCGGCTGATTCAAAATTGCTCCTGTTCGAGCTGGACCCGGCCTTTTGCCGTGACCTCAAGCGCCAGTTCGCCGGCGACCCTCGCGTCCATGTCGTGAATGGGGACGCGGCCCGTTTGCCGGAGGAACTGGAGCACCGCGGCATTCCTCATTGTGACTACATTCTTTCCGGGATCCCCTTCAGTATTCTCGAGATTAAAAAGAAACGCGCCTTGCTCGAGAAAACCTACGAAGCGCTGGCGGATGGCGGCAGCTTCATTATCTACCAGGTCACGAACGAACTCCGGCAGCACGCTACCTTGTTCCATCGCGCGGACTCGGAGTATTTCCTGCAAAATATTCCACCGATGTTCATCACCGTTTTCCAAAAAACGAACCGGCTGAATGGCCATCGGCGCCCTCTGCGGCGGACGGCGGAACTCTCCACAAACCATCGCTCGGCATGACGTCCCGATCGACCCGAGTCGAGAAGGATTCCATGGGCGAAATGTCCGTGCCGGAATCCGCGCTCTACGGCGCCTCCACTCAGCGCGCGGTCCTCAATTTTCCGATCAGTGGCTACCGATTCCCGCGTCCTTTCATTCGCGCGCTCGGCCTGATCAAGTGGGCCGCGGCCCAGGCCAATGCCGATCTTGGCTTGCTCGATTCGCATCGGAGCGCATTCATCGTCCAGGCGGCGGAAGAAGTAGTGGAAGGCAAGCTCGACGAGCATTTTCCGCTCGACATTTTCCAGACCGGCTCGGGCACGAGCACGAACACTAACGCGAACGAGGTCATCGCGAACCGGTCCTGCCAGCTTGCTGGAAAGCCGATCGGCGCGAAAGATCCGGTCCATCCGAACGATCACGTCAACATGGGCCAATCCAGTAACGACGTGATCCCATCAGCTATTCACGTTAGCGCGGCCGAACAACTTCAGGACTGCCTCATGCCGGCGCTGGAAAAGTTGAATGACGCGCTCGACGCGAAGGCGAAGGAGTTCTGGGAGATCATCAAGATTGGCCGGACCCATTTGATGGATGCGACTCCGGTGCGGCTCGGTCAGGAGTTCGGCGGTTACGCCCAGCAAATTTCTTACGCGCGCGAACGCGTGCAACGGGCGATCGCGGTTCTGCAGGAACTTCCTCTCGGCGGGACGGCGGTCGGTACCGGCCTGAACCGGCACCTGGAATTTCCCGCGAAAGTAATGCGGCATCTCGAGCAGCGCACCGGGATCAAATTCCGCGAAGCGAAAAACCATTTCGAAGCGCAAGGCTCAAAGGACGCCGTGGTGGAAGCCAGCGGCCATTTGAAGACAGTCGCCGTCAGTCTTTTTAAAATCGCGAACGACATTCGGTGGCTCGGGAGCGGACCGCGTTGCGGCATCGGCGAAATCCGCTTGCCCTCCACCCAACCAGGTAGCTCGATTATGCCGGGCAAGGTGAACCCGGTCATGTGCGAAGCGCTGATGATGGTTTGCGCGCAGGTGATCGGCAACGACAGCTGCATCACCTGGTCGGGCGCGAACGGAAACTTCGAGCTCAACGTCATGATGCCGGTCATGGCTTACAACCTTCTCGAAAGCATCCGGCTTCTCGGCAACGCCTGCGATGCGTTCTGCGAGAAATGTGTGATTGGGATCGAGGCGAACGAAGAGCGTTGCCGCGAATTGGTCGAGCTTTCCATGGCGATGGTTACGAGCCTGGCCCCGAAAATCGGCTACGATCGCGCGGCCGAGATCGCGAAGGAAAGCGCGAAAACCGGAAAGACGGTGCGTGAAATTTGCCTCGAGAAAAAAGTGCTGCCGCCGGCTGAGCTCGCGCACGCGCTCGATCCGATCGCAATGACGGAACCGGGCGGCGAAGGCGCCGCGGGCGGATAAGCGTCATGCGCAGGATCACCGCCGCGGCGGCTGTCATGGCGATTGCCTGCACGCTGACAAATCTTCGAGGCGCGGAACAAAAACGGATCGATGTGTCGGCCGTTATCACCAGAGCGGACGCCGAAGCCGCACTCGGCGAACCGGTCAAGGAACCGCAGCCGCGCAATGGCGAGGGAGCGGATGGCTATTACTCGCGCTGCAATTATTACAGCCAGAATCCAGGCAAGTCGCTGGTTCTGCGCGTGCGCCAGGCCGCGGCGGGCCAGCTCGAGCCGAAACAGCAACTCGACGCCTTGAGCGCGGGGAACCCGAGGATCAAACCGCTCTCCGGTTTTGGGGACAAGGCCAGTCTGCTGAGCGGGGGCGGTTCGCGCGAGTTCATGCTTTACGTCGTGAAAGGCAACGCCTTCATCACCGTCGGGATCGGCGGGATCGATGACGAAAAAGCAGCGCTCGAGAAAACAAAAACGCTCGCGCGAAAGATTCTGAAACAACTCTAAACCGCGCTCTCTCTTTCTCTCATGGTCGCAAACGTCAATGGTCCACAATTCTCCGGCGGCGCGAACATCGCCATCAAATGCCCGAGCCACACTTACGAACAGACGCTCGCTTTTTATCGCGACACTCTCGGGCTGCCGGTGATCGAGGAAGAGGCGGATGGCTGCATTTTTCAATTCGGTCCGAATCGGCTCTGGCTCGATCGCGTGCCGAATCTGAGCCATCCCGATATCTGGCTCGAGCTGGAAACGAACGACACCGAAGCCGCCGCCTCCTACTTGAAGATCAACGGCGTCCCGCGCCGGGACGAAGTGGAACAATTGCGCGAAGACTTCGACGGCTTCTGGATTTCCGATCCGGCCGGAGTGATCCATCTCGTCGTCGGCGACGAAGAATAGAGATCAGTATTCTTCTGATCTCGGCGACAAACTCGGCTTCGGATTTTTCAGCGCGAGCCCGCGCGGCGTGCGCGGCTCGAACTTATCGGCGATGAGCCAATGCCGTTGCCGGACCGCGTAGAACGGAAATGAGACGACCGTTCTTGCCGTCGCTTTGCAGCCGCGAAGAAACCGTGGACTGCTCCGAGCCGGCTCCAGATCATAAGTAAACTGGAAGACGGTCACCCGGGCGATGATCCAGAAAAGTTGGCAGGGAGATTGGAGCGCCGCCTCGGCTTTCAGAATGGAGAAATCGTTTCGGCTCACCCACATTCGCCCGGCGAGCAGGCCAAAGAAGCGCTCTTCGCGCGACTTCGTGTTTTGCCGCGGCTTGGGTTCGAAGGCCAGCACGTAGGCGCTCTCACCGGCCGCGCTTTCATCCGGCAGCCGTTTCCAATTGTAGCGATCGCGCAGGGTGTATTTCCGGACCGCTTCCACGGCGGATTCGGCCTGGTTTTTTTCTTTCGACTCTTCGGTGGCTTTCGATTTTTGCGCCGGTGCAGCGGCCGCCGCGCCCTCGCTGCTTTCTCCCGCTTTGAAAAACGAAAGCTTACCCTCCATTCGTTCGGCGGTGTACTCCAAAGGCCTCGGATCTCCGGGGCGCACGATCGATTGCCAGGTCCCGCGCGCCAAGACTTTGCCGCTGCCGTCGAATTGGTGCGTGGTGAGGGTTTGATGGTATTGCCATTCGCGCAGCGCGAGGCGCTGGTTTTCGAACGCGGCCAGGGCGCGGTCGAAAATCTCGAGCGCCGTCAGTTCCTTTTCCTGCGCGGCTGCTCGGGGCGGAGCCAGCAACGCGAGCAACGCGACAGAGAAACCAATCGTCCACGGAAATCGGCGCATCGGGTGGGTGGAGAATGTTTACTTCGAGTTGCCGGGCGAAAGGCCGCGCTGCGTGACAAGGTAAACGGCAAAACTTCCCAGCCAATGTCCGCCTTCATAGTGCGCGCCGGTTACCGCCGCCAAACCAGCCCGGCGGTGCGCTGCCGTGGTCGCCGCGAGCGCGGGCCGACGTGGATCGTCAGCGGTTAATCCGGAGATGATGCCTTCCAGCATCCAGGCGCGGCTCAGGTTTAAGCCATCGAGATGTGCGAGCTTCGGATCGCTCGGATCGGGCGAGACCGTGACCGGCAGCCAATCGGTCTTGGTTTCGGTCGGGATCCGCGGGAGGAATTCGCGCAGCCATTTTGCGAACTCATTCGGCAGAAGCACGCGGCGCATCGCGTCCGCTTCACCGAGACAGGGCGAAAGAAAATCCTCGCCGGACGGCTCGTAGCTCATCGCACAATCCTTATCCGCGAGATAGAACGCGCGCGCCTTTGCAGTCAGCAATTTGGTGAAGTCTTCATTCTTGGTGGCTCGCGCGTAGTCGAGCATCAGGCCGAGTGCGAACGCAGTCTGGTTATGCTCGCCGATGCGGACCGGATGCGAGAGCTTCGGCAGCCAGATCTTGAGTCGCTCAAGGATCGCCTCTTCGAGCGGACGCAAGTTTGCCACCATCTCGCGCGCCTGCGGATCGTCCCATTCGCGCAGCTCCACGATCAACTGAAGCAGCCAGGCCATTCCGTAGGGCCGTTCGAAACTGGCCCGGCCATCGCCGCGCAGATAAGCCGCTTCCTGTTTCAAATTGTCGGCCGTAAGACTTTTTCGCAGCGCCTCGCGAGCCGGTTTCGCAAACGGCGCTTCCGGGAAAGTTTTCGCCAGGCGCACGAGCAGCCAATGCCCGTGCACGGACGAATGCCAGTCGTAGCAGCCGTAGAAAGCGGGCGTCAATTTTCTCGGCGGCGCGACGTCGGCATCGCTGTTTAAAGTATGGCTGATCTTGTTCGGATATTCCTTGCCCACGCAGGCCAGAGCGAGGTTCGCGAAACGTTCCGCGGCCGCGGCGTCGAACTTAGGCGCACCCTCCTCCGCGAGAACACTCATCGGCAGAAGGAGCAGAATAACGCGGACCAGAATCTTCATTGTGACCGCGAATGTAGCCCAAACACGCCGCTCTGCGATACCGGGCCCAAACAAGAACTGCTTGACGCCGCCGGATGCGTCTGGCGATTCTCGAAACCAGAAAGTCCTAAACAATATGAAACAACTCACTTCTTTCGTGTTATTCGGCGCCGCCCTGGCGCTTGGTTCGCTTGCATTCGCCGCAGAAGAAAAAACAAAAACGAAAGAGCCGGAGAAATCGACCAGCGTCGCCACGGCCGGACATGTGATGTTGAATCCGGCAGACCTGAAATGGGCGGACGCTCCTCCCTCGCTTCCAGCCGGCGCCAAGATGGCGGTCCTGGAAGGTGATCCCGGGAAAGCGGGACCGTTTACGGTGCGGCTCCAAACACCGGCCGGATACAAAATCCCGCCGCACACCCACCCGACCGCGGAAGCAGTGACGGTCATCTCGGGAACTTTTCATCTCGGGCACGGTCCCAAGTTCGATGAAGCCAACCTCACGGAGATGAAGGCCGGCGGCTTCGCGGTGATGCCCGCGGGCATGCAGCATTTCGTCTCGAGCAAGGGCGAATGCATCGTCCAGGTTCACGCCATGGGTCCATTCGAGATCAATTACGTAAATCCGGCGGACGATCCGCGGCAGACGAAAAAGTAAGAGCTTTGCCGTTGGATCGAAAAGGATCCGCGGCGAATACAGAAAGTCCCCCTGATAGATGCTCGCACAATCAAGGCGCTGGTTACTGGCGATCGCGGTGAGCGGCGTCGTAGCAGTGTGCTTCCTTCTTTTCTCCAGGGTGATATGTTCAGGACCCGAGAAGGTCGCAAGTAAGAACTCAAATCTGCCGCTGCCTAGCACGTTCCTTCCGGACCGGCTGCCGGAATTCCAAAAGATCCTGACCGGTTTTCTTCAGCACGGCGATTACCAGCTCCTCGGTTGGAGCGAAGACAAAGGCCTGCGCGATACCGGTCCTTTCATCAACAGGATTTCCTACGGCGTGCATCCGACAGTGAAGATTTATTACTCGCCGGAAATCATGACCTGGCTCATCGAAGGCCGGACCGGGACGATCCCCGATGGCGCCATGATCATCAAAGAGCAGTATTCCGCGCCGGCCGCTCAATATCAGCTCCAGGCGCCGCCGCCGGTGACGGACTGGACGGTCATGATCAAGGATTCCAAAGGCTCGAAGGACGGTTGGTATTGGGCCGAGATCTGGAAGGACCAGACGATCGATGACAATAGTAAGCCTCCCTACTCCGTCCCTAACTCCGGTTTCGGATTGTATTGCGCCAGGTGTCACACCTCCGCGGAGAAAGAGTTTACCTTTGCTTCTCTAAGTAACATCAAAGGTCACCCCGGCCAGCCCTTGACTTATTTCGTGGACCTTTCCTGGGCAACGCCGCCTTCGCCAACGCCGGCAGCACCCTCAACGACAGTAAACCAGGGGAAGCCACCGCCTGAAGGCGCGACGACTCCTTCCGAAATTCATCAGGGAAAACAATCCATGAGTCATCACGACGACATGGCACTAATGCCACCGGCAAAAGAAGCGACCGGGCCCCACATCTCGTCGAGTCTCAACCCAGCTTTCGTGAAGTTCTATAACTCAATTTCTCCGGTGCCGTTGAATGAGGTGAAGAAGATCCCGCCAGAGACCTACGATCACATCGTCGCGGACCACAAAGGTCCACAGCAGTTCCTTACTTCGGATTCATGCATGGGTTGTCACGGAGCGCTGGCCAAGGTCAACACCATGGTCTACACGGGCCCAACTCAGGCCGACGGCAAGACGCCTTTGATGAATGTCTCGCCCTTTGGCGAGTGGCGCTGGTCGCCCATGGGCTTGGCGGGGCGCGACCCGATCTTCTATTCCCAACTCGACAGTGAGCTGGCTTACCTGAAGACCTTCAAGAATAAGGCCGAGGGAGAGAAACTGGCCCGCGAAGTAGTTAATACCTGCTTCCGCTGTCATGGAGTGATGGGCAAACGCCAGTTCGACTTGGACCATGGCGGAGAGGCGGACTTCGATCGCGAAGTGGTTTACCAAACGCAGATGAAAGACCCGAACTTCAAGTATGGGGCTCTCGCGCGTGACGGAGTAAGCTGCATGGCTTGCCATCACATTGTGGAGGACAAGACTCCGCCGGGCGTGCCGCCCTTAAAATACTTTCTCGAGCATTCGATCACGGGCCAGTTTCACACCGGCAAGGCCGACGAGTTAGCCGGACCCTTCGAAAACAAGCTCATCGTAACCGATCCGATGAACAATGCGCTTGGGATCAAACCGAAGCACGATCGCTTTATCAAGACCTCGCGGATGTGCGCAAGTTGTCATTCGATCAACTTGCCGGTTGTCGACCAGAAGCCAATGGGCCACAACCTGGAGCAACTGACTTATCTGGAGTGGCTCAATAGCAGCTACCAGGATGAGTTCGGCCAGAACCCCAAGGCGCAAACGTGCCAGGATTGTCACATGCGTTCGAGCTACAGTAACTCTACCGGCACAATTAACGTGCCGCTCATTAAGCAACCGATAGCCACAATCGAGGACGACCAGTATCCCGCGGCGGAACATCGCCTGCCCGCAGACAAGATTCAGGTGCGGTTCCGGGACAAGGGATTCGTGCGGCATCAGTTGCAGGGTCTGAATGTGCCGCTGCTCGAAATGTTTTCCCAGTTCATGACCGACTTCAAGCCGAACCCAGACAAGAGCCTTCCCTTTAACGAGGTGCTCGGCGTCCGGCAGAATGACTACATGCTGGAGGTGAACGCGGACCTTCCGAACGCGATCGATGCCTTCGTCGAGCAAGCTCAGAGTACTACGGCCTCAGTCACAGTTACTTCGGTCTCGGTCAGTAAGGAGAAGCTGGTGGCGAATGTAACCGTGACCAATAAGACCGGACATCGCTTTCCCAGTGGCGTGGGGTTCCGCCGCGCCTTCATCGAGTTTCAGGTCGTCGATAAAGGCACCAACGAAACGGTGTGGGCTTCCGGCCGCACGAATGAGCTCGGGATTATCGTCGATGAAAAGAACCAGCCGCTGCCGTCTGAATTTTTCGAGCCTTACCAGGACGAGTCGGCCAAACCCAGTCAGCATTACCAGCCTCATTATTACGACCAGCCGGGGCATACCATCACGCGCCAGGATCAGGTCCAGATTTTTGAGGAATTAATGCAGGATGCCGATGGGAAATTCACCACCAGCTTTATCCGGCGCGATACGCCGGTGAAAGATAACCGGCTTCTGCCGCTGGGCTGGTCCGCGAAAGGACCCGATCCTTCGCTCTCCGGCGCCTTTCTGCATGCGACCTATCCGGAAGCCGTGGGCGACGACACTCATTACCAGGATGGCAGCGGGACAAGCACGGTGACCTATGAAGTGCCGCTGAATGGATTGAACCCGGAGTCCCTGACCTTGAGTGCCACGATCTACTACCAAAGCATCCCGCCTTACTACTTGAAGATGCGTTTTGACGAGGCACCTGATTATCCGGCCACGAAACGTCTTTACTATTTGACCTCCAACCTGAAGACACCGGGCACGCCGATGGAAAACTGGAAATTCAAAATCGTTTCCAGCAACACGCCGGTTTCAACTCGTTAGGGGCGTGCGATCGACTGGCTGGAGAAGAGCACTATTCGGTGCGAAGCGCGGCCATCGGACTGATCCGCGTGGCGCGCCGCGCGGGCAGCCAGGTCGCGAGTAACGCCGCGGCCGCGAGCACTACCGGCGCGATCGTGAACGCGAGCGGATCGAGCGCGCCGATGTCATAGAGCATTCCGCTGATGAGTTTGCCGGTGGCCGCTGCCAGCAGCAATCCGAGCACAAGCCCGCATGCCAGCATGATCGAGCCTTCGCGCAGGAACATTTTCAAAACGGCGCTGCGCTGCGCGCCCAGCGCCATCCGGATTCCAATTTCTCTAGTGCGACGCGCGACCGAGTAGGCCTTCACCCCATACACGCCCACTGTCGCCAGCGCCAAAGCCAGACCACCAAAGACGCTGAACAACGCCGCGCCCGCGCGCACGATCCAGAGTTCGAAATTGCTATCGAGATGTTGCGTGAAAGTTTTCAGACTCAAGATCGGAACGGCCGCATCGACCTCGCGCGTGGTGCGCCGAATAAGATCTATGGTCGCACCGGTATCGCGGCCGGCGCCCGGCGCGAATTTGAGATGAAAGAAAACGTTGCTCTGAAAACCGCCGGCGAAGGGGAGGTAAAGCGTGCCGCCCGGATCTTTCTCAAACAAACTCTCGTGCGTGTAAGGCACAATGCCGACGATCTCGATCTGCGCTCTCGTCTCGGCGCCCTCTTTCGCATGCGACGCGTCCTTTTCCGCAAATTGAATCCGCTGGCCGAGTGCATCGCCATCGGGCCACAACTTCTTCGCCAGCACTTCATCGATGATGGCGACCGTCGGCGACGTTTGATGCATCGCTTCCGCTGCGTTGAAGGCGCGACCGCGCAACAACGGCAGTCCCACCGTTTTGAAATAATCCGCACCCACGCTGTTCAAGCGCGCATCGAAGGTCCGACCTTCCGCCGCATTGGCCGGCTTCGCATCCGGCGCCGGATTGGCTCCGCCTCGTTGCACCTTTTTGTCGAGCGACATCAGCCCAAACGGGACGGAGGAAGAGATGCTGGTGCTTTCGACGCCGGGCAAGGCCGCGAAGCGCTCCTCCATGGTGCGATACAGATTCAGCGCGCGCGTCTGATCGTAAGTCGCGAGACTTGCGTCAGTTTCCAAAAGGTAATTCGACTTCGTCTGCAAGCCGGTCTCGACCGAAGCTGCTTTGCCCGCGCCGCGAATGAAGAGCGCGGCCGCCGTTAGCAGCGCAAGCGAAAAGGCGATCTGCACCACCACCAGCGGATTGCGCGGCAGAAATTTCCAGCGCCTGAGGACTGCATCTTCCCCCGCGTGTTCCTTCAAGTCGCCAATGACCGCGGACTTCGACAACTTCAGCGCCGGCCCGAGCGCAAAGGCCAGCGTCCCGAGAAGACAAAATGTAAACGTCGCCACCAGCACCGGCGCGCTCAGTCCAGTCGACCAGACCATATCGATCGGCAGCGCTTTACCTAACGACGCCACCAGAAAATCGGACGACCAAAGACCCAGCAGCATCCCGCAAAATCCGCCGGTCACGGCCAGGACAAGACCTTCGATGAGCAACTGGCGCACGATCCGCCAGCGACTCGCGCCCAGCGCCAGCCGGATCGCAATTTCTTTTCGCCGCGCCGTGCCGCGCGCGAGCAACATGTTGGCCAGGTTCAGGCAGGCGACCAGCAGCACCACGCCGGACATTCCGAAGAGAAGAGGTGCCACGCGTTTGATGTTATTACCGCTGGTGGGACTCGTGCTCAGGGAAAAACGAGAGAGCTGTTCGATCATGAACGTCTGGTCCTTCTGCTCGACCAGGTAGGCTTGCTCGAGACTCGCGGCTAAAGTCTTCAATGACGAGGTCGCCGCGGCGGCTGTCGTACCCGGTTTCAACCGGCCGACGATCATGAACTGTCTGCCACCGCGATTATCGAGCTTGTCCTTGGCGCCCGTCTCGAAATCGTTCGCGACCTGATCGTAAACCCCGAGCGGCAACCAAATCTCCGGCGCGAAGATTTGCGTCGTGCCCGTGAACCCTTTCGGCAAAATTCCGATCACGGTAAAAGGGCGGCTGTCGATCGTGATGATCGAGCCCAGCATCGCGGGGTTGAGCCCTTCCTTCTTCCAATAGTTGTAACTCACGATCGCCACCGCCGCGTCGCGGCCGGGTGTTTCCTCTTCCGCCGTGAATGCCCGGCCCTGCACTGGCATCACGCCCATGACTGCGAAGTAATTTGAGCTCACCACGTCGGTAAACGCGCGACGCGTGTTGCCTTTATCGCCCACGCCGACCATAGCAAGGTTGTGCGCCATTACTCCGGAGAAGACGCTGTTCTGCTCGCGGATATCGACATAGGTCGGGTAGGAAAACCCGCGAAACGTCTTCGGGTTTTTCTTGTCCTGGGAAAAGACCTGCACCACCTCGCTCGCGTTTGCGTAGTGCGGCGGCTGGAACAGCATCGTATTCACGAGGCTGAAGATGGCCGTGTTCGCCCCAATCCCGAGCGCAAGCACAGTGACCGCCGCCGCCGTGAAAGCCCGCGCCTTCAGTAACTGCCGAAATGCAAATCTGAAGTCGTGGAGCATATCAGTATGATGCCACGAGAGCGGCGTTTGGATTCAAACCGAGGAAGCACTACGGCAAACAATCTTGTAGTCGAGCGCCAAGCAAGTTAATCAGAGCAGATGCGAAACGCGTATCCGCTCGTCTCCGGGATTGTGTTTGGAATCGTGGCCTTGCTCCAGGTAACAAGAGCCGTCAACCAATGGCCGATCCGGATTCAGTCGTTCGACGTTCCGGTTTGGGGATCCTGGGTTGCTGCCGTGATCACAGGTGGCCTTTGTCTCTGGGCTTTTCGATCTCGTAATACGCGCCATTCATAACCGCCTTTCCGCGCCAAACGCGGGCGGTTCGTTTGCTCTAGAAAAGGATCGGTTTCCGCTTTCCGGACCGCCCCGCACAACCGGGCTCGCCAATTCGAGTCGCCGCCTGTAAAATTTCAGGCGATGCACGGCCTCGGAAGCGACATCACCATCAATGTGATCGCGTCGGTCATTGCCTCGGGCATTCTGCTCAGCGCCGGCTTTCTCTGGGGGAAATACAAGGAGCGCCGCCGCTTCGGCCGCCGGCTCGAGGAATACGACTTCTATCCCTACACGATCAACCGCGACAACTTCCCTGAGTTCAACCTGAATAACTTCCGGCTGGGCACGCACTATTTCCTCCGCAACAACGACCCGACTGCGGCGCGCCAGCTCATCTTCATCGGCGAACAAAACAACGTCCGCACCCAGCTCGAACCGGCCGAGCAGAAGGTTTACGTCCGGCTTTTCGAAAAATACAACGGCAAGAAGATCGCCGACGACACCAGTGAGTATCTCGAAAACTTCGCCCGCCTAGTCAGGTTGATTGGCAAATCATTCCCGAATCTCGGCATCGAGATCCTGCTCCACGACTTATCGAACCCGTCCCATTCCCTCGTCGTCCTGGAAAACAACGTCACCGGCCGGAATCTGCGCGACGGCACTACTAACCTCGTCATCGACCTAAAGAAACGGCAGCTCTTGCACGAGGAGAAACTCAACTACGAGCTCAACATCGGCGCGCGGAAATTCAAATGCACCACCATCCCGATCATCCGCCCGGAATACGGAGTCGTCGGCGCGGTCTGCATCAACGTCGATGCCAACTACCTCACCGAAGAAGTGACCCGCGACACGCAAAAGATGACGGAGTTTTTTGAGACCTTCTGCCGCACCGACATGCAGCTCGACGAAAACATCCTTAGCCGCGACGAGTACGCCAAAGCGCTCAAAGGCAAACGGCACTTCAAGGACGGGAGCTAACGGAAAGAATGTGAGCGCTGAGAAAGTCCGGCGAGAACTCGCAAATTTCGAAACCTTTCTTCATATCGGGAAAATGGAGTTCGACAGGTATGGGCCTCAATGCCCGCCTGAACCTGACATGATCGCGCGGAGAGGTGGTCAGCCGTTTGGGAATGCGGTGATGCGGGGCTTCGGAGATTCGAGGTTGCTGCTGGTTAGTTTGCGCGGTTCCCGGTAGCCTCCCCGGTTCGATGCGCGTTCGGCCTCTTCTTACCGCTCTCGGGCTGAATGCCGTGCCGGCGCTGGGCTGGTTCGTCGGGGATTGGTCCGCGGGCACGACCTTAGTGCTTTATTGGCTGGAAACGCTGATCGGCACTGTTCTTGTCGCGGCCCGCATTGTTATCCATCGCCGACTTCAGCCGAGCAAAGGGCATTGGGATTATCGAGCGCCGCAAGGTCAGCAAAATCAGCAGCCATCCACTAGCGGTCGCTCGACTTACTTATCAGCGTTCCTGGTTCCGGCTCTGGCTTTCACTTTCGTCCATGGAGTTTTTCTCGTCGCGCTCGGCGCAATGATGATTTCCAATCAACACAGCCTTGAAGCGCGCATCGAGATTCAGCCGCTCTTGGCCGGACTCCTGGCTATCACGGTCTTCCAAGTCGTCGATTTCGGGTTTGATCTTCTTTGTCTGCGGACCCAACCGTTCGCCTGGATCGAAAAGCTCGGCCAGCTTACTCTCAGCCGCGTGATTGTGATTCACCTCACCATCATCGGCGGCATGGCGGCCGTCATGTTCACCGGAGCTAACCGGAATTTTTTCGGTGTTTTCATTTTCCTCAAAACTCTGCTCAATCTCAGCCTCGTCCTTCCCCAATACCAACCCAAGACTCCGCCTCACTGGCTTTCTTCTCTGATGGATCGAGTGCCATCGAAATTGCACAAAGGGGAAAACTTCGCCGAGTTCTGGAAGCAGGAGGACGATCAGGAAGCAGCGCGGATCGCGCGCAACGAAGAGCCGCTGGCAGCTCAGACGAAGAAGAGTTAGACAGGATTTACTGGATTAACAGGATTGGGTTTTGTGACCACCTGAACCGAACGAACGTCCTCGATTTTTCTAACCGGCGTTGTTTAGTCTGACGCGGTGAGAAATTTTCTGGCCGATCTCCGATTTGGTCTGCGCATGTTGCGCAAATCGCCGGGCTTCGCGCTCACCGTTATTGCCGTTCTCGCTTTGGGTATTGGGGCGAACGCGGCGGTCTTCAGCGTGGTCGACGCGGTCCTGCTCCGCTCGTTGCCCCTGCGCGATCCGGAACGCGTGGCCATGATTTGGGAAAAAAATCCGACGCTCGGCGCGCCGATCGGCGACCGGGTGCCGGTCGCCTACACCAATTTTCTGGAATGGACGCGGCAGGCGACACAGTTCGAGGCGATCGGTGGTTTCGAGGACGCGAACTTCAATCTCACCAGTGGACCCGAGCCGGAACGCATCGAAGGCGCGCGCGCGTCGCCGAATATTTTCGCGCTCTTCGGCGTGAAGCCCGCGCTCGGAACGAGCTTCGATAATGCCGCGACCGATCCGGCCAAGAGCCGCGTGGCCCTGCTGACCGATGCCTTTTTCCAAAGCCACTTCGGCGGCCAACGTTATGCGCTCGGTCAAACCCTCACGCTCAACGACATCGTTTACACTGTCGTCGGCGTGCTCCCGCCGGAATTTCATTTGCCGGCCGCGCGCGAAGGGCAGGACCAGCATTCGCCGAAACTGTGGGTCCCGTACGATTCCTCCGCGACGCAGAATCCGGTCGAAGCGAACCGCCGCAAAATGCAGGTTTACGGCCGGCTGCGTGACGGCGTTTCTCTTGAGCAGGCGCGCGCGGAAATGGATGCGATCGCCAAACATCTAGCCGAAAAAGATCCCACCCAGAACGCCGGCTTCGGCGCAAACGTCTTTCCCGTCTCGCTCGAAAATCTTGGACAGGATCTCCGGCGCAATTTGCTCGTCATGCTCGCGGCGGTCGGTTTCGTTTTGCTAATCGGCTGCGCGAACATCGCCAACCTGATGCTGACCCGCGCCGCCGCGCGCCAAAAGGAAATGGCGATCCGGAAAGCGCTCGGCGCGGGTCGCGGCCGGCTCATCTCGCAACTCCTGTCGGAAAGTTTGTTGCTCAGCGGTGCGGGCGCGGCGCTCGGTCTTGGGCTGGCCCATTTCGGGATCAAAGCCGTCGTCGCCTTGAAACCGGCCGGCATCGTCCGCCCGGAAGAGATTCATCTTAATCTGGCCGTGCTTATTTTTACGACGGCTCTCTCGGTTCTCGCCGGAGTTTTGTTTGGAATTGTGCCCGCGCTTCAGGCGGCGCGCACGGACGTGAATGCGCTGCTCAATCAAACCCGCGGCGCGCACGCCGCCAGCTCTTCCCGCCGGATGCGGCGCATTCTCGTGGTCGCGGAAGTCGCGCTCGCGTGTCTCCTGTTGGTCGGCGCCGGATTTATGATGAAAAGTTTGCTCGCGGTCTTGAGCGTCGATCCTGGTTTTCGGGCCGATCATTTGCTGACCATGAAATTCAGCCTGCCTGCCTCGCGTTACGCGAACGACGCGCAGATCGCCGCGTTCTGCCGCCAGGTTCAGGAAAAAGTTTCGGCCATGGCCGGGGTCAGGAGCGCCAGTTTTTCCGACGGTTTGCCGATGACGCGTCTACGCCTGACGAAGTTTGTCGTGGAAGGCCGGACGCCGCCCGCCCGCGGGAGCGAACCGACCGCCGACATGCGCGGCATTTTTTCATCGACCTATTTCGACACCGTCGGGATACGGCTCATCGCCGGCCGGAACTTCACGGCGGAAGAACTGGCGAACAAGGCGCCGGTTCTGGTGATCAACCAAACCATGGCCAAACGTCTTTGGCCTAACGAGGACGCGGTCGGGCAGCATTTGCGCAGCGTGCCCTCGCGGCCCGAGACGCCGCCGGTTGTCTCGACCGTGATTGGGATCGTCGCCGATACCCATCAGCAATCGTTGGAGAGCGGGGCGCGCCCGGAAATTACCAAACCGATGGTGGACTACACGCAACTTACCCTGGCCGTCCGCGGGGACGCCGAGCCGGAGTCGCTCATCAACAGCGTGAAAAGCCAGGTCTGGTCGGTGGACAAAAATCTGCCGGTCTTCGAAGTGCGCACGATGGAGCAGGTGCTCGATGAAGACACGAGCCAGCGCCGGTTTGAATCGTTCGTCATGAGCATTTTCGCCAGCCTCGCCCTGGTGCTGGCGTCGATCGGACTTTTCGGTGTGCTGGCCTCACTCGTGAGCCAGCGCACGCAGGAGATCGGCATTCGCATGGCGCTCGGCGCGCAATCGCGGGACGTCATCGGCATGGTGGTGGGCGAGGGATTCCGCATGGTGTTGCTCGGAGTCGTCATCGGCGTGGCCGCGGCCGTCGCGCTGAGTCGCTATCTGGCCAGCTTGTTTTTCGGCGTGAGTCCGGCGAATCCCGCCACATATTTGCAGGTCGCGCTGGTCATGATCGCGATCGCGTTCGTGGCGTGTCTCCTCCCGGCGTGGCGCGCCCTGCGCGTGAATCCGATGGTGGCGTTGCGCTATGAATGATCTTACAAGGAGAACGCCATGACTTCCGATTCCCGGATCGAGCAAGCGTCGCGGGCCGCCGCGGAAGAGATTCTGCGCATCATTTATGGAGACGACTTGAAGGGATGCACGGTCAGTCTCGATCGGATTGCGGAGGTGATCTCCGGAGCAATGGTGGTGCAGGCGAACGAGAGTCTGGCCATCGCGGAACTGCACGAGAAAGGGTATGAGGCGATCCGGTTGCTTTCCACGCCGCCGCCGAACGGTCCGTCGCTTGGCCCGGATGAGTTGCGCACGCTGTTGGGTCAACGTCTCGACACGATCAAAGGTCTTACGACGAAAGTAATCGCCGCGATCCAGACTCAGAAAACCCAGGAGCCTTCGATTTCCGGCTAATCCACCGACCCTGTTTCAACCTAACGAATCATTTTATGAAAACGATCCTGGCCTTTATCCTCAGCCTCCTGTGCGCAACCAGCGCCTTCTCCGGGCAGCAGTTCGACGCGGCGACCTGGCGCGCCGTTCATACCTACGACATCGCCGCGCTGCTGAAACTGGAGGCGTCGCTGGTGGGCCGGATCGTGACGGTCCATTTCAATTATCGGAGCGAAAAGCTGCGCCACACCGAGCCGAGTTGGTTCGAGGCTTCGCTCTGGCAACGCAATCCGCAGGAGAAGAAAGGATTCTCGGGACTGCGGGTGATGGTCGCGAAAAAAGATCTGCCGGCGTTCAAGACCATCACGTCCGATTTCAAATCGCTCGCTGAACTCACCGCTTACGGTCGCGTGGAAAAAATTCCGGACCTAAATGATACCTGTGTTCGCTTGCTCGGCCGGAAGGTCGTGGTCGATGCTGCCGGCAACGCCACGGTCGATTGGTAACCTTCCCCGTCAGCCGCGATCGAGATGAATGCTCCCCTCGGCGTAGGTGACAGCCTTGCCACCGATCCCGACGCGTTCGCCGCGGTCTTCGCAGAAAAGCTCGCCGCCGCGCTTGGAAAGTTGGCGGGCCAGCAGCTCCCGTTTTCCCAGCCGCTTCGACCAATACGGGATCAACGCGCAATGGGTCGAGCCTGTCACCGGATCTTCCGGGATCCCAGCCGCGGGCGCAAAGTAGCGGGAGACGAAATCGCAATCGTGACCGGGCGCCGTCACGACCACACCCTGCGCGTCGAGCGTCGCCAGAGTTTCCAAATCCGGCGCGATCGCCAGCACGTCCTCCTGCCGCTCGAAGACGGCCACGTAATCGCGGTTTTTGAAAAGAGCGGCCGGCTTGGCCCGCAATCCTTCCGCCAATTTTTTCGGCGGGCTGCACGCTTTCGCCGGTTGCGCGGGAAAGTCGAGCACGAGCCGATCGTCCACCCGGTCCACGGTCAACTCGCCGCTGCGCGATTGGAAATTCACCATGTCCCGGCGACGACCGAGAATTTCAAAGATCACGTGCGCGGAGGCCAGGGTGGCGTGGCCACAAAGATCGATCTCTGCGGCCGGCGTCATCCAGCGCAAATCGAAATGCCGGTCGCGTTCAATGACGATGGCGGTTTCGGGCAGATTGTTTTCGGCCGCGATCGACTGCATGACCTCGTCGGGCAACCATTCGTTCAGGATGCAAACACCGGCTGGATTACCCGCAAAGTGCCGGCTCGTAAAAGCCGCCACGTGGTAGTAAGGGATCTTCATCGCGGAATCGTCGCCGCAATTTTGGCCGAAAGCGAGCCTGCATCGCACCGCCGATCCGGTCGCGCTCGACGATTGGAACTGTGATGTTCGAACAAGCTTCGTTGCCGCTCTCCCTGATTATTTTTGCGGCAGCGGGAACGATCGTTTGGGTCGCCGGAATCTACGTTTCGAAAACGACCGATGTCTTGTCCGCGCGTTTCGGTCTCGGCGAAGCGCTGGGGGGATTGATCCTTCTCGCGATCGTCACCAACCTGCCGGAGCTCGCGATCACGGCGAGCGGCGCGATGCGCAATCAACTCGGGATCGCCACCGGAAATATTTTGGGCGGCATCGCCATCCAGACGGTCGTGCTTGTTCTTCTGGACGCGTTCGCCCTCGGGAAAAACGCGCCGCTGACTTTTCGCGCAGCCTCGCTCGACCTCGTCCTCGAGGCCGTGCTGGTGGTCGCGATTCTGACCCTGGCCGTGATGGGCCACCAACTGCCGGCGTCACTGATCTGGCACGGAATCACGCCGGACGGCGTGTTGATTTGCGGCACCTGGATCGCCGGCATTTATCTGATCGGCAAAGCACGCGACGGCCTGCCCTGGCAGAGCCACGGCGATGCGCCTGGCGGCCAGCGGCATCGCTCCGAGCGACAGAAGCGAGAAAAAGCAGAAGTGGAAAAGGCGAGCACTGCGCAAGCCGTGATCGTGTTCACGATCGCTGCCGTTGCGACATTAGTCGCGGGTGTCGCCCTGCAACAGACCAGCGAAGCGATCGCGCAGCGAATGGGGATGAGCGGCGTCGTGTTCGGAGCCACGATCCTGGCCGGCGTAACGGCGTTGCCGGAAATTTCCACCGGCTTCGCCGCGGTCAGGATGGGCGATTTCAAGCTGGCCATCAGCGACATTTTCGGCGGCAACGCTTTTCTTCCGGTGCTGTTTCTTTTGGCCACGGTCATCTCCGGCAAGGCCGTGCTTCCGGCCGCGCAAAAGTCGGACATGTACGTGACCGGCCTCGGGATCCTGCTGACGGCGGTTTATATTTACGGGCTGATTTTTCGGCCGCGACGGCAGATTGCCCGGATGGGAATCGATTCGCTCATCGTGCTGATCCTTTATGTGATCGGCATCGCGGGGCTGTTCGCGATCGGTTGAATCTGTCTTAATCTGCCCACCATGAATTCGCTGATCCGCTCGTTCGTTCTTGCTTTGTTCGTCGCGCCGCTGAGCGCAACCCCGGCCGCCGAATACCCCGCGCCGACGGAAGCCGATTACGTCGTGCACGATTTCAAATTCACCTCGGGCGAGACGTTACCCGAGTTGAAGATTCATTACCGAACGATCGGCAAAGCGGTGAAGGACGAGAAAGGCGTGGTGCGAAATGCGGTATTGATTACGCACGGAACCACAGGAAGCGGCGCGCAATTCATCCGGCCGGAATTCGCCGGCGAACTTTTCGGCGCGGGCCAGCCGCTCGATACCGCAAAGTTTTTCATCGTCATGCCGGATGGAATTGGTCACGGCAAGTCGAGCAAGCCGAGCGACGGAATGCACGCGAAGTTTCCGCGCTACGGTTACGTGGACATGGTCGAGGCGCAGTTCCGTTTGCTAACCGACGGATTGGGAGTGAACCACGCGCGCCTCATCATGGGAACGTCGATGGGCGGAATGCACACCTGGCTCTGGGGTTCGGCCGATCCGGAGTTCATGGACGCGCTCATGCCGCTGGCCAGTTTGCCGACGCAGATTTCCGGCCGCAACCGCGCTTGGCGCCGGATGGTGATCGACGTGATCCGCCACGATCCGGAATGGCGCGGCGGCGATTACTCCGCCCAACCGCAAAGTCTGCGCACCGCCGCGCAGATGCTTTGGCTGATGAGCAGCAATCCGGTCCTGCGCCAGAAGGAAGCGCCCACGCTCGCGAAGACCGATGAAGCGCTCGACAAATTTGTCGCGGACTATTTGAAGACGGGTGACGCGAACGACATGCTCTACGCGCTCGAGGCCTCGCGCGATTACGATCCGGGTCCGGGCCTGGAGAAAATCCGCGCGCCATTATTGGCCGTGAATTCCGCCGATGATCTGATCAATCCGCCGGAGCTGGGAATCCTCGAGCGCGAAATCAAGCGCGTGCCGAAGGGGCGCGCGGTGGTGTTACCGCTAAATGAAAAAACGCGCGGACACGGCAGCCACACCATCGCGTCATTGTGGAAGAGCGAGCTGGAAGCGTTGCTGAAGCAATCCGAGAAATAGCCTGCATGACTCCCGCGCCTTCGCTTTTCGACGCGGAGAAATATTTCCACGAGCAGATCCCGATCACGCGCGCGATGGGCCTGCGGGTAATGGCGCACGATGAAAATGGATTTGTGGTCGAAGCGCCGGTCGCACTGAACTCGAATCATCTGCAGACCGGTTTTGGCGGAAGCATCAACGCGGTCGCTACGCTCGCGGCTTACGGATTTCTTTGGCTGGGACTGCAGGAGCGGAACGTTCACGTGGTCGTTGCGGAAAGTTCGATTCGATTTCTGCGGCCCGTGCGTGAGGTAATTCGCGCGATTTGTTTGCCTCCCGCTCCGGAGGAATGGGCGGCGTTCCATGCGAAGTTTACCGACCAAGGCAAGGCGCGCATTACGCTTCGCGTCAACGTGGTGGAAGCGGGGCAAGTCGCTGCTGAATTCCAAGGCCTCTTCGTCGCGCGATCTGGCTAGACGCATTCGCGATTTCTCGCGAAACTTTCGGCATGATCACGGGAGCGCATTCAATTATTTACAGCAAGAATCCGGAGGCCGACCGCGCGTTTCTTCGCGGCGTGCTTTCCGGGCGGCGGGAAGGTCGGGGTTTATCAGTCGCGTCACGCGCGGCCAGTGCCGATGAACGCGCTGCAGTCGCGCTGCTCTGTCGGCGCGCCGGGGACACGGCGACAGAGCGCCGTGGCTACAGCGTTTTGTCCAGCTTCAATGCAGCGGAGTTCATGCAGTAGCGAAGCCCGGTCGGCTTGGGACCGTCGGGAAAAACATGGCCGAGATGTCCCCCGCAACTCGCGCACAAAACTTCGGTGCGCGCCATCCCGAACTTCCGGTCGGTCTCGGTCTCGACTGCATCCTGCGCGATCGGCTGATAAAAACTCGGCCAGCCGCTTCCGGATTCGAATTTGGTTTCGGAACTGAAGAGCTCTTTGCCGCATCCCGCACATTTGTAAACGCCGGCATCATGCGTTTCCGCGTACGCGCCGGTGAACGCGCGCTCGGTCCCCTTTTCCCGCAGCACGAGATACTGCTCCGGCGTCAGCTCCTTCTTCCATTCGTCTTCGGTCTTTTTGATTTTGTCGCTCATGATTTGTCTTCTAGTTAATCCGCGTCACGGCAACCAGCCACCCACGGCCTGGAGCGGTTCAATCTGACCAGCTTCAGTGAGCCACGCCGCCAGCGCGGTTCGCGCATCGGCGCTCTGGTTTGACGTGACTGCGGGAAACCGAAGTTCTTTTGTGCCGGCGCTCATTGCTTCGTTCGTTAAAGAAAGCACGACAAAATCGTGGAGCAATTTGCGGCCGCGATTTTCTCCCGCCTTTACGTCCGTGTTCAGGTCAAAGCCGAGCCGCGCCACATGGATTTCGTAATTGCGCGCACCACCGGATGCTGGCGCAAACGTCGCCGTCACGCGATCGACATTAGCGAGCGTCACGCGCAGCACACCGATCGATTCGCTGCTCGCCGGAGGGAGATTGCGATTCTGCCACTCGCGGCCATCGAGAACGAAACCGGGCGTGTAAACGCTGCTGCTCTTCCAGCGTGTCGAATACTCCGATTGACGCGCGGTCCAGATCTTCGACGCGAACGGATCGCGCCAGCCGAGATGGTCCCAGTAATCGACGTGAAAGGCGATGGGAACGAAATCGCGCCAGAGTTGCGGCTCCTTTTTCAGGTTGCTCAGCCACGCCTCCGCCGGTGGACAACTGCTGCAACCTTCCGACGTGAAAAGTTCGAGCAAATGGGTCCGCGCCGGTTTGCTTTCGAAGGTCACTTCATTTGCGGGCGAGGTCACGGCCAGGAAAGTACTCAGCATCATCGAGAGGAAAAGCAGGGCGCGTCCAATCATGCGGATGAGAGCGCCGGGTCGGCGAAATTATTTCACGAAGAGGAATAACTGTCGTTCCTCCCGCTCTTATCCGTCTGAGTCCTCTCTCGTCCAGCCGTCGCAAAGGAGAAACCGAGTTTTGGCTCGCGCGGGTTCGGCGCGGCCGCTACTCATGGCGGCGTGGCCGAGGTGGATTTCGAGAAGCTGGTTGAGGAATTCTACATGCCACTTTATCGCTTCGCGCTTTCGCTCAGCCGCAACGAATCGGACGCGTTCGATTTCACCCAGCAAACTTTTTATGCCTGGGCGGCGAAGGGACATCAGCTCCGGGACACGTCGAAAGTAAAGACCTGGCTGTTCACCACGCTTTATCGAGAGTTCCTGGCCAAGAAACGTCGCGACGAACGGTTCGTCGATGTGGAAGAAGATGTGGTCTTCGCGGAGCCGCCGCAGATTTCGCCATCGGTCATCAACGAAATCGATGCCACCATCGTACAAGAGGCGCTTCATCGACTCGACGAACGTTACCGGGCTCCGCTCACGCTCTTCTACATGGAGGAACATTCCTATCGCGAGATCGCCGAGATCCTTTCGTTGCCGCTCGGCACCGTCATGTCGCGTATCTCGCGTGGAAAAGCGGAGCTGCGCCGGCAGTTGAGCGATCTCGCCGCAGAAGAATCGCGAAAAATCCTGCCGCTGAAGGGAGACGCGCGATGAAGGAAGATGCGTTTTTGCGCGGAATCCTGAGCATTCATCGCGGGATCGATTCGGAGTCGGACGATCCGTGTTTCGCGGAGGCCCGGGAAAAGGCGGAGTCGGATCCGATCCTGGGACAATGGTGGGCGCAGGAAAAGGAATTGGATCGTGTGATCGGTTCGAAGCTGGCCAGCGTGCACTTGCCGGCGGGCTTAAAAGCACGCCTGATCTCGCGGCCCACGCTTCCCGCGCGACCACGCCCGGCCTGGACCCGCGCCGCTCTTTTGGCGGCGGCCTGTCTCGTTGCGCTCGCCGTCCTCTTCGGTTCGTGGCGCGGACCATTTCAACCGGCCGTTTCCCTTGCCGATTATCGCGATGAGATGGTGGGATTCATCAAGGTCGATCCGAACCTCGAAATGAAATCGCCCGACCTGGCGCAGGTGACCGATTGGCTTCAGAAAAATCGCGCGCCGTCCCGGCTCAATCTCCCGAAAAATTTGCAAGGCCTCGAACCGATCGGCTGCCGCACGCTGCGTTTTCGCGGACGCGACGTCGCGTTGATCTGCTTCAAGCGGAAAGAGGGCAGCCTGCTTCACCTGTTCGTGATCGATCGCGCGGCATTGCCGGAGATGGCGAAGAGCAGTGGCCCCGAAATTTCACGGGAAGGAAATTGGATGGCCGCGGGCTGGGGAGACGGCGACGAGTTTTATCTGATCACCGTTCAGGGCGACCGCCAGGCGATCGAGGCATATCTCTCGGACACGTGATTATGGCGCGATGATTGATTGCGCCAGCTTGGCGATCAGCGCGCACACGACCACGAGGAAAAAGATTCGCACGAACCGGCTGCCCTTGGCCAACGCGAGCCGCGATCCGATGGCGGCGCCGAGAATGCTGCAAAGCGCCATCGGCACGGCGTAGGCATAAATGATATTGCCGCTCCACGCGAAGTAGATGACCGAGGCGATATTTGTAGCCCAGTTGATCGCCTTAGCCGAAGCGGAGGCCGCGAGGAAATCGAAACCGAAAACGCCGACGAACGCGATGATGAGGAAACTGCCCGTGCCCGGCCCGAAGAAGCCGTCGTAAAAACCGAGGCACGCGCCGATGAGGAGGCCAAGCCAGCGCGCTTTCTCCGGTGCGTGTTTCGGACGATGGACGAGCCCGAGATCTTTGACGAAGAAGACATAGATCGCGACCAGGATTAGCAGCGCCAGAATGATTGGGCGCAGGAAAGCGGTGTTAAGAAGGGTGACGGCGCGCGAGCCGAGAAAGGCAAAAACGAACGCGGCGATCGCAGCCGGCGCGATGGTGGACCAATCGATCGAGACATGCCGGGCGTAGCGCTGGACCGCCATCGTCGCTCCAGCGCACGACGCGAATTTATTCGTCCCGAGAATGGTCGCGATCGGCATTCCCGGAAGCAGAATGAGTAGCGCCGGCACCGAGATCAGGCCGCCGCCACCGACAACAGAATCGATGAACCCAGCCAGCAGCGAAAAAATACAAAGGAAGAAAATCAGCATCATCACGCCCTGCCATGGATCGCAGGCGAAGAGACGAGCGTGCGTTATTTCTGTTTCACTTCAAGCGTGAGCGTGGCGAAGTCACTCTCCCAATCGGCGTCGCTCCGCGCTGACTTGCGCACGTCCGTGCCGCGCAGAAGCCATCGTCCAGCTTTGTTGAATCGAAGAACCATCCGGCCCGCGGAGTCCGTCTTGCGGGTTTCGCCTTTCGTTTCACCGGCGGCGACCGCGTTAAGGGAGAAGCTCGGGAACGGCGCGCCGTTTTTCAATATGCGCACTGGAAAATCGTCGCCTTCCCGCAACATGGTCGGATCCTTCTCCGGTACGATTTCGAGCGCCATTCCCACCGGCTCCGTCCAGGAACGGTCGGCTGGTGCTTCGCCGGCGACGCGGACAAAAGTCTTCGGATGCTTCGTGTAAAGTTCGCGCCAGCGTCGGGGCTCCTTCATTTCCGCCCATTCCTTTTTCAAGCTCGCCGGCGCGTCGATTTCATCGAGATATTCCTGAACTTCCGCCGGCTTCAACTCGATCGATTTCGGTGGAAGTTTGACCCACAAAGTCGCGAGGCCCGCTTCCGGCAGCGGCGCTTTGAACACGAGCGACTTCGGCCCGGCGGAAATATCTTCGATTTCAAATATGCGGCCGGCGAGCCGGCATCGCGCGGTCTCCACACGCTCGCGTTTCGGGCCGGTTTCCAGCGCGGGGAAGGCCATTCCACTTGTCAGGTCGAGCGTGACCAACGTTTTCGGCGCCACCTCAAAGCGATCGGGGAGCAGCCAGGTATCGTGCGCGGCGGCCGAGGTCGCCAGGGCCGCAGACCACGAGCTCAACAGCATTGCGATAATTATTTTCTTGCCGGTCATAAAATCAGGATTTCAGGAAACCAGGCCCGGTCCCTTCAGGTTGTCGAAACCAGCCCGGGTCATCGTAACTGGTGATGCCCTCGCGAATCTTGAGAATGGTAAACATCCCGCCCATGGCGATGGGGCCGAAGGGGCCGTCGCCGGTCATCATCGCCACTGTGTTCTTCGGCGGCGGGCCCATTTTCATTTCGCTCATTTCTCCCATCCCGGATGTGCCCATCGCCATGTAGCCCGGGACCAGTTTGTTGATTCGCGTCTCTTTTTGATTCACGCCGATCATGTTCGGAATGTTGTGGTTCATCGCGTTCATGGTGTGATGATTCTTGTGGCAATGGAACGCCCAATCGCCGGGGTTATCCGCGACAAACTCGACCGTCCGGGTGCTGCCGGGTGGAACGTTCACCGTCGTCTCCGGCCACCAGGCCGATTTTGGAATCGGGCCGCCGTCGGTTTCGACTACCCACCACCGGTGTCCATGAAAGTGAATAGGATGGCTGTCCATGCTCAAATTCGCGAGGCTGACGCGAACGCGCTGACCGAGTTTCGCCACGAGCGGGTCGGTCCCGGGAAAAATTCGGCTGTTGAAAGTGAACAAATTGAAATCGGTCATCACGTTTGGATTGGGAGTGAATGTGCCCGGTTCGACAAACCATTCCTGGAGAAAAATGCAAAAGTGCCGATCGACTGGCGCCGCGTATCCGCCTTTTGGATGAATGACGAAGAAGCCCTGCATGCCCATCGCCATCTGCACGGTCTCGTCGGAATGGGGATGATACATTTGCACGCCGGATTGTTTGAGGGTGAACTCGTAGGCGCAGGTTTCCCCCGGCGGAATGTGTTTTTGGGTTAACCCACCGACGCCGTCCATGCCGTTTGGCAGGATCACGCCATGCCAGTGAATCGAGGTCGCTTCCGGGAGATGATTCGTCACGAAAATGCGCACGCGATCGCCTTCCATGGCTTCGATAGTGGGACCGGGCGTCTGGCCATTGTAGCCCCAGCAATTCACCATCATTCCCTCCGCGAACACGCGCTTCACCGGCTCGGCCACGAGATGAAACTCCTTTACGCCATCCACCAATTTCCACGGCAGCGTGGTCCCGTTCGGCGTGACCACGGGAGTGTAAGGCTGGTTACCTGGTTGAACGGCTGGAGGAGATTGATTAGCAACCACCTCAGCTCCGCGGGCCAGCCGACTTATCGCCGCCGAACCGCCAGCGATTGCCGCCACTCCGGAGAAGAATTTGCGTCTTGTGATCATAACCTTCCTCCTACTTGTTGTTCTTTGTCTCCTTCGAACGACTACTCGTTAGGTTCCCGCCCGCGGCGCGCTCCAGATCCGCGCGCGCGATCCAGTAATCTCGCAGCGCTTCGATGTAACCGCGCTCCGCCGCGAGCTCATTTTGCCGCGCCAGCAGAAGGTCGTAGGGCCCTTTCAACATTGAGTTGTAACTCGTGAGAGTAAGATCGAGCACACGCTTCCGGTCCGGCACCAGCTCATCGCGGGAATAAATGGCGAGATCTTCTTTGGCCAACATGCGATCTCGCGCCTCCCGCACGTCCGAACGAATCTCGATCGCCAGAGCTTCCAGCCGCCGCTCGGCCTGGCGCAATTGAGCTTCGAACTTCGCGATCCGGCCCTGGCCTTGATTGAAAATTGGCAACTCGAGTTTCAGGTTCGGTCCGGTGAGACGCTGCCGATCCGTGTCCCGCTCGCTGCTCACCCCGAACTCGATCGCCCCCACGTAGCGATATGTTTTCGTCAATCCCAGACTCTGAACGAGAGCCGCGATTTCCGTTTTCGCTGCCGCCAGGTCGAGTCGCTGGGCGATGGCTAACGATTCGAGCCGATCCGTCGCGAAACTTTTCCCGGGGATCGGCGGGAGTTCGTCTGCGATCTTCCATTGGGTGTCTGCGCCCCACACTCCCAGCAAACGATTGAGTTTTTCGCGATCGGTTCGCATTTCGGCGGCCACTTGCGCGGCATCGAGCCGGGTTTGCGAATAGGTGGACTGCTGGTTGGCCAGATCGAGGTCGCTGATATTTCCCGCCTCATGCTGGCGTTGCGTGAGTTCCAAAGCCGCGGCGTTCGTATCACCCAAAACGCTCAGGCGCGTAAACAACATCTGCTTGCCTTGCAGGTTGTAGAACGCGGTCTTCACTTCAGCAGCCAGCTTTAAGACTGCGTCGGCGACGCGCAGTTCGGTTCGGGCTAGCTCGCGAGCGGCGACTTTTTTTCTCAGCGGAATCATGAGGAGATCGAGAAAATCCTGCACGATCCCGAAATCGAGTTTTGTCGCGGAAGGTGGCCGGTCTGGAAATTTCGCGCTGGCATCGAAGACAGGATTCTTCAGCAGGCCTGCTTCGGTAAGATCGGCGCGGGCAATTCCAATCTCTTCGAACATCGCTTGCAGCTCGCGATTATTCAGCAACGCAATCTGCACGGCGCGATCCGCCGTCATCGTTCCGCGAAGCAGGGCCCGAACCGCGGCGGCGATTTCTTCGTCCGCGCCTGCGTCGTGTCTCAGCTCAATGCGTTTGCCGATGCGCTGCTGCACGGCGGATTGCACTTCGAGCATCGATTGCGGGCTCGCGAAGCTGAAGCCCGGAGCGAGCAGACCGATCAGGAGAAGCGGCGGCGCTTTCATTTCGCTTCGACTTCCTTCTTCACCAGAGTCATGCCGCACTTCGGGCATTGCCCCGGCTTGTCGGAATGAATCTCAGGATGCATCACGCACGTCCAATAGGACGCCTTGGGCGCTGTTTGCGTTTTCGGTTGGCCCATCGTCTTCATGTCGTGAGTCTCTTCGCTGTTCTGGAAATCCGGAGTCGGAACGTCCTGCCGCGCCAGTTGGGCTTTGGTTTTGCGCGTAAGCTCATCGGCGGTTGCCAACCGCTTCATTTTCGGGCGCGGTGCTTCCGCCGCCTCAGCGCTGGCGGGATGATCCGCCGGCACAGGACGCGGCTCGAAACTCGTCGCGCATCCGGAGAGTGCGATGAGCGCGAGTAACGCGAAAGCCTGGCGCATTTTGATCTGGCTGATCCGGGGCCCCCTCTTACTTCTGCACGACCGCGTTCTCGATCATATTAATCCCGTCGCGCGAAACGACTTTGCCTTCGACGGTGATCTTCTTCGCGGCATACTGCGCGAGCTCGGCATTAAGGGGCTTGTGCTCGCCAATGAGCAGGTAGGTTTTGCCATCGTCCGCCTTCAGGCCAACAGGCAGGCCGCTGGTAATGCACTTCTTCGCGCAATCGGCGTGTTTCTCACCGGTTGCGTTGTGATCGACGTAGCACGCCATATCAAGCACTTCGCCGGTGATTTTCTTTGTCTCGCCGGATGCCAGGTCTTCTTTTTTTTCTCCGTGGTCATGACCTTCGTGGGCAATGATCGGATAGGCTGCGAATAACGCTGCGGCTGCGAGAGCCAGGATGATGTTTGTTTTTTTCATTTCGGTTTGTTCTTTCTGGTTTGGTGTTCGGTTACTTTTTGATCTCCCCGCAGGTAGCCATGTTCTTGCCGCCATACGGATTCGCGATTGTGGTTGAGGTTTGGACCCAATCCTTTTTCAGCATCGGGCAATTCACGACGTAGTAGCCGCTCTGACCAGCCGTAAGCTGTTTGGCTTTCTCGCTAAGTTTTTCGAAGGCGGTTCGCGCATCTTTCAGTGAACTGCTTTTCGACAACTCAGCGCCGTCGTTACCTAGATCAGGGGCGGCTGCTTTCGCGCCGTCGAGGTTATCGGCCGTGAGCGCAACGTGCGCTTTCTCATAGGCCGCGAGGAATTTCTTGTCCTGATCGTTGAGATCTGCGGCGAAGGCCGATCCGTGAATGAGCGCGAGACTGAAGGCCATTGCGGCCAGAGTTTTTAGTTTGTTCATCTTGTTGGTTCTTTCTGTTTTGAGTTTGTTGTGTGACCGGGGAAAGGCGCAGGCGCGCTCCCAGGTGAGGCGAAGCCGGCGCGATAAACGCCGGGACACGAGCAGACGACTGCGACTTCCGCTAGAGGAAGGCGGTCGTTAGCTCAAAGAAATCGGAGGAGCGTGAGCGAGAACGCTCCGCTGCAAGACGGATTCGGCAAACGAATCGGCGCCGGGCGGCCCCGTGTCCCATTCCGATCGCGGGACACCGTTGTGATCATTTTGAAAAATGAGTTCAGCGGCGAAGTAACTCTTCAACACAAAGAGAGCAGCGTCGTAACTGACAGGATTCTTGAGCGGCGTGACCGCGGGCGCGGCCAGCGACTTGCAACAAACCAGATCGTTATTGTGATCATTTCCTTTGGCCGGCGCCTTGTGCCCGGGGCAATGTTCGTGCGCCGACGGAGCAGCAATCGGTGAAAGAGCCGCAGCCAGCGCGCAGTGATCGGACGCGATGAACCACGCGGCCATTGTCACCAGCGCCCCGCTAGTCCGCACAGCGCTTTTCGCGAATCGGAGTTTCACCTCTCTGTTAGTCGCGCAGGAGAAGGGATTGTTCAACTTTAGCAAAACTCTCCTCTAGGAAAGTTGCACCGATCTGAGCCGCAACGCGTTTGCAATCACCGAGACGGAACTGAAGCTCATGGCCGCGCCGGCGATGATCGGACTCAGGAGAATGCCGAAGAACGGATAGAGCAAACCGGCGGCGATTGGGATGCCGAGCGCGTTGTAGACGAAAGCGAAGAAAAGGTTCTGCCGGATGTTGCGCATGACGGCTTTGCTCAAGTGGATCGCTTTCACGATTCCGTTCAGGTCGCCTTTCACGAGGGTAATGCCGGCGCTCTCCATCGCGACGTCGGTGCCGGTTCCCATCGCGATCCCTACGTCGGCGGCAGCGAGAGCGGGCGCGTCGTTGATCCCGTCGCCGGCCATCGCGACCACGGAATTTTTGCCGCGCAGATTCTGAACGCGCTGATGCTTGTCCTTCGGCGCAACCCCAGCCTCGACCTGATCGATACCCAACTTCTTCGCCACCGCCCGCGCGGTGCGTTCGTTGTCGCCGGTGAGCATGATTAGTTTCAAACCCATTCGCCGCAGTTCGTTCACCGCTTCCGGCGTCGATTTCTTGATTGGGTCCGCCACGGCAATGATGCCGGCGAGGCGGTCGTCGCTCGCCACGAAGATCACGGTCTGGCCTTCGTTCTGGAGCGCGCGCGCCTGTTCTTCGAATGTTTCGAAACCGGAGATTCCGTTTTCGCGCAGGAAAGCCGGTTGGCCGACCAGAATCTTCGCGCGCTCGGTGGTCGCGAAAACTCCGCCGCCGGTGGTGGAACGGAACTCCGTGATTTTATTCAGCGGAATATTTTTCTCGCGTGCGCTCATGACGATCGCCGCGGCGAGCGGATGTTCGCTCTGTTGCTCGGCGCTGGCCGCAAGCGCCAAAAACTCCTCCTCGCTCATCTGGCCGGCGGTAACGATTTTCGTGACTCGAGGTTTGCCCTCGGTAAGCGTGCCGGTCTTGTCCACGACCAGCGTCGTCACTTTTTCCATCAGCTCGATCGCCCCGGCGTTCTTAATAAGAATGCCGACGTGCGCACCGCGGCCGACACCGACCATGATCGACATCGGCGTGGCCAGACCCAGGGCGCACGGGCACGCAATGATCAGCACCGCCACCGCATTCACGATCGCATGGGCCAGGCGTGGTTCCGGGCCGATCCCGAGCCAGACAAAAAAAGTGATCGCAGCCGCCAGAAGCACGGCAGGGACGAAGTATCCCGCGACTTTGTCGGCGAGCTGTTGAATCGGCGCGCGGCTGCGCTGCGCTTCCGAAACCATCTGCACGATCTGCGCGAGCACGGTCTCGTTCCCGACGCGTTCCGCTTCCATGATAATGCTGCCGGTATTGTTGAGGGTGCCGCCGATCACTTTGTCGTCGGACATTTTCTCAACTGGAAGCGCTTCGCCGGTCAGCATCGATTCATCGATCGTGGTCCGGCCCTCGATCACCTTTCCATCGACCGGAATTTTTTCACCCGGCCGCACGCGCAAATGATCGCCACGCTTGACCTCTTCCAGCGGAAGCTCACGCTCGGCGCCATTCGAGACGAGTCGCGCCGTGGGCGGCGTCAGATTGAGCAAGCTCCGGATCGCGGTGCCGGTCTGGCTGCGCGCGCGCAATTCGAGGACCTGGCCTAACAAGACCAGGACCGTGATCATCGCTGCCGCCTCAAAATAAACGCCGATTTTCCCGTGATGCGTAAGCGACGCCGGGAATGCGCCCGGAAACAGCATGGCAACGGCGCTGTAAAGATAGGCCACGCCCACGCCCATCGCGATGAGCGTAAACATGTTGAGGTTTCGGGTCAGGACGGAGCGCCACCCGCGTTTGAAAAATGGCCAGCCGGCCCAAAGCACCACCGGCGTGCTGAGCGCGAATTGAATCCAGCGCGACGCGTTTCCGGAAAGCCATTCCGGCGCGTTCGGAACCAGGTGGGACATCGCCAGTAGGAACACCGGCGCAGTCAGCGCCGCTCCGATCCAGAAGCGGCGCGTCATATCGATCAATTCGGTTTTATCCTCGGGGCTATCCGCCGAAATTGTTTTCGGCTCGAGAGCCATGCCGCAAATCGGGCAAGGGCCCGGCTGATCGCGCTCGATCTCGGGATGCATCGGGCAGGTGTAGATCGTGCCGCCGCCCGCGCTTTTCGCGCTCGCGGATGTTTGCGCCGATCCTTCGTGTTCACAACACGAGTGACCGTCGTCCTCCTCATGATTATGGGCTGTAGATGGTTTCATTCCGTATTACCTGAGGAACCGAGAGAGCGCGGTTCTCAGCTCATCCTGGAGTTGGGCCGGTCGCATTGGTTTGGCCATCTTGTGTTCAGAGCCGGAGCCATGTCCGATAACGCAAGTTTCCAAATGGCTTTGGAGTAGTTCGACTCCGAGCGCGTCCAGAGCCGAGCGAACCGCCGAGATCTGGTTCAGGATATCCACGCAATAGCGGTCTTCTTCGATCATCCGCTGGATCCCGCCGACTTGACCCGCAATACGCCGGGTCCGCGTCTGAATTTTTTTCCGCGTGTCCGGTTTCATTAAGGTCCACGATATACCCTATTGGGGTATAGTCAAATGAGAAGCCCCGTTCGCTGCGCAAAATTGTCTCGCGACCAATCCCGTCAGCCGCCCGGGGCCATCTAGAGCGCTACGGCCGGCGCCACTTCGAAAAAGATATTGTCGAACGTGGGCTGGAACGGCCGGCCGGTGGTTTCGCCGATCCGAAACCGAACGCTGATCTCGTTTTGCGCCGCGCAATGCACCTCGACGTCGGTCCGGTGGCATTGCGCCAGCATCGCGCGGATCGCGCCGGCCGCGAGCTCCGGCGTGTTGCAATCGCGGCTGAGATGCCCCAGGACCACGCGCTCAATTTTTCCCGGGAGCAATTGCTCGATCACCGTGGCGGCGGCCGCGTTGGAAAGATGGCCGTGCCGCGATTGGATGCGCTGCTTCACCGGCCACGGCCGGTGCGGATCGTTCTGCAAAAGTTTTTCGTCGTGATTGGTCTCGATCACGAGCGTGTGCACTTTCCGCAGACGTTCCACCACCATCTTGGTCGCGTAACCGAGATCGGTGATGAACCCAAGCGCGCTTTGCCCGGAGTGAAACGCGTAACCCACCGGATCGACCGCATCATGCGGAACCGAAAAAGTTTGGACGTGGATATCGCAGATGGAAAAATCCGAGCCAGTCCGGAAATAGCGCCAGTTTCGGTGGCCGGTCAGGCTTCCGCAACGGATTGCTTCCGCGGTGAGCGAGTTGCAGTAAATCGGAATTTCGAATTTGCGGCAGAGCACCTCCAGCCCGCAAACGTGATCGCCATGTTCGTGGGTGAGAAGAACGCCATCGAGCTGGCTGGGCGCGATGCCGCACTGTTCGAGTCGCCGCACCAGCTGGCGCGCGCTCAAGCCGCCATCGACCAGCAGGTGGCAATGATCGGTGGCGACGAGCGCGCTATTTCCCGCGCTGCCGCTGCCGAGCAT
>QHBM01000075.1 GCA_003244145.1 Chthoniobacterales bacterium
CAAGATCCCGCCGAACACCGCCGCCGAAGCGATCAAGGCACTAAAAATCCAGCTCTACGCGATCGGCGCGGGGATCAACGGCATCGCACCGACCCCGGTCTTTGCGCAGAACGGGAAACCGCTAACCGACATGTTCGGGAACATCGTTTACCAAAACCAGCGGGTGCATTTCAACGAAGCGGGCCTGCAGGAGGTGGCGAAGATCGCTGACGGGCAATTCTTCCGGGCGACGGACACGAAATCGCTCGAGCAGATTTTTGGAGACATCGACAAATTAGAAAAGACGACGGTGTCGGTGAAAAAATATCAGGAATACCGCGATCTCTTTCCCGCGTTGATCATGACCGGATGCGGCTTGCTCATCGCCCAGATTTTGTTGGGGCAAACGATTTGGAAGAAATTGCCGTGATCACCTTTGGCGCGCCAGGCTGGTTCTGGGTTTTCCTTATTATTCCTTTGCTGGTCCTGGTCTTTGCCAGGGCAGAGCGGCGGGCCCGATTGCGTTTACGCGATTTTGTTTCGGAACGGCTTTTGCCCGATCTCGCGCGGACAGTGAACCACACGCGACGCAAGATCCGGTTCGCGTGCGTTCTTATCGGATTAGCGCTCGCGATTACCGCGCTGGCGAAACCGCGCTGGGGTTATACTTACGAAGACGTGAAGCGCAAAGGCCTCGACCTGATCCTCGCGGCCGACACTTCGCGGAGCATGCTTTCCAACGATGTCGCGCCCAACCGTCTCCAACGAGTGAAGCTGGCGATGCAGGATTTGCTCAACGAAATGGAAGGCGATCGCGTCGGGCTGGTGGCGTTTGCCGGCCGCGCGTTTCTGCAGGCGCCGCTTACGATAGACTACGACGCGGCGGTCGAGGCGATCAACGATCTCGACACCAATACGATCCCGGAAGGTGGAACAAACATCTCGGACGCGATCGACCTGGCGGTGCGCACCTTTGGCAAGAGCGCGATCGGCAATCGCGCGCTGATTATGTTTACCGACGGGGAAGAGTTAAGCGGCGATGCGGTGAAAACCGCGAAGGCGGCGGCGAATGCCGGCGTGCGCATCTTCACGGTTGGGGTCGGCACGCCGGAAGGTTCTCTCATCCCCATCAGTGGCGAAGGCGGTGGCAACGCGTTCGTCAAGGACAGCAAGGGACAGGTCGTGAAGTCGAAGCTGGACGAAAAACGTCTGAAAGAAATCGGGGAAGCGACTGGAGGATTTTACATCCACCTCGAAGATGGTCCGCGGACGATGAAACAACTCTACAGCGAAGGGCTGGCGAAGATGCAGTCGGGTGAAATCAACGACCGGATGTCGCGGCGTCCGATCGAGCGCTACCAATGGCCACTGGGCGCGGCCCTGTTTTTTCTGGTCACGGCTTTCCTGGTTCGCGAACGAAAACGGATTCGGGCGGTGGTACCGCAAACGATCGAACCGAAGCGCGCGCTGGCGGTGGTCGCACTCCTGTTTTTGTGGGCGAATGTTTCGTTCGCCGCGGCACCGGGGCTGGATGCCTATCGGAACGATAACTACAGCGAGGCCTACCAGGAATTTGAAAAGACACTGACGGAACACCCGAAGACGCACGCCGCCGACAGGATCGAATTCGATGCCGGCGCCGCGGCTTACAAGATGGGGAATTACGACAAGGCGTTGGAATGGTTTAGCCGCTCGCTCCTATCGAAGGACAAGGAGCTTCAGGAGAAAAGTCATTTTAACATCGGACGAACGTTGGAAGAGCGGGCAGACCGGACGGACACGAACGAGAAGGCGCTGACCGAGCTCCTGAATGCGCAGTCACATTACGAAGAAGCGCTGAAGCTCGATCCGAACGACGAGCGGGCGAAGGCCAATCTCGAAGAAGTAAAAAAGAAGATCGAGCAGCTCAGGAAGAAGCCGAAAGAAAAACCGTCGCCGCCGCCTCAGCAGCAGAAGGACAAGAAACAGCAGGACCAGAAAAAGAAGGACGATCAGCAGAAGGATCAGCAGCAAAATCAGCCCAGCAAAGGCGACCAAAAGAAGCCGGATAAGGGCGACGAAAAAAAAGAACAGCCGAAGCCAGGTGAAACGCCGTCTCCTTCACCGGGTGGCGACCAACAGCAGAAGGATCAATCCGGCCCGTCGCCCTCGCCTTCCGCGGGAAACGGCAAGGGTGAGGACCAATCCAAGGATGAAAAGTCGCCATCGCCCTCCAAGAGCGACGCTTCGCCCTCACCAACTGCAGGCGAGAACGCAAAACAAAGTCCGACGCCCGGCGAGGGAGATGGATCGGACGCGTCTCCGACCGCGACGCCCAGCAGTTCTCCCGCGAAGAAACCATCCGGCGACGTAAAAGGTGCGGGCGAAGACAAGCCGAATCAAAAACCGCAACCCGCGCAGGCCGTCGAAGCCCAGCCGGAGAAGGAAGGCCAGATGAGCGAGAAGCAAGCGCAACTTCTCCTGCAATCGATGAAGGACGAAGAGCAGCGGGTGCAACTTGATGAACGCAAGGCGCCACGGCATGTCTATAACGACTGGTGACGCCTGACAGATGAGGAACGAATCACGAATTTCCAAGGCGGCGGCGCGAATCCTTATCGCGGCGCTTGCCCTCGCGTGCGCGGCCTCAAATTCGTTCGGAGCCGGCGCGAGCGTCACCGCTGTCCTGGATAATTCCGAGACCGGTGTCGGGCAGCCGGTGCAGTTACAGATCAAGGTGACCGGGTCGACCAGCGTGAAACCGCCGCGCGAATTGGCGGTGGACGGTCTCGACATTCGTTTCACGGGACAATCGCAATTGCTCGAAGGGCGAAATTTTCAATTCAGTTACAGTTACATTTACAACTACACCGTCATGCCGATGAAGGCGGGCACGTTCAAGATCCCGCCGCAAACGATCGAAGCCGGCGGCAGCACGTTGCGAACTCCCGAGCTGACTCTGCACGTGGCGGATTCGCCCGGGCAATCTTCCCGCCCGAATCGTTCCGGCGAAAACATCGATCCCAGGCAGATCGCCTTCGTCGAACTGATCCTGAGCAAGACCAGCGCGTACGTCGGCGAAATGGTTCCCGCGGTCGTGCGTCTGGGCTTTAACGTGCGCACTCCGGTGGAATCGCTCGGGAACGGCGTGGAGATCACCGGTCAGGGATTCACCGCGCAGAAAATGCGCGAACCGCGCCAGGCGATTGAAACTATCGGCGGCAAAACCTATCAGACGTTTACCTTCAAGACCGCGCTCTCGCCGGCGCGGAGCGGAAAGATCGCAATTGGTCCCGTTGAGGTGAATCCGATCGTGCGCATTCCCCGCACCTCCCGCAGCCCGGGCATTCCGCGGGATCTTTTCGACATGAACGATCCATTCATGGACAATTTTTTTCGAGACCCCGCGTTCGCGCCAAGTACTCCGCGTGAAATAAAAATGAAAAGCGAAGCGGCGACCCTGGATGTCAAAGCGCTGCCACCGGGAGCGCCACCTAGTTTCAACGGCGCCGTCGGTAATTTCACCATGACGGTGGACGCGAAGCCGAAGACCGCGCAGGTCGGCGATCCATTCACCCTCACCGCCAAAATTTCGGGCCGGGGTAATTTCGATCGCGTGACCGCGCCTTCTCTTGAAGACGAACAGGGCTGGCACAAGTACCCGCCCTCCGCGGATTTCAAATCGGACGACGATGTCGGAATCAGCGGAGCGAAAACGTTCGAGACCGTCATCAGCGCGAACGAACGCAAGGACCATATCCCCGCGCAGCTCTTCGCGTATTTCGATCCGATCAAAGAGCAATACGTCACGTTGCGGAACGAGCCGATTCCAGTGCGGGTCGAGGGCGGTTCGGCGCCAACTCAGGCGCCCGTTGCGCCCGCGCCGCAAACGGCCGCGCCTGCTCCGTCTCTCGCGAGGACCGGTCCGAAGCAACAGGAAATTCTTCATCAAATCACCGAGCTGTCAGCCGAGCCGCAATCGTTTACGCCGCTCTTCGCGCGCCGCTCGTTTTGGCTGGCACAACTGGCGCCGTTCCTCGTCTTGCTCGGATTCATCACCTGGAGAATCCGGCGGGCTCATCTGGATAACCGCGATGCGCGGCGGCGCGAGGCCTTGCAGCACGAAGCCGCCGCGCTCCAACGAAGCCTGCGCCGCGAAGATGTCTCGCCGCAGGAATATTTCTCGCGCGCTTCCCGCGCGGTCCAGTTGAAGACCGCGCTGGCCCGGAACGTCGATCCAAACGCAGTGGATGCGGATGTCGCCGCGTCGGCGTTTCGAGCGGACGAGGCGACGCGGCGGCGCTTGCAGCAGTTATTTGAAAAGAGCGACGAGGCCCGTTACAGCGGCGGGCAAAACGGCATTCGGCTGCTCCCGCCCGACGTTCGAAATGAAGTTCTCGAATTGATCGACAATCTCCGCGCATGAAAAATCGAATACAGCTAGGGCTCGTCTGTGCGGTGATTTTTGCGCTTGTCTGCGTTGCGGCCGGGCCGGTTCGCGGCGCACAAGATCCGGCGTTCGCGACCGCGAACCAAGATTACAGCGAAGGACGTTTCCAGGAAGCGGTCGATGGCTACCAACGCCTGGTCCAAGCCGGTCGATTCGACGCGAATCTGTTTTACGATCTGGGCAATGGCTGGTTTCGTCTGGGAAATTTCGGCCAGGCCATCCTGAATTACGAGCGCGCGCTGGCACTGGAGCCGCATCATCCGGAGGCGGAAGCGAATTTGCGGCTGGCGCGCGATGAAGCCCGCGCGCTCGAGCTGAGAAAAACCTGGATCGAGAAATACATTGAGGCCGGAACTTTCATTCAATATTCCATCGCTGCCTCGATTGCGGTTTGGCTGGCGGTGTTCGTGAGCGCACGCCTCTTTTTCACGCGTCGCCGTTCGCTCGGGCCGGTGGCGCTGATCATTTTTTTCCTCATCGTTTTCGCTCTGGCGAGCTTTGCGCTTTACACGAAGGAGACCGGCAGCAGAGGAAACTCCTTCGCGATCGTGACCGGAAAGGAAATCGAAGCGCGGCTGGCCACGGCCGATAACGCGAGCAGCATTCTGGCGTTACCGCCCGGCAGCGAGATCAACATCCTGAGCGAGCGAGGCGATTGGATCTACGCCGCGTTGCCGAACGATCTCCGCGGCTGGATTCCAGCAAAAAGCGTCGAGAAAGTGCGTTTGTAATCCAGGCGACGCGGTCGCCAAACCGCTCCGGGAGTTGTGAAGCCCGCGAATGTCCGACATCTTCAAGACAGATGAAGGCAGAGATGGATCTCGGGACGGACAAGAAAGCGTTCCAAATTAATCTCGATGCGAAGAAGTACGGGACCTTCGCGGAAATCGGCGCTGGCCAGGAAGTGGCTCGGCGCTTCTTCCACGTCGGCGGCGCGGCCGGCACCGTCGCCAAAACGATGTCCGCCTACGACATGACCTTCAGCGACGCGATTTATGGACCGGCCGATCGCTACGTCAGCCGCAACCGCCTTCATACCATGCTCGACCACGAGTACGCGCTGCTGATCGAGCGTCTGGACGAGAAGCTCGGCAATTTGCGCACGTTTTTCGTTTTCGCCGATACCGTGGCGGCGCGCAGTTTCAAGCAACACAACGAATCGCACGGCTGGCTGGGCGTTCGTTTCCAGACGGAAACCCGCAGTGAACCCAGCGAAATCATCATCCACATCCGAATGCTGGATGAGTCGAATAACGACCAACAGGAAGCGCTCGGAATCATCGGGGTGAATCTTCTCTTCGGCGCGTTTTACTATCGGCAGCCGGAAAAATTAATCGCGTCGCTCCAGGAGAACCTCGATCCAAACCGGATCCAGGTCGACTTGATCAAGTTCTCCGGTCCGGCCTATCCCGGAGTCGATAATCGATTGATGAGCCTGCAACTCGTCAGCCAGGGATTGACCGACGCCGTCATTTTTACCGCCGATGGTGAGATGGTGCAGGCCGCCGACATCCTTTACAAAAAAGCGATCCTGGTGGAGCGCGGCAGCTTTCGTCCGGTGACGAACGCGACCAACGACATGCTCAACGGAGCGCGCACGGCGTTCCTGAAAGAAGCCGGCTGTCCCGATGCGGATCTCGTGGTCCTCATGGAGATGACGCTGGAAAATCTCCTTTCGGAAGGCCAGCTCAACCATGCCGATTTCCTCGCGCGCGTGGACATTCTGGGAGCGCTGGGCCGTACCGTGATTATCTCAAAATTCGGCGAGTATTTTCGGCTGGCTTCGTATCTCTCGCGTTACACCAGCCGCAAGATCGGCCTTGTCATGGGCGTGCCCAGCCTCATGGAAATCTTTGACGAGAAATATTATCTCCATCTCGAGGGTGGAATCCTGGAAGCGCTCGGCCGGATGTTTAAGAGCGGTTTGAAACTTTATGTCTATCCGATGATGGACGAAGAAACCCACGCGCTCATTACGGCCACGAAGCTGGAGGTCGCGCCTCATTTGCGCTCACTCTATCGCTACCTGATCGAGAACGAATTCATCCAGGAAATCACCGATTACAATCCAGATTACTTGCGCATCTATCCTCCGGACGCGCTAGCGAAATTGCAGTCCGGCAACGGGGCCTGGGAAGCGATGGTGCCGCCGGAAGTGAGCAAAATCATCAAGAGCCGGCAGTTCTTCGGCTACCGCGCTTCGGCAGCGAGCTGACGAGCCGGTTTTCGCCCCTTTTGGGTCGTCGCGCTCGGTGTTTTCCACAGGGAAAAAACCGGGTTGTCGGCACGCTTCCCGCTTTATCGGGTGACACACCATGGCGAGGCGCGGAAATTCTGTCGTTGGGATCGATCTCGGAAAACACGTTTTCAAAGGGGTTATTCTCCAGCGGAAAAGCGACGAGCGATTTGTGCTCACCAACTACGCTTCCCGCGAAGTCCCGGAAGAGATGACGACGCCGGAAGAACTCGCGCAGCAGCTCAAACTTCTGTTCAAGGACTTGGGGGGCAGCGCCAAAGCTTGTGCCATCGCGGTTTCAGATCCCGCTTCGCTCCTGCGCATTATCGAGCAACCCAACACGCCGATCGATTTGCTCCGCAATGCCCTTCGCCTCAATGGCCTCGCCGTCCTGAATCAGGAGTGCAAGGATTTCGTGCTCGATTGCGCGCCGGTCTCCGCCGAAGCGACGAACGGCCACAAAGCGAACGGCTCCGCCGCCACTTCTGGCGAGAACCCCGGGCAAAACGGGGCCGCCAAAACGAAATATCTCGTCGGTGGAATGTTGCGGCCGACGGTCAAACAGATTTCCGACGCGTGCAGCAAAACGCGGGTCGCGGCCGACATTTTGCAACTGGCGCCGGTTTGTTCCTTTAACGCTTTTGAATTCGCTTACCCCGACATTTTCGCCAAGGACGCTTTTCTCCTCCTCGACATGGGGCATTTGCAAAGCACGGTCCTGATCGGCAGCAAGAAGGAGCTCGTTCTCGTGCGCAGCATCGACTACGGAGGCAAAGCGCTGACGCAAGCACTGACGGCGGATGGCGCCCTCGACGCGAACGCCGCCCGCATCATGATGCAGCAAGGCGACGCAGGCATGGCAGAGATTTGCCGCAGCTCGCTCAATCGCCTGGCCACCGAAGTGCGCAATTCAATCGGATTTTTCGAAGGCCAGCACGAGCAGAACATTCAACGAATTTTTGTTTCCGGCGGCCTGGCCCGGACGGAGACGATTTTGCAAACGCTGAGCGACGAGCTGGGATTGCCCTGTGAAATCTGGGACCCGCTCGAAACCTGCGAAGTGGCGCTACCCGCAGCGAAGCGGCAGGCTTTGCCGAACGAATTCGTTTCGCTCAATGTGGCGTGCGGCGCCGCGTTTGAATATCTGAGGAACTAAGGCGCGCATGGCTCTCCACCTCAACCTCCTCCACGAGGAGCAGCTCCAGCAACGGCAGCGCCAGCGCGATCCGCTCAAGATCGGCATGATGGTGCTGGGCACACTCGGTGCGCTCATGGTCACCTATTACTTGTGGAACGCCTACAAGACCCTCGAGATTCGCAACCGGCTCAGCCAGGTGGAGCACGACTGGGCGAAGGTCGAACCCAAAGTCACCGCGGCCCAAAAACGTTCGGCGGAGCTCAACAGCATCATCAGCACGACCAAGGTGCTCGATGGCATCATTGACACCCGATTTTTCTGGGGGCCGTTCCTGGAAAAAATCTCGCGCTGTGTCGCGCTCAACGCCCAACTGACGAGTATCGAGGGCAACATACTCGATGACAAAGTCGTGGTCGCCATCGACGGACTTGCTGCCGGGCGCGAACCGCGCGCCGCCGCCGAGGAACTCCGGCAACTTCTTCTCGAACAGCTCGGCCCGGGTTACAAGGACGTGAAGGTCGAGTTCAAGACACTCGAAGATCTCGATACGATTGTGAAGATTGGCGGAGCCAACATGGCGATGGCGCATTTTGCCATCAACGTGAGTTTCAGTACCGGCGCGGCCAAGGCCAAGCCGGCTGCTCCGGCTCCCCGCGTCCGGACTCCAAAGGAATGAAAGATTTCAAGCTCAGCAAAGATCAGATCAAAAAACTGGCGCTGAGCACGATCGGTTTTTTCGTGCTCGTTTACGTCTATCTCAGTTTCTTTCTCGGGCCCCTCAACAGCAATAGCGACAAGATGCTGGCAACGATCGCCGTGCTGCAAGACAAGGTCGCTAATTCCAAGAACGAAATGGGCAAAGCGACTAATCTGGAAAGACAGGCCGGCACCGCCACGACGCGTTTTGCCGCGCTCAAAGCCCTCAGTCCCGAAGGCGCTCCCATCGCCTGGTTCCCGCCCCGGATGAAAGCTTTCTTCGCCAACCAGTCGATCGACAAATCTACCGCCCGTCTTGAGACGAGTGTGGCGTTCACGGAACCCGAGCTCGCCGGCTGGACGCGCTACAATTGGATGATCGAGCTGCCCCAGGCCGATTATTCTACTCTGGGCAAGGCCGTCGCCGCTCTCGAAAATGGCGAACCGTTGCTCTCCATCAACCGCATCAATATTCGCGCGCTGCCGGAAGATCCGCAGTTTCAGCAAGTCAGCCTTACCGTCAGTACCGCCATCCTGAAACGATGAAAACGATATTCGCGATTTTTGTGTTGGGCCTCGTGGCGCTGCCTTATGCGCGCGCCGAGGGAGAAAACGCCACCCCCGACACCAGCGGCATTGAGCTGAAAAACAAATCCGCCTTCACCATGGATGGGAGCGGCCGCAATCCGTTTTGGCCGATCGGCTGGAAACCAGTGGCCCGGGTTCAGAACAATACCGAACACACCGGACCGGATATTTTGCCATCGGCTTTCTCGGTTACGTCCATCACCCTGGATCGGGGTGCGCGCTTCGCGATCATCAATGGGAAACCCATGCAGGAAGGCCAGGTCTTTGGATTGCAACTGGGCAACCAGACTTATCAGCTCACGGTCAAGGCGATCGAGGACGGCCGGGTGATCCTGGCGCGCCGCGATCAGGAAATCATCGTTCCGCTCCGCCGCAGGTAAGCGCCACTGGAAGTGGCCGGAAGAACGGCTGCGAGCGCTCAGCCCTTTCCTCGAGCGAGACTCGAAGAACTTCATTCGAATCGGACGCTTCGTCGGTCACTGGAATCCTCCGGGGAGCGCACGCTTGTAGCGTGCTGGCGACGACGTCTCGTCGTCGCGAACTTTTTCTCCGCGACATAGAAACGGTTTCAGCGTTGGACCGGAAAGTTCGTTTCGGCGGAGCGCCGAACGCAATGATTCGCCAGGATACGAGATTAGACCGCGCTGGATTTTGCCGCTGCGATCGGAACGAATTCGCTTTCGTGCAGAACGATCCGTTTCGATCCGCGCAAGAGCCGCCACCATTCCAGCGCACTGCCGGCCGCGATCAGGAACACCAAGGCAAAGAAACCAAACGCGACCAGCGCATCGAATCGCCAGATCGCCGCCTGCCGCGTCATTTCTGCCGCCTTCACCATGTCGGCGGTGGTGCTCGCGGTGCGCGTGAGAGCTTCGGCGCCACTCAAGAATCCCAGTCGTGGATCGGGGGAGAATATCTTGAGATAGGCCGCGCTGAATGTGACCGCGCACATGAAGCAGAGCGGCACCAGCGTGACGAAAAGATAGCGCGTCTTGCGCATTTTAATGAGCACGGTCGTGCCGAGACAAAGAGCGATCACAGCAAGCAATTGGTTGGCGAGACCGAAGAGCGGCCAAAGACTGTTGATGCCGCCTAACGGATCGAGCACTCCCTGGTAAAGAAACCAACCCCACGCGCTCACCAGCAACACGCTCGAAAATAAATTGGCCGCCAAAGAACGCGTATCGCCCAGCGGCTTCCATAAATTCCCCAGTAAATCCTGGAGCAGGAATCTCCCGACCCGCGTTCCGGCATCGAGCGTGGTCAAAATGAAAAGCGCTTCGAACATGATGGCGAAGTGATACCAGAGCGCGAGCGCGGTCGGGTTCGAAGAGACGCGCGAGAACATATGCGCCATGCCCACGGCGAAAGTAGGCGCGCCTCCCGCCCGGCCGAACATCGTGGTCTCGCCTAGGCCGGTCGCCAACTTTTGCATTTCGACTTCGGTCACCGGGAAACCGGAGGCGCTGACCTTCGCCACGACTTCGGTCGGCGCGCCTTTGCTGTTGATGGCAAAATATTCGCCCGGCTGAAGGACGCAGGCCGCGATCATCGCCATTAGAGCGACCATCATCTCGGTCACCATCGCGCCGTAGCCGATATCGCGGATGCGGGATTCGCGCGCGATCATTTTACAGGTCGTGCCCGAGGCAATGAGCGAATGAAAACCAGAAACCGCGCCGCACGCGATCGTGATGCAAACGAAAGGGAAAACCGGCCCGGCGAAAATTGGTCCGCTGCCGTCGATGAATTTGGTCAGCGAAGGCATCAAGAGCGTGGGCCGCAGCAGGACCACGGCAATGGCGAGCGCCGCAACGGTTCCGAGTTTCAGGAACGTGCTGAGATAATCGCGCGGCGTGAGCAAAAGCCAGACCGGCAGAATGGACGCCGCCAATCCATAAATCATGACCGACCAGGCCAGCCATTTTTCATCCTGGCGAAACCAGTTTTCAATTCCCGGATGTTGCGGGAGGAATTGTCCGCCCCAAACCGCGAAAGCCAGGCCGGCCAGGCCAAAGACAGTGATCCAGAGAACGCTCACCTTTCCCGTGCGCAAACCGATGCCCATGAGCATCGCGACCGGAATCGTGGTCGCGATCGTGAAAACCCCCCACGGGCTTTTCGCGAGCGCCTGCACCACCACCAGCGCGAGCACCGCCATGATCATGATCATGATCAGGAGCACGCTGATGAGCGCGAGCGCGCCGACGCCGCGCCCGATTTCTTCCTTCACCATTTGTCCAAGCGTTTTGCCGCGGCGCCGCACCGAACTGAAAAGCACGATCATGTCGTGGACCCCGCCGCCGAGGGTCGCGCCGATCAGGATCCAAAGCGTGCCCGGCAGAAATCCGAATTGCGCCGCGAGCACCGGCCCCACCAGCGGCCCCGGCCCGGCGATCGCGGCGAAGTGATGGCCGAAAACCATCCAGCGATTCGTCGGAACAAAATCTTTTCCGTCTTCATGCGCGACGGCCGGCGTCGCGCGCTCGTCGTTCAGCACCATGACTTTTGCCGCGAGCCATTTGCTGTAGAATCGATAGCTGATCGCGAACGTGCACAGGCCCGCCGTCACAATCCAGAGCGCGCTGATTTGTTCCCCACGCGACAACGCCAGGACGGCCACCGCCCCCAGCCCAAGGGTAGCCACCGCGACCCACAGCAATCTTTTCCAGATATTCATCGATTGAATCTCACGCGTGCCGATGAGATTTTAGGCGCAACCAAGGGCCGCTGACAATAGCCGTCGCTCCCTGGAAATTTTTCGATCATGCAGTTAACCCACAAAATAAAAAAGGTCGTGACCGGCGATGCCCTCGCCAGCGCCCGTCGGCACGTGAAGCAATGGCTACTCGGCCGGGCCCCGCTCAGTCTCGATGCCGCCCGGATCACGAAGACCGTCGATCCCGAGAAGTTCCGGCAGATTTATCAGCGTTATCGCGTCGAAGATCCAGGTGATCACTGGCCAAAATATCTCGAGCTGGAGCGTTGGATGGAAATCAACTTGAAGCGCGTCCGCGATCTCGGCCTCGATCTCGGCGGACGAAAGCGAGTGCTCGATATCGGCTGCGGCACCGGGTATTTCCTCTACATCTGCCAATATCTCGGCCACGACGTTCTCGGAATGGACCTGGATGAAGAGCCCGGTTTCACAGAAATGGTGGAACTGCTGGGCGTGAAACGCGTGATCTTTCGGATCGAGGCGTTCGAGCCGTTACCCGATCTAGGACACGAATTCGATGTCGTCACGGCCCACATGATTTGTTTCAACGGCCACAAGAGCGACAAGCTCTGGAAAAGCGCGGAGTGGGAATTTTTCATCGACGATCTGGCGGAGAATCATCTGGTGCCCGGCGGCCAAATCTGCCTGGAGTTCAATCGCGAATACGACGACACGAACTACACGCCGGAGTTAAAGGAATACTTCGAAGCGCGCGGCGCGGAGATCCACACCCAGCGCGTTCTCTTTAATCCATTGCGGCCCGCGCCTGTCGAAGCTGCGTCAGTTGGTCGCTGAAGTCCGCTTGCCGCTGCCGATGTTCCTGCACCACAGCGGCCGGCGCGCGATCGACGAAGGAAGCATTCGAAAGCTTGGCGTCCACCGTACGCAATTCGTTTTCGAGCCGCGCAATTTCCTTGTCGAGCCGCTCGCGCTCCACGTCTTTGTCCGCGTGGTCAACGAGTATTAGCAGCTCTCCGAGCGGAGTAACAGTGAGTGGAGAAACAGGAATTACGTCCGTCTCCTCCTCACTGATATCCAGCATGCTTGCGTTGAGCAATCGCGTGATGGAGGGAACCTCCGACAAGACCCAGTTGTGAGTCGTGCGCAGTAGGAAATGCGCTTTCTTGTTCGACGGAATTCGAGAAGCCGCCCGCAGGTTGCGTCCGGCTTGGATCGTTCCGTAAATCTTCCCGACTTTCTTCCGCGCCTCCGCCACGACGCCCGGCTCAATCGAGCCGAGAGCCGAAGCTGGAGGCGGCGCGAATTCGATCGAGTTTTCTTTGAAATCCCCTCCTGCGCTGCTCAACCCGAGCACGGACCAAAGCTCCTCCGTGATGTGCGGCATGAACGGATGCAGGAGTCGCAGAAATCCCGACAAGACAAAGTCCATTACCGCCAGCACAGAATTTTTCCGTTCGTCGTCGTCGCTGAAAATTTCCGTCTTGGCGGCTTCGATGAACCAATCGCAGTAATCGTTCCAGAAGAACTCGTAGAGCCGCTGCGCCGCCTCGTTGAATTTGTATTCGCGATAAGCGGTTTCGGTGGCGTCGAGCAACTCGTCGAAACGCGCCAGCACTTCGAGCGCGTAAATCGAAAGCGCGTGGTCGTCCAGCCGCGGCTTCGGGTCGCTCGGTCCGTGCATTTGCCGGAAGCGCGCGGCGTTCCAAAGCTTCGTGGCGAAATTTCGCCCTTCCTCGATCTGCTTTTCATCGAAGGCGATGTCCTGTCCGCTCGGCGCGATCCGCATCAAACCAAAACGCAAACCGTCCGCGCCATATTTCGCGATCAGATCGAGCGGATCGGGCGAGTTGCCTAACGACTTGCTCATCTTGCGGCCCTGTTTGTCGCGAATGAGCCCAGTTAAAAAAACATCGCGGAAAGCAATGTTGTCTTCTATCGCCGGTGTCCTACCCGGTTTGAACTCGAGGCCGGCGATGATCATGCGCGCGACCCAGAAGAAGATGATGTCTGGCCCGGTCACCAAAACGGAGGTCGGATAAAATTTCCGGCGCGTTTCCGCATCCATCGTTTCATAGGCCCAGAGCCAGGACGAAAACCAGGTGTCGAGCGTGTCTGGGTCCTGCTCCCAATCCGCTCCCGGCGATTCGAGTTGGACGCGCGTTTCGTCGCCGCGGTACCAGGCTGGGATGCGATGGCCCCACCAAATCTGACGGCTGATGCACCAATCCTGAATGTTCTCGAGCCATTGCGCGTAAACCTTTTCCCAATGCGGAGGAAAGAAGCGGATCAGATGATCGCGCACCACCGCCAGCGCTTCCTTCGTTTGCGGATAACGCAGAAACCATTGCTCGCTCAGCCGCGGCTCGATTGGGACTTCGCTCCGCTCGCTGAAGCCGACGTTGTTTTCGTGCAGCTCTTCTTTCCCGAGCAGTCCGCGTTCGCGCAGCAATTCCACCGATTTCGTGCGCGCTTCGAAGCGATCCAGGCCATCCAGCTCGGGAACCGCCGCGCAATTGATCCGGCCATCGGGATGGAGCACGTCGATCACCGGCAGCGAATGGCGCAGGCCGATTTCGTAATCGATCTTGTCATGCGCCGGCGTCACTTTCAAAACGCCGGTGCCGAATTTCGGATCGATCGCTTCGTCACCAACGATTAGCAACGCTTCGCGCGCCAGCGGGCGCCAGACCCGTTTTCCAATCAAGTGGCCGTAACGCGGATCGTCCGGATGAACCGCGACCGCGGTGTCGGCCATAATCGTTTCCGGTCGCGTCGTGGCGACTTCGAGATAGCGTCCCGGCTCCTCGATGATCTCATAGCGCACGTAGTAAAGGCTCCCCTTCTGCGGTCGGGCGATGACTTCCTCATCCGACAGCGCCGTTTGCGCGGCCGGGTCCCAATTGATCATCCTGCGTCCGCGATAGATCAGCCCTTTGCCGTAAAGATCGACGAACACGTTCTCGACCGCGCGGACGTAATCATCGTCGAAGGTGTAACGTTGCCGCGACCAGTCGCAGGAGGCGCCCAGGCGCTTGAGCTGTTCGATGATGATGCCGCCGTGCTTGCCCTGCCAATCAACGACGCGCCGGAGGAATTCTTCGCGGCCCAGATCGTGGCGCGTTTTCTTTTCCGTGCGGCGGAGATGTTTTTCGACCGCGGTCTGCGTTCCGACGCCGGCGTGATCGGTCCCGGGCAACCAAAGCACTTCGAAGCCCTGCATCCGCGCCCGGCGCGCGAGAATATCCTGGATAGTGTTGTTGAGGACGTGGCCGAGGGTCAAGATTCCGGTGACGTTCGGCGGCGGAATGACGATGGAGAACGGCGATTTCGGCGAGTGCGCGTCCGCGCGAAAACAACCGGCGCTTTCCCAAAGTGCGTACCACTTCGGTTCGACCGCGGCAGGATCATAAGTTTTCGGCAGGTCAGCCATCGCGCTGGAATGATCAGAGAACCGGCGTTGATTGCAAATGCCCTCCCAATCCGTCCCGGCTTGATCAGAGCAGAAATCGCGATTACGAGGAGCACGAGCATGAGCACGAGGAGGACAAAACATCGATGGCTCGTTCCCCTGGTCGCTATCGTCGTCTCCTTGATCGCCGCCGTCGCTCTCGCCGGAGATTGGACTGTGGTCCGCGAGCGGGATCGGCCCTACGTGACGTTCGCAAACGTCGCGCAGTTCTATCAATTTCCCGAATACACTCGCGTTAGCCGCACCGTCTCGCTCCGGAGCGAGCGCCGCGCCATCCGCGCCCAAGCGGGAACGAGCGAATTGTCGATCAACGGTGTTCGCTTCTTCACCAACTTTCCGCTCATCAGCAGCGGCGAAGAAGATCTGATCTCCGTCATGGACGTGAGCAAGATCATCGAGCCGGTGCTGCGGCCGAGCCGGATCCCGAAGTCGGAGAAGATTGAAACGGTGGTGCTCGATCCGGGCCACGGCGGAACGGATCAAGGCGCGTCGAGCAGTTGGGGAAGCGAGAAGTCGTTTACGCTCGACGTCGCGCTACAGGCTCGGACGCAACTCATGCGTGCCGGTTATCGCGTGGAAATGACGCGAGCGACAGATGTCGCGGTGTCGCTCGAGGACCGGGTGAATTTTGCGAATCGTTTTCCGCACGCCGTTTTCGTGAGCATTCACTTCAATTCCTCCTCCGGCGGCAACGGCGTGGAAAGCTACGCGCTCGCGCCGGAAGGCGTGGTTTCGAATCTTTCCAGCGAACACCACGTCTCGGCGGCGGATGTCGGCCGTCATGCCGGCAACGGGCAGGACGCGCAGAACATCGCGCTCACTGCTTCCATTCACGCCACGGTTTTATCGCGGCTCGCCGCGGTCGATCGCGGAATCCGTCATTCGCGCTTTCATGTTCTGCGCGATGTAAAAATTCCAGCGGTCTTGTTTGAGGGCGGTTTCATCAGCGATCCAGCGGAGGGCCAACGTATCGCGACCAGCTATTACCGGCAGCGTCTCGGTGCGGCCATCGCCCAGGGCATTCAGAATTACAATGCCGCCGTCAATTATCGCGCCGGCGGAGCGAACTTCGCGGTGGCGAAAACGAACCTGCCCCCACACACGCGTTCCATCACCGAAGCGCTCGGCGCGGATAATCCGGTCGAGCAGCCGTACCACCATCCACCCTCGATCTCCATTAGTGCCGGTGAATAGCGAGACGGCAGAACAGCGGCGACCGATCGGGGTCTTCGATTCCGGCATCGGCGGCCTGACGGTAGTGAGCGCGTTGCGCGCGTTGCTGCCTAACGAGTCCATTTTTTATTTGGGCGACACCGCGCGCGTGCCCTACGGTGGCAAGAGCGCGACGACGGTGCAGCGCTACAGTCTCGAGATTGCAAAAATACTGCTGCAGGAGAACGCGAAGACCGTGGTCGTCGCGTGCAACACGGCTTCGGCCGTGGCGTTAACTCGGCTCACGGAAAGCGTTCCCGTGAGCGTGACCGGAGTGATTCTGCCCGGCGCCCAGGCTGCGGTCGCGGCTACGCGCACCGGTCACATTGGCGTGATTGGCACGCGCGCGACGATTAACAGCGGCGCGTATGAACGAGCGCTGCGTTCGCTCGAGTCTCAGATCGTCGTCACCGCTCGCGCGTGTCCCCTCCTGGTTCCGTTGATCGAGGAAGGCTGGCTCGAAAGCAAAATCACGGACGAGATCATCATGCAATACCTGGGGCCGCTCGTGGACGAAGGCATCGATACGCTAGTGCTCGGGTGCACCCATTATCCGCTCCTGCGGAATGCCATCGCGCGATTGCTCGGTAGCGACATTACCCTGGTGGATTCCGCCCAGAATTGCGCGAACGCCGTGCGCGAACTTTTGATCCGGGAAAATCTGCGCGCGCCAGAGGCGAACGCCGGAAGCCTGCAAGTTGCATTGACCGATCCGCCCGACAATTTCCTCCGCGTCGCCCGCGAAGCGTTGCAGCTCGAAGTGGGCGAAGTGCAATTGCGCGAAGTAACAAGTCACGCGCCGTAAACTAGAGGCGACGCCCCCGATCTTTCTGGCGAGCGCACGCTTGCAGCGTGCTGGCGACGACGTCTCGTCGTCGCGAACTTTCCCCCCTACGAAATGCTTTAGGACAAGAAGACAAAGTTCGTTTCGGTGGAACACCGAAACCAGCACGCGGAACGCGTGCGCTCCCCAGAGTCGAAAAATTCCCGCTCCGCGCAGTCTGAGCGTGTCCAGAGCGCGGCGACAGAGCGCCGCAACTACAGCGCCTTTCGCTTTGCTTTCGGCAAACTCTTCGCCACCAGATCGTAGGAGTCATCGATCATTTTCTTGATCTCCCGTTCGGGAATAGCGCCATCGAGCTCGATCGTGTTCCAATGTTTCTTGCTCATGTGGTAACCCGGATTCACCTGTTCGTACCGATCGCGCAGCTCAAGCGCGAGATCGGGATCGCATTTCAGATTTACCCGCGGCGGCACATCGTCGAGCGCCGCCAGGGCAAACATCTTGCCCTCGATCTTGAAGACGATGTTATCGGGACCAAATGGCGTGGTCTCGACAGTGCCCGGCTTGGCTAGACAATAATCGCGAAAAGTTTCGAGGTTCATGACGCCTCTCCCCGATGCGCGCAGGCGATCTCAATCAACCCGGCCGCCCGCGGCACATCCTCCGCGCCCTCGATCCAAAAGCTGATCCAGCCCGAGCGCGGAAAAATATGATGCGAGGAAGCGCGACCGCTTTCCAAAAGTGAATCGCGATTGGCGCGGCCGACTAAACAATCCAGCAGCCCGTTCCCGTGAACGTGACCGACTTCCCTGCCGCGAAAAAAGAAACCGATGCCGCCGAGTCGATGCACACCCAGGCTCATGCCGGGCCGATCTTTCAGTGTCGCTTCCAACGCACTGATCGCCCGCAGACGACGCGAATGAAACAGGGCCGTCGCCGCCAGCAACATCGCGTCGAAGAGTTGCGGCGCGCCCGGGATCTTCGCGACCCATTTTAGTTTTCGGACGACGAAGCGAAAGATCACGTTATCCGGGCGAGCAGCATCGGTAACAAATCGCTGATCTTGACGCGCTCCTGCTTCATCGAATCGCGCTCCCGCAACGTGACGGTTCCGAGCAGGGCCGCGTCCTTTTCCCCCAGCGTTTCGAAATCGATGGTGAGACCGAACGGCGTGCCCGCTTCATCCTGCCGTCGATAGCGGCGCCCGATCGCGCCGGTCTCGTCATAGAAAACGTTCATGTGCGGGCGAAGCGTCGCGACGATTTCACGCGCCTTGCTCACGAGCTGTTCGTTGTTTTTCAAAAGCGGGAAGACGCCCACTTTCACCGGCGCCATCCGCGGATGAAACCGCATCACGATCCGGGTCTCGCTCTTCCCCTTCTCGTCCGTGACGGTCTCCTCGTCGTAGGCATTGCAGAGTAGGGCGAGCACCGTCCGATCCACCCCGGCGCTCGGCTCGACCACGTGCGGGATGAAACGCTGCTTCGTTTCCTCGTCGAAGTAATCGAGCGGTTTGCCACTCGCCTCCTGGTGCTGCTTCAGATCGTAGTCCGTCCGATAAGCGACGCCTTCCAGTTCCTGGCGGCCAAACGGAAAATCGTATTCGATGTCGTAGGTGCCCTTCGAATAAAAGGCGCGATCCGCGTCCGGAACGGTCAGCACATGCAGCTTGTCGCGGGGAATTCCGATGTTCTCGTAGAACTTGAGCCGCTCTTCCTTCCAATATTCCAGCAACTCCATCCCCTGCTCCGGCCGGCAAAAATATTCCAGCTCCATCTGCTCGAACTCGCGCGAGCGGAAAATGAAATTCCGCGGATTGATCTCATTCCGAAACGCCTTCCCGATCTGCGCGATCCCGAACGGCAACTTCTTCCGCGCCGTATCGAGCACGTTCTTGAACTGCACGAATATCGACTGGGCCGTTTCCGGTCGCAGGTAAGCGATCGCGTCAGGATTGGCCGACGCTCCCATTTGCGTCGAGAACATGAGATTAAACGGGCGCGCCTCCGTCAGGTCTTTGCCCCCGCAATTCGGACATTGTTTGACGCCGTTCTTCTCCGGCAGTTGGTCCGCGCGCAGTCGCGCCTTGCACGTCCTGCAATCGACCATCGGATCGCTGAACGTGTCTTCGTGTCCGCTCGCTTTGAGCACGGCGCGGTGGGTCAGAATCGAACCGTCCATTCCCACGACGTCGTCGCGCTCGCGCACCATCACGCGCCACCAATAATCTTTCACGTTCCGCTTCAGCTCCACGCCGAGCGGCCCGTAATCCCAGCAGCCGTTAAGTCCGCCGTAGATTTCGCTCGATTGAAAAATGAACCCCCGCCGCTTGCACAAGCTGACGATCTTCTCCATCCGCTGCGAGTCAGGCTTGGAATTCATGAATCAGGAAAACAGGAAATGAGGAAAAGGAACGCGGATGTTAAGATTGGGGAACGAGAAACCAAGAATTCAGGAAGAAAATTCTCTGCCCTTTCCTGCTTTCCTATTTTCCTGATTAATATTCCCCTGAGAACTGCAATCACTTCTCGACCGTGACCTTCGTTTTGACCGAGTTCGCGATGAAACAATTCTCGTGCGCGAAGTGGTGCATCTCGTCGAGCTCCTGCTCGGTCGGCTGGAGATCTCCGGAAAACTTCAGCTTCGGATGCAACTCCACGCGTGTGATCGCCAGTTTGCCGTTTTCGTTTTTCTCCATGTGCCCAACGGCGTCGTCGGAATACTCTTCGAGCATGAATTTCTTTTTGCAGGCGACGGCGAGGAACGTGAGCATGTGGCAGCTCGAGAGCGAAGCGACGAAGGCCTCCTCCGGATCGACATTTTTCGGATTGCCGAGATAGGCCGGCGCGGCGGAAGCCTCCATCTCGTGGCCGCCGTCGAACTTCCAGGTGTGATCGCGATTGTAGGTTTTGTATTCGAAGTCGGGCGTCGCGCGCTTCCAGGTCAGAGTCATTTTGTGTTCGGACATGCTTTTAGATAGAGCGGCGGATGCAAAGCGCAAGCGTCACAGCAGGGCTTGTAATTTCTGATTTCTCCTTTCTAATTTCTACTTTCCTCCGCGCGATTAGCTCAGTGGTAGAGCGCTTGCTTCACACGCAAGAAGTCGCAGGTTCGAACCCTGCATCGCGCATTTTCCCCCTCATTGAGACTCTCGCGGACAGATGCGGACTCCGACGGACTAAATGTCTGCTCTCCAGCGGTTAACACCTTCAGTTTTCCGGCTTCCGGTTGGACAGTCGCGGACACGGTTGGACACGCCGGGACTAATTCTTGTGAGTCTATTTGTGAGTCTTTCTTTGCTGCTGCGAAATTCGTTAGGGCGACAATCGCGTCCGACACCGGAAGCATGTTGGCATCCGTGTACGTCTTGAGCGTGAGCCGCGGATCGCTGTGCCTCATGAGTTCCATCAACGTCCGCTGTCCAACACCGGCGAGCGTCAGCATTGTCCCGTAGGTCATTCGTAGCGCGTGGAAATCAGCACGCTCACCCTTTGAATCCGTGTACGGAATCCCGGCGGCTTCCAAATCTTTCCGAAACTGATTCATCCTCGGAATCTGCCCGGCAAAGACCAGGACTTCAGACGCAGCCTGTGTTGAGCGCAGCTCACGCAAAGCGTCAGCTGCATCAGGTGGTAGGGGTTGCCGCGCCGCCCTGTGATTCTTTGAAACGCACGCACGCACATGAATGAACGGTTGCGCCGTGTCTAGGTGAACGTCGGACCACGCCACTTGCACCAGCTCACCGCGCCGAATTCCCGTCCTGGCGGCGACACGATAGACGACACCGCGCGGACCACTCACCGCGTATAGCCGTTGCAACTCCGCTTCCGTAAACGCGCGCCGATTCAGCGTCTTAGCGCCGTTGGTTTGTGCCTTTTGGACGTGACGCAGAGCATTGCTGCCGATCTGAGGTTCCAGCCATTTCAAGAGACCGCAGGCAGCGTTCAAATATTCGTTGAGCGTTTTCGGGTTCAGCCTTTGACGCGCTCGCCATGCACAGAATGACTCTGCAGAAATATCAGACGCCCGCAGCCACCGATTCTCGCCAGCCAGCCTGACCAGTTTGCGCTCCAACTCGCGTACATATTTCTCGTCGCAGCGGACGGACCGGCGATCGGCGATGAAATTTTTGACGTGGGTGAGGAGCGGTAAAGCAGCCGCGTCGCGTTGATATTGCGGCGCGATCAATCCTACGCTTTCTCGCTGCTCATCCTGGACAATTTTCCGCAGTTTCTGTTCCGCGACCTGTCTGTCTGTTGTCCGCAACGCAATGTCCCGCAGCTTGTCGCGCGGATCGAGCCGGTATCGGCCACGATACATTCGCCCCGAGACGAGTTTCCCGTTCTTGCGCCGCTTCGGTTTGTAAACGGTTTCGATCATACTGCGACCTTTCTGCGTTGCGCTTTTAGTGCTTCGATCACCGCGTGCAGTTCGCTGAGCACAAACATCGGTTTCTTGCCGACGTAAACGGGCTCGGGAAGCCGACGCGCGGCGATCATTCTGCGAATCGTACGAATCGAAATACGGCCCAGCATCTCTGCGGCTTCTTTGAAACAGACGAGTCGATCAGCGGTCATTTTTTGCCAAAGATTTTCTTAAAAAGCGCCTCGTCAGCCTCGCGTTGCTTTTGCTCTCGCTCACCTTCCAGTTTCCGATGATACGGGCCCTGAAAACCACCTTGACGGATCTGCAAACTATCGTGCTTTACCGCTGCTTTCAGAGACGCCCCGATTCGCTTCGGCAATGAACGTCGGGGCCGGCCCGCTTTCAGTTCCTCCTGATTGCGTGCCACGATTTCCCGCATCGACACGTACTTCCGACCAAGAAACATAAAATCAGTGAGCTTGCCCAGGCGGACCAGCTCGCCCACCCGTTTCGTGCTTACCCCAAGCAATAGCGCCGCCTGCGCATGATTCAGTAAACCTTTTTCTTCAACCATGGCGTCGCTCATTCGCTGAAATTCCTCAGCAGCATGGAGACGCGCGCGAGCACGGTCGTCAGTTGAACTTTGGAGAGCGAACGTTGAAGATGCGATCGATGCTGTCATTGGCGTAACCGTTACGACAGTGAACGTAACGTCGATGAAGTAATACGTCAATCATTTTTTCAACCTCTTTCTTGCCAATTCGGAACCTCCTTCGGCATAGTCTGCTGCCAACTTCCCTTGAAAGCCCCACCCTGAGACGCTCCCACCGTGAAAACTCATTACGATGTGCTCGGTGTGCCCCCGACTGCCAAACAAGAGCAGATTGTGGCGGCTTACAGAGTCCGCACCAAAATGCTTCATCCGGATCGATTCGACCCAGATAAGCAACGCACCGAGTGGGAGCTGGCGAACGAAATGATAAAAGAATTGAACCTGGCCTATGCGGTTCTTCGAGATCCAGCCAACCGAAGCGCGTACGATCGTACCACTTTTGTCACAACTACGTCTCCTCCACCGAAGGCCGCCGCTCAATCGCCCCCAACCGGTCGCACAAACTCGCCGCCACCGCAGCCCGCATCCCCGCCCCGAGCCCATTTCCCGCCCCTAGCCTCAGGTTCCGTTGCCTTCGCCGTTCTCCCAAACCATGCGAAGCAACGGCTTCGGAGCAGGTACCAGGGTTCAGTCCCTCAGCAGTTCAAAACGCCCTTAGCGCGCGTGTCGCTCGCATGGATTGTAGCTGTCGGCTGTCTTGCAGGCTGCATTCTATGGATAGTCTCCGCAGGACAGGAACGCTGGCAGAACAGCGATCCCGTTGAAACGCTAACATTTATCGGCGCGCTCGCCGGAGTGCCATTCTTCTTAAGCGTATTCCACATCGTTCGGTGGCGCAGTTCTCCCTTGAAAAGGATGCTCTATATTACGCCCCTGTATGTAGTCGAGACCCGTTATCATTCAGTCAGATATTGGCCTGTCTGGTCGCTCACGAACATTTCGGCGACACATCGATACTATAACCAGGCTTATACCGGCACCGATGTCGTTATGACATTCGGAAAGGATGTCCATTCGTTTCGAGTACGTGGACAAATACTATATCAGCAGCTTGTCGATGCCCTTCGGGTATTCACTGATAAGTGTTTTAGCGCCGCATTTCAGAACGACTATCAGTATTTCAGGAATGAAGATGACTTCCAAGGCGCAGTACCGTCCACCCGTCAACAAGGTCGAACGTCCTGGGGCTCCGCACTGTTTGCATTTGTCGCCGCGGGAGTCTTAGTGCTCAGCACGACTGGGATGTCGTTTTGGGTCAATCAATACGCGCCAAAGGCAAAGCCAATCAGCCTTGGGACAAATAATTCACTCCGACGACCGGGCCAGACAAATCGCAACACGAATTTCGATCCATCTACGGCGGTCGCTGTGCCCTCCTTGAGTCCTTATGATCGATCGACTGATCCCCCAAACGGATACGTGTTCAGGAATCAACTCCGAACCGGGCACGGCACCCTCAAAATCATTAATGGAACGAGTTATCACGCGGTCGCAAAACTCGTCAGCACTGTAACAAACAAGTCGGTTTTCACAGTATTTGTCAGCGCTGGCGACCAATACACTATTAGGAACATTCCTAACGCGACGTTTAAGCTTGCTTTCGCATCTGGTCGGCGTTGGAACGTTCTTACGGACGGATTCGACGAGTTCGCAGGTGTCTCAATATTTCGTAATTCGATGACTTTTGACACAACAACCGCGGTAGAGGGCGACCAAGAGGTAACTTATTACCATACAATGGAGGTTACTCTGCAACCTGTAGCCGGAGGAAATGCTCGTACCGATAGAGTCGAACCGAATGTATTCGAACAATTCTGAAAGAGTGGTCGAAGAATAGGGGACTCATCGCGTCCCCTTCAAAATCCCCCTCTAGGCGGGAACGCAATTCTGGCGAACGCTAGCACGCCTTCAGGTCAAAGAGGAACTCAGGTTCCTCAAGCGCAACAACAAAGAGCCGTTTCAGCGACTCGCGGGCGAGCTTGATTGTCAAGGGTAAGCTCTGCAGTTCCGGCTCCTTCTCTGGCGAGAACCCCTCTTCCCCGTGTGCAATTCGACTTCGCAGCCTGTAAAGAATTCATACGTTGCGGTAAGTAGGGCCATGATGAATCCAGCATGTCTGTCAAAAAGCCCGATAGCGGACCTGACAAAGTTCAATGTAGCACCCACAGTTATCTTCCCTTCATTTATTTCGACTCTTCCCTGCCGGCACGAGACTTTTCGATTCCCCAGGTCGCCTGAGCAATATCTTCAATTTTCGCGACGAATTTGTCGACGTTCAGGCCCGCGACGAAAGCAAAAGCGTAGAAGCCGAGTTGGGTAGCGTTTGCCTTCTCCCCAGCTTCGAGGATGAGCAGACCCGCCTTAAGGAAGAGGCAGCTTACTCCGCCGGACAGCAGACTTGCGAATGGGCGTATATAATACCACGGTTCCCACTCAGCATCCCAATTCTTTCGGACACAGGCGTTCAAGTAAACGCCGCGCAGACAGTATAGGCATCCACCGAACCCACCAGACACGCCACACAAGAACCAAAGATGATTTGTCTGTAACCACGCTGGCGCGGTTCCCGACAACTCCCACGCTAGCGAAGCCATCAGCGCTAGAACGAAGGCCAGTAGGAATGCGATAACCTTTTTCACGCTCTTACCATCCCCTCGCCTGATTTAATCTTCTTCATCGTAATCTGACGTAAACGGAATCGGTACGACGGGCTTCCAGCCAGCTCGCATCGGCACGTCGGCGCTTCGATAAACAATAGATTTTCTTTGTGTGCCGCTTACGGTCGCGCCCCGTCGCCTTAATGCATTGGTGACGCGCATAGAGGGATGCTTTTTATCCCATTCATTCGACGCCGAAACGAAAGCCTGTTTTTTCGAATCGGCGTGGGGCGAACCAATTATCCGATTCAAGATTGAGGGACCCAAATTTCGTTTACTGCCGTGATGAGGCACCTGAAAGTACCGAACGCTAGGTTCCAATCGATACGTGCTCCGTTCGGCGTAATCAGCCGCTCGGGTTAATGCAGGCACGCCTGCATCCGCGGTCAGCAGGACATCTGCTTTGTCCTCCAACCGCGCTACAATGATCGCGCTCGAATTATTTCGAGCATTCACGTCATTTTCCGCCGGCTCGACGAGTTGGTCTTCTCCTTCGATCGCCTCCGAAATACGCCTCCGCAATTCCGCAGCCTTTCGAGGGATCGCTTGAAAATACTCAGCGAATGTTCCCCCCAAGGTCGTCGCCTCGCCGAACTCGCAAACTAGATTCTCGTAATAGGCCGGGCTTGGACCGATCACAAATAACCGGTTGTCGAAAGTGACGCCGGCGAATGGCTCGACCGGCGTGATCCCCTTTCTAATCGCAAGTTTCTCCAGCTCGTAAGCGTTCTCCAACGATCGTCGCAAGCGGTCGCTGAACTTTTGCGTCGTCATTCGCTTTTCTCGTACGTAGGCGGCGACCGAATCAGCATGCTCCCATGGCCGATGCATCCAGAACGACCCCACTTGCAAGTTATCGAAGATTTCGTGCAGCCCATTCACATGATCATCATGGGGATGAGTACAAATCACTAAGTCGACCCGTCTGGTTCCGTAAACGTTCTGTATGAACCGGACGAGATCATCGCCATTTTCTTGGAATCCGCCGTCCACTACGATCACTCGCTGAGCGTTCGAATTACCGTTAAACGTGCCATAACGCATCGCTATCGCGTCGCCGCTTGTTGTGCCGGTACCAACGGCTCTGATATCAAGTTCGAAACTCATTGGGGGGATTCACCCTGTTCGAAAAGATCATGCACGCTCGACCGAACAGAGCAAGCATCGATTCCCGTCGCCTAGCGGAATGATGTCATTTACATAACCCGCATGAATTCCGCCATGTCTGCTGTCAGGCTACGCACGGCGTCGACACCGAAGCCTACTCCCTCGAATGCTTCCTTTTCCGAGTTGCCAAAGCCGTAGCAGCGAACGCCAAGAACTTTAGCTTCTGGCGCGGTCCTACCGCCATCCTCCGAAAGCGAAACGAACAGCGTTGGCGCAATAAAGACGCCCACACACGCATTCGGAACCACGGGCTCACGCCGTTCGAGTCGGCGCAGCAAACTAGTGAACGCCCAATCGCCGTGCCGCAGCTGCCACAAATGATCCCGATGGAAAAAGACCAACCGCGCCGAACAAACGATCCGGTACTGCGCGAACGACCTGTTCGACTGGGGAGCCGCCGGTGGCCACAGGTACGATTCGGTCGTTTCCCAAACCGTGTCGGCGCCATTCATCCATTCAATGAGCGAGAAAAATCGATCAATCGCCGGCACTGCCGCGTAAGGAATAAAATCCTCAAGACTGCTCCGCACCAGGTCCGGTCGTTTGAGAAAATCAACAAATTTGGCATTCGGATCGTGCAACGACCCCCCCCAAGGATGCATTCTTGCCGCCCCAATCTCTCCTTCCGCCTTGTCGTGGAATGCGCGCATGTCTGTTAGCGATTCAATAATCAAAATGGCGCTTCAAAGCCACACGGTTCCCAGCATAATTCTTCTTCGCAGCACATCCAATACGGTTTGCCGAATGGACCTCGGCAAACTTCCCAACCTTTCTCAATCGTCTTCATCATCATTGTTCGAACGAAATCCATTCGTTCGAAAAATCCTTTGCGCCCCGTCCATTCTTTCCATTCTTTGCAGGCTTGATAGACGCGGCTGAACATCGTTTCACGAATCACGTCTTTGACTTTCGTCCATTCCCAACCTTGCCCGAAGCCGGCCCAAAGTCGCCACCGGTGTAAGCATTCCGGTCGCTCCTTAGACAAATACTTCGCGAGATACCCGGCATGCTCGCTTGGCATCCGTGCGACGTGAATGCGGCCCCATCCCGCGCGTGTCGCCAATTCCCGGGCTCGATTCACGTCAATAAATTGATTCGTGACGAGATGGACATGCAGCCCGTGACTTTCATGAAGTTCGAACACACGCAATCCCTGCAACGTCGGCCAGGTCCGAAGAAGGAGCGTCAGCAGATGGTTCCATCGCTTCCGCGTGTCCTTCACGCCGAGCAATTCTCCAAACGTGAAGGTCCAGAGGAAAAGCTGTTGTTTTCCCAACGTCTGAGAAGCGAAGAGGAAGGCAGCTTTGCTCTTGGTCATTGGTGCTGTGGAGTTGTTAGCAAATAAACAAGGTTAAGGGGCGGGAGCCCGCCCTTCGGGCGGGCAACCCCCCTCCTCAAGTCCTTCTATTGGCTCCGGCTCAGACGGCAGCAATCGAGCAAGCAACTGTCCGCGCTCTCTCTTGAACCATTCGATGAAAAACACGTACTTTACCCCGCGCTGGTAGGAAAACGTAGCGGTCGCCTCTTCGACGGTTTTGATGGTTTCGGGGAACGCCTGGGTGAGCAACACTCGATCGACGCGATCGAACCAGGCGATTTCAAGCAAGTGCGTCGCGCGGATGTACTGAATTGCGCAGCCTGTCTTTCTGTCCACATACCCGGCCAGCTCGACGTTTGATCCGCGATACTCACCAACGATCACGATAAATCCTTCCAGGACGCGCTGCAGGAGTTCCGCCTTAGTCATCGCCGGCTCTCCGCTGGTTCGCTTTTGTTTGCCCGGGCGACCGCCAAAAGCGCCCGTCGCATGGTATCGGTTAGCCCGCGCCAAAGACCGATCAGTTCGATCAAATCTGCGTCTGGCCGGATTTTTTGTGAGTCTATGTGTGAGTCAGGCGACGCAAGTGCCTCATGCTCAGCAGGGGCAATGAAGGTTCGAACCCTGCATCGCGCAAACTTTTTTTGGCTCCGCTCCAGCTCCCCAGAGGAAGTTCGTCTCGGCGAGACGCCGAAGCCAGCACGCGAAACGCGTACGCTGCCGGAGGAGACATCCAACCCGGTCCGATGATGTCCAATTACCGTTGTTGTCGACCTTCGACAGATAAAGCTTGACTGTTGTAGAAGCACGACACTAATGTCTTCCCCATGGACAAAGTGCGTAACGAATTATTGCAGGGGACGCTCGATCTTCTGATTCTGAAAGCCCTCTCCATCGATTCCCTGCACGGCTGGGACATCTCCAAACGCATCGCGATCGTCTCCAATGACCGCCTCTCTCTAAAACAGGGCTCACTCTATCCGGCGCTCCACCGTTTGGAAGGACGCGGCTGGATCGACGCCGAGTGGGGCGTCTCCGACGCCGGACGCAGCGCCAAGTTCTACCGCATCACTCGCAAAGGTCGCAAGGAACTCGAGACCGAGAAAGAGCACTGGCTTTCCTTCGCTTCCGCGGTGGAGAGCGTCCTCAAGATGAAGGAGCTCTCATGAGGTCCGAGCCGGACGGGCGGTCTGAGCCGGACGGGCCGGGTGAACGCTTCCGCTGGCTGCGCACAAAGTGCCGCCGTCTTTTCCGCCGCCGCAAAGAGGAAGCCGCGCTCAACGCCGAGCTGCAGTTTCATCTCGATCATCTCATCGCCCACTACCGCGATGAGGGCATGTCGGAGCGCGAAGCGCGTTTCGCGGCGCAGCGAGAATTCGGCGCCGCGACCGCGGCCTACCGCGAGGAGATCCGCGACACCTGGCGCCCTCCGCAGCTCGCGGATCTGTGGCGCAGTCTACGCTTCGCGGTGCGCTCGCTCGCGCGCAGCCCCGGATTCACCGTCCTTGCCATCATCACCCTCGGCTTCGGCATCGGGGGAAACACGATGATGTTCAGCGCGTTCAATACACTCGTGCTGAAGCCGCTGCCCTACGCCGACAGTGCGCGATTGGATCGCATCGACCGCGTGACGCCGCAAAATCCGGAGGGTCTTATTTCGCCCGCCGATTTCCTCGATCTGCAGCGGGAGATGAACGGCTACGGTGAGATCGCCGCCTACGCGCCGTGGGATGCGACTCTCTCGGAACCCGGTCAACCCGCCGAGATGGCGAGTGCGATCCGCACCACCGCCAATTTATTTTCCACGCTCCGAATCCAACCTCAGCTCGGCCGTGACTTTCGGCCTGGAGAAGACCGTCCTGGCAACGATCGAGTTGTCCTTATCAGTCAACTTTGCTGGCAGAAGCGCTTTGGCGCGAGCACTGACGTAATCGGCCGGACCATTCGCGTTGACGGCGAGCCTCACGAAATCGTGGGCGTGCTGCCCGCGATCTTGAACGACTGGCGTCACCTCGGCTGGATTGATCTCTTCCGGCCGCTTGCGCTCGATCAGCAGAAATCCGCTGATCGCCACAGCACGATTCTCCGGCTCATTGGTCGGCGCTCCGAAAAAATCTCACGCGCCGAGGCGGACGGTTTTATCGCCAACTTCGGAGCGCGCCTCGCGACCGACTTTCCAGAGGTAAACGCTGCCAGCACCTGGCGGACCGTCCCGCTGAACGACACCGTCCAGGGCGCGACCGGCCACAGTATGATGATGATGCTCATCGGCCTTTCCGGCTTCGTGCTGCTCATCGCCTGTTCGAATCTGGCGAACCTTCTCCTGGCTCGCACGATGGCCCGCGCTCGCGAATTCGCCGTCCGTTCCGCTCTTGGCGCATCGCGCATGCAATTGCTCCGACCCTTGATCGTCGAGTCGTTGTTGCTGGCTCTCGCTGGTGGTGCCTGCGCCATCCTGGTGGCGCAGTGGGGCGCCGACTATCTTTCGATGCGATCTACCGGCGACAACGGTGAAAGCGTCGCGCTCGACTTCGACTGGCATGTCTTCAGTTGGGCTTTTGGCGCCTCGCTCATCACAGCTCTCGCCTTCGGCCTGGCACCCGCTCTTTTCGCACTGCGGCTCAATCTGAACGACACACTAAAGAGCGGCGGACGGGGTGCGACTGGAGGTCGCGGTCATCGGCGCTTTCGCCAGGTCCTCATCGTGGGCCAGTTCGCGGTCGCTATGGTGTTGCTCTCGGGTGCAGCCCTTTTTATTCGCGGTCTCGATGAATTGAACCACCGCCGCGCCGGCTGGCAGTCAGAGCACCTTGTCACCGGAACGGTCGTGCTTCCCGCCGCGGTCTATTCCGACGCAGATCGAATCACCGCCTTTCACCGTCTTACGGTAGAACGCCTCGAATCCCTGCCCAGCGTCGCTTCAGCCAGCATCTCCTCCGTCACGCCCTTCTTCAATTGGCCCGACTCGCGCAAATACCTGGTCGAAGGCCGCGAGCTTCCCAAAGCGGGGTATGAACCTGCCGCCGTCGTCAACGCCATCACGCCTCGCTATTTTGAAACTGTGGGCACACGCGTGCTCGCTGGTCGCACCTTCAGCGACCGCGATACCGAGAAAACCCCGAAGGTTTTCATCATCAACCAAGCCATGGCCACCGGACTGTTTGCGTACGAAAACCCAATTGGCCGGCGCCTCGCGCAAGCCGGCAGCCCGAATCTTGAATGGGGGGAAATCGTTGGTGTCGCGGCCGATGTAAAATCGGTTCTACCCGACCCAGGCCCGGTGACTTTTCAACTCTACCAGCCCATGGCGCAGGAGCCCCGGCCTTACAACGAGATCGCCGTGCGCACGGCTGGCGTCGCCCCTTCGACTGTTGTGGATCGTATTCGCGAAGTCATGACGGGGCTCGACCCGGATCTGCCGGTGCGCAAGCTCCAGCCTGCGGACGCAACAGTTGAGCGGGCCAATTACCAAGTCGCGGTCCTGCGTGATATACTGACCTCCTTCGCATTGCTCGGGCTTGGTCTCGCCTCGTTAGGTATCTACGGAGTCATTGCCCGAACGATGGCTCAGCGCACCAGTGAATTCGCAATTCGCTTCGCGTTGGGAGCGTGCATCAGAGACATTACCCGCATCGTCCTGACGTCCGGGGTGAAACTAGCTCTCATCGGATCGGCCCTAGGTCTGTTTGGTGCGCTCGGTGTTTCCCGACTTCTTGCTTTCGGTTATCCTGGGATGCAACTTAACAGTCCTCCGGTGTTGATTGGCACCACGCTCCTGCTTATCGCTGTCGCCTTGGTCGCCTGCTGGCTCCCCGCCCGCCGCGCCGCACACATCAACCCCATCGAGGCTCTGCGTGCAGAGTAAATTGATGCAGCCGCGAGAAAGCCTCCGGGTACGCGGCAGGTTCAGCTGCACCTCGACACCATTACTAACATAAGGAGAGAAATTCATGCATCCAACTGACAAGAACGCACGCATAGCAGGCACGGTATATCTATCAATGACACTCACTGCGCCTTTCAGCCTCTTGTATGTTCCCACCAAGCTGATCGTGCAGGGGAATGCAACGGCGACGGCAAGTAACATTCTAAGTAACGAGACGCTTTTCCGTCTCGGCATAGTCGCTGACCTGTTCTCCGCGGTCATTTTCGTTCTCGCCGGCGTGGCTCTCTATCGCTTGCTTAGCAGCGTGAACAAGACTTGGGCTCGGCTGATGGTGGCCCTGGTTTTGGTCTCCGCCGCTGTTGGCTTTTTGAACGTCCTGAATAACGTCGCTGCTCTGATCCTTTTCCGCGGCGCCGACTTCCTTGCCGTGTTCGAGAAACCGCAGCGAGACGCTCTCGGCATGCTCTTCATCCGTCTGCATGGCGAAGGAATCTTCATGAACGAGATTTTTTGGGGTCTGTGGCTCCTGCCTTTTGGCCTGCTTGTCTTCCGCTCCAGATTTCTGCCGCGCTTCCTTGGCGTCTGGCTGATTCTCAATTGTTTCGCCTATCTGGTCCTCAGCCTTACCGCTTTACTATTCCCGCTTTACAGCGATACCGTTTTTCGAATTGCGACGCCGGTCCTTTTTGGAGAATTGGCGATCCAATTGTGGCTTGTGATCAAAGGCGCAAAGGTGTCCTCACTGCCCGTCGCTGTGCATGCTTCTACTTAATAAAAAAAAGAAACATATGACTCGCACAACTAACGCAAGAATCGCCGGCTTCACCTACCTCGCCTACATAGCCATTGGCATTGCCGGGATGGTTCTATTTAATCAGGCAACCAGCGCCGAGGGGATCGCCGCGAAGCTCGCGGGCATCGCGCAGCACACGACAAATGTGGGTGCCACTATCGTGCTTACGCTGCTCACCTGCTTCGCAGCACTGGTCTTGGGCGTGACGCTCTACAGGATAACGCGCGAGCAGGATCCGGATCTGGCAATGTTGGCCCTGACCTGTCGCGTCGGTGAAGGCGTGCTCAGCGGAATCTTCGTTCTGGCGACGCTGGGATTGTTATGGCTCGGGACGGCGGTCGGAGAAAACGCGCCGAACACACAGTCCGTGCATGCGCTCGCCGCGTTCCTTTTTAAGGCGCAAGGCTGGAACACGCTCATCGGTGCGACCTTTTTCGCCGTGGGGAGCATGCTCTTCTCGTGGCTCCTCTTGCGCGGCCGGATGATCCCCGTCGCGCTAGCATGGCTTGGGGTCGTGGCGTCGGTCCTGCTCGTGGTGGGCCTTCCTCTACAGCTCGCAGAATTCCTGCACGGCGCGGTTACGCAGCTCATGTGGATACCAATGGCCGCGTTCGAGCTGATTGTTGCTCTTTGGCTGCTCATCAAAGGCGTACCTCAAATGACCACCCTTGCTGGTGACTAACGGAGTAACGAGAACGAAATGAACACAGCAGTAATGACAAAACCGATCGTAGAAGCATCGCCACGTTCCACCGCCAGGATCGTCGGCTTCTTTTGGCTAATGACGATAGTGTTGGGCTCATTCGCCTTGGTTGGCGACAAGCTTGTCGTAGCCGGCGATGCCGCGGCCACAGCGGCCAATATCCTGGCGCACGAGTCCTCGTTTCGGTTGGGGCTCGCGGCCAATCTCGTCGCGGGCTTGTGCTATCTCACTGCGACGGTATTTGTCTATGCGCTACTTAAGCCGGTAAACCGAAACGTCTCGTTGCTCGCGGCCTTCTTCAGCCTCGCGGGATGCGCCGTTTCGGGGCTCACTCTCGTCTTCCAGCTCGCGCCCCTCGCCGTTCTGAAAGGCGCCTCTTACTTGAGCGCATTTCCGGTCGAGCAGTTACAGGCGCAGGCGTTCACATTTCTCTCGTTGCGCGCGCAGGCCTTCTACATCGGCCACGTGTTTTTCGGATTGCATTGCCTCCTGGTCGGCTGCCTCATTTTTAGGTCGGGCTACCTGCCTCGAGTTATAGGCGCGCTGATGGTGTGTGCCGGTTTGGGTTGGCTGACCATGAGCTTTTCGAATTTGCTCCTACCGCCGCTCGGACACTCTCTGGATCCCTTCATCATCATACCCGGTGCGATCGGCGAACTTTCGCTGACCCTCTGGCTCCTCGTGCGGGGCGTAAATGTCCGGAAGTGGGAACGAAGAGTTTTGGCGACGGGCTAAACGAAAATCACCCAATTATCGCGGCGGACTTCTATTACTCCACGAGAAGGGGCGCTCTATCCCGCCTTGTCAACAGGCGCACGCCGGGTTTTATGCATCCGAATTCCCGCTAAAGCGCTGGCCCATTTTCGGAGGCGCGGGTTGAGTTTGCATCCACCGTCTGAAGCGGCCTGAAAAAAAGCTAAAAAAAAGCTTGCGTGTGATTTGGTGTTGTAGTCAACTACATCACTAATGAAGAGCAATAATCAGTTAAAGCGGCACGCAAACGGTCAGTCCTGCTTGGACCTCGCGCCTCTTTCACTCAGATTTTTTGGAGCACAGGATGAATCGTGAATGGAACGACGGGCAGCCGATTTATCGCCAGCTTCGCGATCGAGGCGTCCATATGATTCTCGACGGCGTGCTCAAAGAAGGCGATCCGCTGCCGTCCGTGCGCAATGTCGCGGCGGAGTATCGGGTCAATCCGCTCACGGTTCTCAAGGCCTATCAAGAACTGGTGGACGAGCAGCTGGTGGAGACGAAGCGAGGGCTCGGCATGTTCGTTAGAGCCGGCGCGCGGGAGCTGCTCCTGCAAGGCGAACGCCAAAAATTTCTCACCCAAGAATGGCCGCTGGTCGCGGCGAAGATTCAGCGGCTCGGTCTGACCGCGAAAGAACTGGATGCCGCCGCCACCCGTGCGTCATCGGGGAAAACTAAAAAGGAGGCGCGGTAAAGCCATGGCCTGTATAGAAGCACGCGGACTCCGCAAAGCATTTGGCACTACCATCGCGCTGGAAGGCATCGATCTCCGAGTTGAAGAGGGCCGCATTCTCGGCCTCATCGGTCCCAACGGCGCGGGTAAGACGACGGCGCTCAATGCGATTCTCGGACTTACCTCCTATGAAGGAGAGCTGAAGGTGCTCGGACGCGATCCATGGACCTCGCGCGATGAACTCATGCGCGATGTTTGCTTCATCGCCGATGTCGCCGTGGTGCCGCGCTGGATGCGCGTTTCACAGGCGCTCGATTATGTGGCCGGCGTGCATCCGCGTTTCGATCGCGTAAAGGCGGAAGATTTTCTGGCGAAGACGACAATCAAGCGCGCCAGCAAGGTAAGGGAATTGTCAAAAGGCATGGTGGCCCAGCTGCACCTAGCCCTGGTCATGGCGATCGACGCGAAATTGCTGGTGCTGGACGAGCCGACACTTGGGCTGGACATCCTCTATCGCAAACAATTCTACGAATCGCTCCTGAACGACTACTTCGATCGGACCCGCACCATCGTGGTGACGACCCATCAGGTGGAAGAGATCCAGGACGTCCTGACCGATCTTATGTTCATCGACCGCGGCCGCATCGTCCTCGAGTGCACGATGGAAGAATTCGACTCGCGCTATCTGGAAGTGATGGTGAATCCCGAGCAGCTCGAGGCAGCGCGGGGGCTGAAGCCTATTCACGAGCGCCCGGTGTTCGGCCGCAGCGTCATGCTATTCGAGCATGCAGATCGCGATCAACTGGCCGCGCTGGGCGATATGCGCAGGCCTAGCATCGCAGACTTGTTTGTTGCCGTAATGGGAAAGAACCAGCCGCCTTCGCACAAGGCTACGGCGGGCCAAGGAGGTCAGAAATCAGAGGGCGGGGAAGTTAAATGAATACTGCATTCAATATATCACTCGAATCTTCCGGGGTCACCGACCCGGGCTACAAAACCGCGGCGACCCGGCCCTTCTACTGGTCGGTGCGACGTGAGTTGTGGGAGAACCGTTCGATCTACATCGCGCCGCTGATCGTCGCGGCGGTTGCACTGATCGGCTTCGGATTTAGCACGATCGGTCTGGCGGAACGCAGGCGCGGAGTGTTGTTGCTCGACGAGGCGCACCAGCGGGCTGGAATCGAGATGCCGTACGACATGGCGGCGATGATAATCCTGTTCACTGCCTTCATCGTTGGCGTGTTCTACTGTCTTGATGCGCTTTACGGAGAACGGCGCGATCGCAGCATTCTCTTTTGGAAGTCGCTGCCGGTTTCAGATCTCACGACAGTCCTATCGAAGCTAACCATTCCGCTGGTGATTCTGCCGCTGCTCGTTATCGCAATCGTCATTTGTACGCAGTTGATCATGGTGCTCATGACTGGCGTGGTCCTTATCACCCACGGCATGAGTCCCGTAACGACGTGGGCGCATATCAACTTCTTTCAGCAATCGCTGATCCTGCTCTACAGCCTCGTTGTCCTTTCGCTCTGGCATGCGCCCATCTACGGCTGGCTGCTGCTGGTTTCGGGCTGGGTCCGGCGCGCGACGTTTCTTTGGGCCGTCTTACCGTTTTTCGCGATCGGCATTTTCGAGAGGATCACCTTCGGCACTTCGTATTTTGGTTTGTTTTTGAGACACCGCTTGATGGGATTCGCACCACACGCCTTCGATTTCCACGGCCGCGCTCATCCCACAGTCGAATCGCTCTCCCAACTGACTCCGGGAATCTATCTGAGCACGCCAGGCTTCTGGCTCGGACTAGCAGTCGCAGTTGCATTCCTCGCTGCAGCAGTCCGGCTGCGCCGCTACCGAGGACCCATCTGATAGCCCAACAATTCCCGACACAACCCACAAACATCATGAACAAGAAACTAGTCAGTCATGCTATCACGACGGCAAGAACAATCGTCCTCGCCGTGGGTCTCATCTGCGTTTCAATCGCCCTGGCCGACAACAAGTCGGACGCGCTTAAGCAACGCATCCTGGCTCAGTCGCAAAGCATCGGACCGGACGACTACGCCTTTACCCGGACAGTGCAAAGCGAGCAGACATCGAATGGCAAGACCGAGCAGCACGTCAATGTCGAGAAGTTCGATCCGACAAAATCGGGCGACGCGCGCTGGACCCTCGTTTCGGTCGACGGCGCCCCACCTTCGGCGGACGCGCTAAGTCGTTATAAAAACGACTCGGCGAAACGGCGCGTGCCGGGCTATTACCGGCTGGCAAAGTACTTCGGCACGCCTGCTGCCGCGTCCACGGATTCTCGCGGCCGCACTGTTTTCCATTTTGATTCCCTGCCCAAGGACACGGCGATCGTGTTCGACTCGGACGTGTCGGCCAACACTGCCGCCGAGGTGTCGGTAACTGAGGCTAACGGAACGCCATTCGCGGAACACGTGCATCTGACCGTCCGTCCGATGCGGTTGAAGCTAATCATGAAGCTGGAACACTACGAATCTACTGCGCGCTATCGCCTGGGACCTGAAGGCAAGCCGCTGCTCGTTGAGCACACTGCCGACATGACCGGTTCAGGACTGGGCCAGGAAGGCCGGGTCCATATGGTCGTCACCTACAGCGACTACCGCGCTGTTAGAAACTAGCGGCTAACACCCAGTCAATACTCTCTACCCGCCATGTCATTCTCGAGTCTTCGCTTCGCCTTTCGTTCGCTCCTTCGCAGCCCTGGGTTTACCTTGCTCGCGATCATCACTCTTGGCCTCGGTATCGGCGCTAACACTGCCATGTTTAGCATCGTCAATTCCGTTCTGCTCAAGCCGCTGCCCTATCCTAAGAGCGAGCAATTACAGCGGCTCGATCGCGTCACCCCGCAAAACCCCCAGGGTCGCGTCTCGGCCGCGGACTATCTCGACCTTCGTCGTGAGGTGCAGGCTTATGGTGACATCGGAGCCTATGCCCTGGGCGACACGAGCTTGTCGGAACCTGGCCAGCCCGCCGAGGTAGTCCGGGCGCTTCGGATAACGGCAAACCTCTTTTCCGTGCTCGGCGTCCAGCCGCAGCTCGGACGCAACTTTCTACCACGAGAAGACGTGCCGGGAAACGACCTCGTCGTTATCATTAGTCAGCGTTGCTGGCAGCAACGCTTCGGCGCTGCTCGTGACATTATCGGCCGCACTGTCCGGGTCGACGGTCAACCACACGAAGTCGTCGGGGTGCTACCCGGTTGGTTTAATGAATGGCGGCATTTCGGCGCCTTCGATTTCTTCCGCCCCCTTGCCTTGGACCAACAGAAGTCATCGGACCGGCGGAGCACGGTTCTTCGGCCGATCGGTCGCCGGCATGATGGATTGTCGGAGGCAGACGCCACCGGCTTCATTGCTAACTTCGGCGCGCGACTGGCAAAGGATTTTCCTGAAGTGAACGCGGGTACCGTCTGGCACGCCGTGGCTCTCAATGGGACGGCGTTCCCGAAGAATGTTCTCGCCCTTCTCGCACTGCTCATAGGCCTTTCCGCTTTCGTCCTTCTCATCGCCTGCTCGAATCTGGCAAACCTTCTCCTCGCCCGGACAATGGCGCGCGCGCGCGAATTCGCGGTGCGCGGGGCGCTGGGCGCATCGCGCTTTCAACTACTGCGGCCGTTGATCAGCGAATCCCTTCTGCTCGCGCTCGCCGGCGGCGTCTGCTCGATTATCGTCGCGCGCTGGGCTTCCGACTGGCTCTCGCTGCGGACCCTTTCCGAGAATGGCGAACGCTTCACCTTCGCGTTCGATTGGCGCGTCTTCGGTTGGGCCTTTGTAGCCTCGGTGGTAACTGCTATCGCCTTTGGCCTGGCGCCCGCGCTTTTCGCTTTGCGCCTCAACGTCAATGACACGCTCAAGAGCGGCGCACGCGGCACGACTGGAGGTCGCGGTCATCAGCGCTTCCGCCACGGCCTGATTGTCGGTCAATTCGCGCTTGCCATGGTGCTACTCGCCGGAGCCGCGCTTTATATCCGCGCCTTCAATGAGTTGAGCAGCACTCGCGGCGGATGGGAGTCCGCGCGCCTCGTCACGGGAACCGTTGTCCTTCCCACCGCCAGCTATGGCGACGCCGAGAAGATCAACACCTTTCATCGCCTCACCCTGGAGCGCCTGCAAGCCATGCCTGGGGTGGCCTCCGTTAGCATCTCGTCCTTCACACCTTTCTTTAATTGGGGCGACGTCCGCAAATACGTCGTCGAAGGCCGCGACCTACCTCAGCCTGGCCAGGAACCAGCCGCGATCGTTAACAGCATTACTTCAACTTACTTCGATACCTACCAGACTCGTGTTCTTGCCGGTCGCCCTTTTAATGAACATGACACCCTGACCTCGGCGAAGGTCTTCATTATCAGCCAGACTACGGCGGCGGCGTTGTTCGGAAATGAAAACCCGGTTGGCCGCCGCCTTGCCCAAACCGGGACAGGCAGTCCGCAATGGGGAGAAATCGTCGGTATCGCGGCCGACGTGAAATCGGTCCTGCCTGATCCAGGACCGGTCACGCTCCAGCTTTACCAGCCAATGTCCCAGGAACCGCGTCCCTACAATGAAATCGCCGTCCGCACGACCGGCGGGGCGCCTTCTTCTTTCGTTGTTCCGATCCGCAACATCATGACTCAGCTCGATCCGGACTTGCCTGTTCGCCAGCTTCAGGCCGCCGATGTGATGATCGAACGCGCCAATACTCAGACTGCCATCCTGCGTGACATGATTACTGCGTTCGCTGTGCTTGGAGTAGGTCTTGCCTCGCTAGGTATCTATGGCGTTATCGCTCGCACAATGGCTCAGCGTACCAGCGAGTTCGCCATCCGCTTTGCCCTCGGGGCGTGCGCCAGGGACATCACAGGAATCGTGCTTATCTCAGGCGCGAAACTGGCCGCAATAGGATTAGCTCTGGGACTGCTCGGCGCGATGGGTTTGTCGCGGCTACTTGTCGCCACTAATCCTGGCATGCACTTCAATAACCCTCTTGTCATGGCTCTCCCAGCGCTTCTTCTTATCGCCATCGCGCTAATCGCTTCATGGCTTCCAGCCCGCCGTGCGGCTCGCATCAACCCAATCGAAGCCCTTCGTGCGGAGTAAGAGTATGACCTCGACGACGTTTCCGGTAACCATTGAGCAACAAAGAGCAGCAAAGGTCGTGGGACTTACCACGCTTCTGATGATGGTGATCGTCGTATTCGCCAACTATGTGCTATTAAACCCTCTTATCGTGCCGGGTAAGGCAGCCGAAACCGCCCAAAACATCCTCGCACACCAAGGAACGTTCCGCCTCACCGTTATCTGCTTCCTGCTCTACAGCGCTGGCGTGGTGGTTCTTCTCTCCTCGCTTTTCGTTGTTCTTAAGCCCGTAAAACGCGGTCTTGCCTTAGCTGGGGCGCTCTTTCGTCTGGTTTTTGCCATGTTATGGCTTCTTAGCACGTTACATCTGCTGAGCGCACTCCGGTTCCTTGGCACCGCTAACTACTTGCAAGTCTTCGAAGCGGATCGCTTGCAAGTCCTCGCCAGGCTCTCTATCGCCGCCATCTTCGATGATTACTATGTCGGCCTGCCTTTCTTCGCTCTGGCCTCGACTGTTTGCAGCTACTTGTGGTTTAAATCGAACTATATCCCTCGAGCGCTTGCTGGTTTCGGTGTCATCGCGTCCGCCTGGTGTTTGTTGTGTGCTTTTATTTACCTTGTTTTTCCCGGCTTCGCCAAACCGGTCGATCCGTATTGGTTCGATTCTCCGATGGGGATTTTCGAATTGGTCTTAGCTTTTTGGCTTCTGTTTAAAGGGTTGAGACTTTCCCCGACCGGTAACGCCGCTGTCGTCACGCCGTGAAGATAAAGCGCGTTCTAAAGTGGAGTTCGGCAAGTATTCTAACTGCTTTGGCCCTCTGGACCTTCATTGCGTATTGGATGTCGACTAATGAGTGCGATTCCAAAACCGGCGCACCCGTTCACCCTATGAAAGCTATTCGTTACTGCGAATACGGTTCGCCTGATGAAGTTCTGAAACTTGAACAAGTCGAAAAGCCGGTTCCGAACGACAACCAGGTTCTCGTCCGGGTTCGCGCCGTTTCCCTCAGATTTTTCGACGGTGGCATGCTCCGAGGCGGCGTCGGCAGGCTTGTCTTTGGACTTCGTAAGCCAAAAAACACCTGCCCGGGTTCTGACTACTCCGGAACAGTTGAAGCGATCGGCAAAAACGTGACCGAGTTCAAGCCGGGGGATGAAGTCTTCGGGGTAAAGGCAGGCGCTCTCGCCCAATACATCTGTGTCAACCCCAGCCGAGCGGTGGTTTCGAAGCCGGGCAACGTGAACTTCGAGCAAGCCGCGACGATCCCTACCGCACTCGTTGCTTTACAAGGCCTGCGCGACACGGGGCGGGTGAAAGCGGGACAAAAGATCCTGATCAATGGTGCGTCCGGAGGCGTCGGGACATTTGCCGTGCAAATCGCCAAGGCTTTTGGCGCGGAAGTAACCGGCGTCTGCAGCACAAGAAACCTGGACATGGTCCGATCGATGGGTGCCGATCATGTGATTGACTACACGAAAGAAGACTTCACAAAAGGCGATGAGCGTTATGACGTGATCTACGATCTCGTCAGTAATCGTTCTTTTGCGGAACGCCGCCGCATCCTCAAACCTGGGGGTATCTGCGTGTTAGCCGGGATAGGCGGCTCAGGAATGCACGAAGAAACTTTGTCCCGGGTGATTGGCCAATTCACCACGTACCTCCGCTCGCGATTTGTGAAGGAGAAGTTTGTCGGCTTTGGCGTCGACATTAACAAAAAAGATCTCGGCATTCTGCGCGACTTAACGGAGAGCGGAAAAATGGTGCCCGCTCTCACCAAGACCTATCCTCTTACTGAAACTGCCGCTGCCTACAAATATCTCGAAACCGGCCACGTCCAGGGGAAGATCGCTATTACGATCGACTAGCACCTACCACGAACCTCTGTTCATGAAAATAAGACGCGTCTTAAAGTGGGGGTTCCTCACGGTCATCGCCGTGCTCGGAATCTGGACTTTCGTCACCTACTGGACCTCGACCAACGATTGCGACGTTAAGAGTTCACCAGTTCATCCTATGAAAGCCATTCGTTACTGTGAGTACGGTTCGCCCGATGATGTGTTGAAAGTCGATGAGATCGAGAAGCCGATCCCGAATGCCAATCAACTCCTGGTAAAAGTTCGAGCCGCTTCTGTGAACCCCCTGGATCTTTCCACTCGCGGTCAATGGCTCGTCCGTTTAATCAAAGGGCTTCGTAAGCCAAGAGAGACGCGGCTCGGCATTGACTACGCGGGAACCGTGGAAGCTGTGGGTAAGGATGTTACCCAGTTTAAGCCCGGCGACGATGTATTCGGCGGCAAAGCTGGGGCGTTCGCCGAATACATCTGCGTTCCCCCCGATCGCGCCGTGGCGTTGAAGCCGTCCAACGTGACATTTGAACAGGCCGCCGCGGTCCCGATAGCAGCGATCACTGCCCTGCAGGGTCTTCGCGACAAAGGGAAGGTTCAGCCAGGCCAAAAGGTCCTGATCAACGGCGCGTCCGGGGGCGTTGGCACTTTCGCCGTTCAGATCGCAAAGTCGTTCGGTGCGGAAGTGACCGCCGTCTGTAGCACACGCAACGTCGAACTCGTCCGGTCCATCGGCGCGGATCATGTCATTGATTATACGAAGAAAGACTTTACCAGGACCGAGCAGCATTACGATTTGATCTACGATATCGTGAATAACCATTCCTTCTCCGAGCGCAGGCAGATTCTTACTCCCAATGGTATCTGCGTCATGGCGGGACTCGGAGGATCAGGATTGCACGAAGGCGTATGGGGGCGCGTGGGTGGTGAGTTGAACTCGATTGTGCGCTCACTTTTCGTTCACCAGAAGTTCGTTATCTATCTGGCAAGATTGAATAACCAGGATCTGAAGGTTCTGGCCGATTTGATGCAGTCCGGCAAAATCAACCCCGTGATCGACCGGACCTACAAACTGAGCGAGACCCCAGCCGCTTTGAAATATCTTGAGCAGGGCCACGCCAACGGAAAAGTCGTGATTACGGTGGACTGAACGCGATATGTTAGGGTCGGCAGACCGCCGCGCCCACCCTCCAAAGGAAAAATCTATGAAAATAAAACGCACATTAAAATGGAGCTTCCTCACGATCCTGATCGTATTATTCATCTGGTTCCAGTTCGCCTACTGGACCTCCAGCAACGACTGTGACCGTCTCAGTGCCGTCCAAGGCGAAAGCATGAAAGCGATTGTCTACTGCGACTACGGGCTCGCCAATCTCCGCTACGCGGACATTCAAAAGCCGGTTCCGACTGACGACCAGATGCTGGTAAAGGTTCGCGCCGTTTCGATCAATCCCTACGACTGGCATTTTATCGAGGGCACACCTTACATCATGCGTGCGTTGGGGGTTGGTCTCCGCAAACCGAAGGATACCCGGCTGGGCGTCGATTACGCCGGCACCGTGGAGGCCGTCGGTAAAAACGTAACCCAGTTCAAGCCGGGCGACGACGTGTTCGGTGGAAAAACCGGAGCCTTTGCCGAATACATTTGCGTGCGAGCGGATCGCGCAACCGCATTGAAACCCGCGAATATCACCTTCGAGCAGGCGGCTTCTGTGAACATTGCTGGAATCACGGCTCTACAGGCTCTCCGTGGCCACGGACACATCCAGGCGGGACAAAAGGTTCTGATCAACGGCGCGTCGGGAGGCGTGGGCACTTTCGCAGTGCAGCTGGCCAGGTCGTTTGGAGCAGACGTTACCGGAGTCTGCAGCACAAAAAACGTCGAGATGGTGAAGTCACTCGGCGCCGATCATGTGATCGATTACACCAAAGACGATTACACCAAAGGCACAGAACGTTACGATGTGATCCTGGATAATGTCATCAATCATACCCTGGCGGAAAATCGCGCGGTGCTCACTCCGCAGGGAAAATACGTGATGATTGGTGGCGGCGGGCCGAATGATAATCGCTGGGTCGGACCCTTCGGGCGCGTCATTCACACTCTTCTCCTGAAGCCGTTTGTGAAGCAACAGATGGGTATGATGATGGCGGACTCGAACGCCAATGATCTTGCCTTTCTCGCCAACCTCATGGAGACCGGAAAGATGAAACCCGTCATCGACCGGACCTACAAATTGAATGACCTAGCCGCTGCTATTCGCTATCTCGAAGTAGGCCACGCCCGCGGAAAAGTAGTAATAACGTTGGATTAAAAACAGAAGCCTTCTGATCCAACCAGGACCAGAAAGCAACGGTTTGAATCCCGAGCGCGGTTCTTAGTAGCCGCCTTGAGCGTGAGCCGGGGCAAGGCCATGGCGGTTGAGCAAGCTGCCTTCGAATGAACGATCCTGGATCTTCCGAAAGTCGGCCATGCTGATGTTTTTTATGTTTTGCGCGGAGGCCATACCTTCTTCTTCCCAGTGCCCTCCGAGATTACTCCCGAGCTCACTCCCTATCCAGACATAACGTTTGCCGTTGATTACTCTGACGGTGATGCTTGCGCTCGAGACGATGGTCTGTCCGCTCACGACCTGGCCGGTGATCTTCAATCCGGTTCCGACGTCCACTCTCATGGCAATGCCGCCCGCGGCGAACTTCTCACCGGCCACGGCATCAGCGATCACTTTCTTCCTGCCGGCAGAGACGACGACCAAATACTGATTGCCGTTCATGGCCACACTCTTCGCGGTGAACTGGACGACATACTTGCCGGGCGGTAGGTTCTCGGTCACAAAGGTCCTGTCCACATTCGTCGCGCCCTTAAACGCGACTCTGCCGCCGGAATCGAAAACCGTCACGTTCATGGGAGCGCCGGCATAAGCCGCGGAGGCGACGACAAGAAAAACGGAAAGCAGCATGTTGCGGATCATGTGCGTCCCGGGCGGATGGACAACTGCGCCGAGAAGGAGTGTTTTCATGTATTGATTATGAAGCTATGACATTAACAAATCGAGTCTATTGCCGCTTTTAGAACGAGCCACTTGCCGCCTTTAGGCCAGTCCACTTTCACCATGCCGGAGTCGCCGGAGCGGCGACAAGTCGCAGCCTCGAACCCAGCGCGGCCGCCTCCTAAAAAGGACGACCGCCCATGATGTCATGCTCATGCGGATGGCGATTGAGCAGACTGCCTTCGAAGGAGCGGTCCTGGATTTGCCGCAGGTTGTTCTTGCTAAGGGCTAATATCTCGCGTGCTGCAGCCACGCTTTCTTCTTCCCAATGGCCTCCGAGATTGCTCCCGACCTCAGCTTCTATCCAGGCGTAGCGCGTCCCATTGATTACCTTGACCTTCCTGCTTACATCGGACGCCACAACCTGATCGGTCACGATCTGCCCCGTGATCTTCATTTCGGAACCCACCGCCACCTTCATGGCTACGCCCTCGCCGGCTAATTTCTCTCCCGCAACGGCGTCCGCGATCACTTTCTTTTGACCGGCGGAAACGACGAGCAAATACCGATTACCCTTCAAGGCCGCATTTCTGGAATTGAACTGAACCACGTAGTTGCCGGCCGCGAGCTTTCCGGTGGTGAAGGTTGCCTCCGCATTCGTGGCGCCTTTGAACGCGACCCTGCCGCTGCCATCGGAGACGATCACATTCATCACCGGAACGCCGGCATAAGCGGCGGCGGCGACGACGAGAAGGAGAAAAAGGAACGCATTGCGAATCAGGTAGGTCATGGGTTTTTGAAGAAGGTTTTTCATGCGGTGATGGTCGCGCAAGCAACCTGCAAGTCGAGTCCATTGCCGCTTTTAGAACGAGCCACTTCCCCTCTTTAGGCCAGTCCACTTTCAACAAGCAGAACCCAACGACCGACTATTGCTCGGCCAGGTAAGGCAGCGGCATAATCCCGTCGGTCCGCGCGTCGTTCAAGTCGATCCATTGATAGTTCGGGTCGGCCTCTTTGAATTTCTCTTTATTCTTTTGCAGATCCTGGGTCCCAACCTGGATCGCTTTGGCAAAGGTCTTCCACTCCCGGCTGTTTCGCGCTTTGTCGTCCAGTTTCTCTCTTAACGTTGCCAGCGCCGCAGGTTCGTCGGTCTCCTTCTTGTCGGCCACGTCCGCGATGCCGAGGACGGTGGTCTCGAGCCCGACGAACTCAGACTTACCGCCGCCCAGATAGAAGCCGACATACATGTGCCCGGGCACCGTAACCAGGAACGGCTCGATCGAAATTTTGCGCAGGATGGATGCGAACAGGACGCTGCCATCAACGCAATTGGCCTGCGTGTTAGTGAGCGCCTGGTCGAGAAAACGGACGTACTGGCTTTTCACAACATCCGAACCGCCGGGAGTAGTGGTAGTGGAGCTATATTGGAGGCCGCGTTTCTGGAGCGCGGTCCAGATCGCAAAGGCCTGCCGGACCAGCTCGGTGGGATCGTGCGCGGTATAGTGGAAGGAATCGACGATCTTGGTCGCGAGCGCTTCCTGGAGGATCTTGTCGAGAAACGGATGGTTCTCGTTCACGTAGGCGGCGAACATCCAGCCCAGAGCGGCTGAGCCGGCGATGAAATTTTGGGCGTCGAGGGTTTCTTCCTCATTCGAGACAGCGAAGGGACAATCGTTGATCGAACGGACCTGGAGCGTCTCGGCTTTTTCGCCCGCCGGTTCCCCATCGACCTCGACCGCGAAGGTGACATTCAACGGAACCTGCTGCGTCGTTTTGCGCAGCCGATCGAATTTGTAATTCACTTTGGGCGCGATGTAATAATCCTTGTCGGCCTCGGCCAATTCGCCGCTCCAGGTGGTCGCGGCCATGAGCTCATTTTCTTTCAAGGTGACTTTCACTTTCGTGTTCGCCGCGAGAGGTTTGATGGCAACGCCGACCAAACCAAAACGGTCGCCGAGCAAATAGGGATCGGGTTTTTCGCCTTCGGCGTCATCCGGTTCCACGGGGCGCACGCTGGCGGTCGCAATCAGGAGCGAGGGAAAGAGCTGATGGTCCATGTTCGCCTCCGGCGTCCATTCCGCTTCGTCGCCGCGGCCGAGGGAAGCGAGCGCCACGAGGGCGAGGCCCGCGACGAACAAGGAGCGAAGCGACTTCATGGCCTCATCGTTTTCGCGCGGCTTGCACAAAACACAAGTGGTTAAAGAACCGGACTTGATCTTCGTCGCGGTTTCCTTCAGAACGGTCGCGATGCAACTCTATGTCGGCAAGAATGGACAACAGCTCGGACCCTTTCCAATTGAAGAAGTCAATCGCAAGCTGGCGGACGGCTCGTTCTCCGGAACCGACCTCGCCTGGTATGAAGGCGCGGCCGGATGGGCGCCGCTCTCGACCATCCCGGGAATAACTCTTCCGGCGGCGCCGAGCGCGCCGGTGCCCACGCCAACCTCAACGCCGACGCCGGCTCCGGCCCCCGCGCCTGCACCCGTTCCCAAACCTGTTGCGCCAGCAGCGGCACCAGTGCAATCGACTGCGCCGATCGCCCGCACGCCGGTTGCGCCGGGCGGTTACAAAACGCTTTCGACCGTGAGTTGGGTGTTGCTGGGCGTGACGCTAGTCGTTTCGTTTATCCCGTTCCTGGGTTGCGGCGCGTGGGCCTTGGGGTGGCCGGTCGCGATCGCTGCCATCATTATGGGCATCATCGTGATCACACGCGGAGGGACGGGACACGGAATCATGATTATCCTGGGTGGTGTCCTGATTATACCGCTCGCCTTTCTGGCCCAGTTCGCATCGCTTGCGGTCGTCGGCAGTTTCGCGAACAAGGAGGATCGAAAAAACGAAACGCAGATCATGGAGAATTTGCGCACAGTCGACGGCGCCAAGGGCAAATGGGCCAGCGCCACCAACGCCAGGGACGCGGCCCCGGTGACGATGGCCAGCCTAACGAGTTATCTTAATGGCAAGGAAGTGAAACCCGTCGTCGGCGAGCAATACGATCCGATGCCGGTGGGCCAGGCCCCGACGGCCACGTTACCGGCGACGACGAAATCTCTCGGCAATTTCAAAGGGGGCGACGTCTTGACGGTGGCATTACTGGAAGCGGATTTGGCCAAACCGAGTTTCATGTCCAAGGACTTTTGGAAGAGCACGCCGAGCCCGACGGCCACCGCGAAGGCTTCGCCTGCTGCAACCACCGGCGCCAGGCCGACGAGCTCTCCAAGGCCAACGATATCCCCGAGGCCCAGCATTTCTCCGGAGCCAAGCGAGACACCTTCGGAGCGCCCCTTTTCTTCCACGCGTCCTTCACCATCGGCGAAGTTTGCGCCTGATGGACCGAAACCCAGGAGATCTCCCGCGGAAACCCCCTCCTCTTCCGCGCCCGAATCGTCCGGGTTAAAGCAAGGCCGGGAGTTCCCGCGGGAATCGCCCTCGCCCAGTCCGGACGACGAGGACAATTAATTGGATCGCCGATCCGGGTCGGAGCGCGCGGCATTTAGTCAGGCTGGCGGGATCATCGATCCCTGCTCCAGCGTTGGAATGAACCCTGCTAAGCATTACGGAGGAATGTTTTGTCACTGTCACCCCACGTACCCTAGCCTCCGCCCTCCTTGCTTTCCATGACCGCACCGACGCGATCTCTTCCGGAGCCGGCCCTGGCACCTGACGAACTGACAGATCCGACCGACGCGATTTTCCGCGAGCTCTTCGAAGGGGCGCCGATCGGCATGGCGGTGCTCGCGCTGGACGAACGGTTCATGAAAGTGAATGCCACCTTTTGCAAGATGGTGGGTTACTCGAACGACGAGCTGAGGCAGCGGACTGCGGAAGACATCACTTACGGCGAAGACATCGCAACCGGCCGGCAACTCGCCCAGAGTTTGCTCGATGGAACCGTGCGCTACACCGGCGACAAGCGTTATGTCCACAAGAATGGCGACGTGCTTTGGGTGAGCCGGACCGCCAGCGTGATCCGCGACCTCCAGGGAGATCCGCAGCATTTCCTGCTCATGGTGGAAGACATTTCCGAGCGCAAGGAAAGCGAACGCGCGCTTCAGGAAAGCCGGCGCGAACTCGAAACCGCTCTCCACGCGAACCAACTCATCATGGATAATTCGCAGGATGTCATTTGCACGATCAGCGAAGACGGCCGCTTTCTCAGCCTGAACGCAGCCTGTGAGGAATTGTGGGGTTACACCGCCAGCGAGCTAACCGGCCGCCAATACGTCGACCTCGTCCATCCGGAAGACCGAGCGAAGACCGAGCAAGCGTCCGAGAGTTTGCTCGCTACGGGTAAGGTCACCGACTTCGTCAATCGTTACGTGCGCAAGGATGGGACCATCGTCGATGTCCTTTGGTCGGCGACGTGGTCGGCCAAAGACAGGATCATGTTTTGCGTGGCGCACGATGTCACCGATCGGGCGCGGATCGAGAAAGAGCTGCGCGAAGCAAAGGAGGAAGCCGACCGCGCCAATCACGCCAAGAGCGATTTCCTTTCCCGCATGAGCCACGAGCTGCGCACGCCGCTCAACTCCATTTTGGGATTCGGCCAACTGCTCGACCGGCAAACGCACACCGAAACGCAGCGGCCCCGCATTCGTTACATCCTGAGCGCCGGCCGCCATCTCTTGAACCTGATCAACGAAGTGCTCGATATCAGCCGCATCGAATCGGGAAACTTGCAGTTGTCGCTCGAGCCGGTTTGCCTCGAAGAGGCGATTGGCGAGGCGATCGACCTGATGCGCCCGCTCGCCGCCGAGCGCGAAATCATGCTTAGCGCTGGCTGCCCGCTCCAGGCCATGACCTACGTCCTGGCTGATCGGCAGCGCTTCAAACAGGTGCTGATTAATCTCCTGAGCAATGCGGTCAAGTATACCGCCACTCAAGGCAACGTGACTGTTTCCTTCACCGATTCCGGCAACGGCATCATACGCTTCATCGTGCGCGATACCGGCGCCGGCATCCCGACGGAGAAGTTGTCGCGGCTCTTTACTCCATTCGATCGCCTCGGCGCGGAACAATCGACCGTCGAAGGGACGGGACTGGGGCTCGCGCTTTGCCAGCGTCTCGTAGAAGCCATGCACGGTTCCATCGGAGTGGAGAGCGCGCTCGGAAACGGCAGCGCTTTCTGGGTGGAATTGCCTCGCGCGGAATCGCCTTTCCAAAAACTCGCCGCCCAAAAGATTGGGCCCGCCCCCGAAGAGATTTCGCACACCGGCAAGCGCCGGATCCTCTACATCGAAGACAACTTCTCTAACGTCACCCTGGTCGAGCAAATGCTGGCCGAGCGGCCCGCCCTCGAGCTCATGACGGCGATGCAAGGCCGTGTCGGGTTGGATCTCGCGCGCAAGCACGCGCCTGATCTGGTCCTGCTCGATCTGCACCTGCCCGACCTGCCGGGATGGCAGGTCCTTGCGCAGTTGAAAGCAGACCAGGCTACGCGGGATATTCCGGTCGTTATCATCAGCGCCGATGCCACCGCGCCGCAGATCAAACGATTGCTCGCAGCCGGCGCACGCGCTTATCTGACCAAGCCATTCGACATTGCCGAATTCTTCCGGGTCCTGGAAGAGACAGTGTCCGCCGCTCCGACCGTAAGCGAAGAGGCTGCGGCCTGACGGGTTTACCTGGCCACGCCTTCGCAGTTGTAGGGCGTTTCTGTGAAACGCCGTCGCTTTCCTGTCTGGGCGGCGTCTGTACAGACGCCCTAATTTTTCCCGGGCACGAGCCGCGACCGCGCAGCTTAATAACTTTTTTTACGTGCGGCCAAAATAATCTTGACGCGAATCTCCATACTTACATACAAACGTCGCAGATTACGTCATCCGACGCTTCAACGCATCTTCGGCCGGGATGAGAATGGCGGGGCCGAACCTTCGGTAGGAAGGTCGCTTAACGCGATCTCATTTTCGAAGGGAGTCTCGAGTCGGCCTCATAATTGACGTGGCATCTGGAGCGAGGGTGAGGTTGGTTCAGGTTCCAAGCGGAACTGAAGCAGTAAACCAACCGCCGCCACCAACAAGGAAATGCGAATGAAATCATTCCGGCCTGCCAGTGACCATGAGCGTTTGAAAAGACGATCGCTGATGAAGAAACTTGTCCTGTCCATAATTGCGGCTGGCATTTCGGGCGTCAGCATTTGCGTAGCCCAAGCACAAACACCGACCTGCACACCACCGCCAGCGGGCATGGTCGGCTGGTGGCCGGGAGATGGCAGTGCCGATGATATTCTGAACCACAACAATGGCGCGTCGTCTGGAAACGTGACCTTCGTGGCTGGCGAAGTTGGACAGGCTTTCAACTTTGATGGTTCCAGCTTTGAGACTATTGGAACTCCAGCCGTTCTTAATATAACGGGTAATCAGATCACCTTGGATGCCTGGGTCAACCCGAACAACACTAAGGACGGTGTTTATTTTGGCAAAGCGAACTCTGGCCAAAACGACTACGCATTGTTCCTCCTAGGCGACTTGACCGGCTGCATAAAAACGGCTGATGGCGTTGAGTATTTTCTCCACACAGGCTTTGTGCCCCCTGCCGGACAGTGGACCCATATTGCAATGACTTACGACGGCACAAACGAAATCGTATACGCAAATGGCGCGGTCGTTGGCACCCTGGCCGTTGCGAGTCAGCCTAGCTATACGCCGCCCGGCAACATAATAAGCGAAGGCATTCCCTTTTTCATTGGCGGCAGGAACGGGGACTCTCCGGCCAATACTCTTTATATCAATGCCAAGATTGATGAAGTAGAAGTTTTTAACACGGCTCTCTCCCAGCCCGATATACAAGCCATCTACGATGCCCGTAGCGCCGGTAAGTGTCGGTCCTGCACGCCGCCGCCGCCAGACATGGTGAGCTGGTGGCCGGGCGATGGCAATACCACCGATATTCAAAGCGGCAACAACGGCACGCTGCAAGGTGGCGCGACGTTTGCCACCGGTGAGGTGGGCCAGGCCTTTAGTTTGAACGGAACAAATCAATACGTCGAGATTCCCGATAGCGCGAATGTCAGCATCACCGGTCCGATGACGATCGACGCCTGGATAAACACCAATGACAATGCGAACGAGCACGCGATTGTTGAAAAGTATGACGGCGGTGGGACGAACGGTTATTTCTTCAGGCTAAATTCCGGCGGCCATCTCGGGGCGGGCATGTGCAACGCTTCGACTTGTAGCGCTGTCGTCGGAGCCACGCAGGTTACAACTGGGACTTTCCACCATGTTGCCGCTGTCTTTGACGGAACGAACCTTCGGGTCTATCTCGATGGCGTTCTGGATGGCACGGCCTCGAGTGTTTCGCCCACGGACGGCGTCAATCCGCTTGAGATTGGCGCGCGCGGCGGCAGCCCCTTCAATTTTTTTACCGGGCTGATTGATGAAGTAGAAGTGTTTAGCCGCGCGCTGACTGCCGACGAGGTCCAGTTCATCTACGACGCTGGCAGCAAGGGCAAGTGCAAGCCGGTGTGCGTAACGCCGCCGCCCGGTTTGATCGCTTGGTGGCCGGGCGATAACACTGCAACAGACATCCAAGGTAACAACAACGGCACGCTCCAAAACGGCGCGACGTTTGCCAACGGCATAGTGGGCCGGGCCTTCAGCTTTGATGGAGTTGACGACTACGTCGATGTTGGTGACGTCGATTTGCCCGGCACGTTTACGATCGACGCCTGGATCAATCCGTCGAGCCTCGGCAACAAAATCATCATTTCCAAAGACGACCTGAATGCTTCCCGCAGCTACTTTTTCGGTTTGGAGACTGGGACGTTGTCGGCGTTTGTTCACAGCAGCGGAGGGCAATACACCTATTACCGGACCGACTCGATTATTACGGCGAACAACTGGCAGCACGTCGTCGTCACGTATGACGGTAGCGCCGGCGCGGGCGTAAAAATGACGTTCTATGTCAACGGCGTCAATGTACCCATATTGCAAGTCGTCGATGATGGTGGTGGGACGCCAGAGAATAACGCGTTCTCGACAAGGATCGGAATCTTTGGAGACGGAACCGGGGCCTTCAGTGGCCTCATTGACGAAGTAGAAGTCTTCACCCGCGTCCTTGCTCCGACGGAAATCGCGAACATCTACAACGCCAGGAGCGCGGGCAAGTGTAAGACCGTGCGCTTTTATGTTTCGAACAGCTCGGTCAGCGGTAGCGGCACGATCGAGGAATTCGATGCCAACGGGGCGGACCTGGGAACGTTTGCGGATGCAAGCTCCGGGTTAATCTTTCCAAGCGGGCTTGCCTTTGATGCGAGTGGCAACCTTTTTGTCGGCGATTTCGGAGCTAATAACATTCGGAAGTTCGATTCGCACGGCAGCGCCACCGTATTCGCAAATTCCAGCACTGGTTTGAGCGGCCCGGTTGGTCTTGCGTTCGATAGCTCGGGTAACATTTACGTCGCTGATGTGAATGTTAATAAAATCTTCAAGTTTTTGCCTGATGGCAGTGGCAGCGGGACGACAAGTTCGAATTTAAGCGGGCCAGGCGATATTGCTATTGGGCCGGATGGCCTTCTTTACGTTGCCAATGAAAGTAATAATACCGTTCAGAAGTTCGATTCCGCCTTGACGTATCAGGGCCAATTCCCATCCACAGGACTGCAATCTCCGACCGGGCTGCGCTTTGATTCATCAGGTCAGTTGTACGTCTCGAATTTTGTCGGCGACACGATCAAGAAATTTGATTCCGCGGGCAATAGTCTTGGCAACTTCGCAAATCTAAACGATGGCAGCGGTTTCTATGGTCTAACGTTCGATCCTGATGGCAATCTGTACGTCGTCGTATCGGCGTCGAAGAACATCATCTACAAGTTCGATCCGAACGCCAACACAACCACATTTGCGAGCGCTCCAAGCGCCAATCTAAATCAACCCGAGCACATCGCGGTGCGGGAGCTGTCTCCCACGGCATCTACGCTCCAATTTACCACGCCGACTTACAGCGTGAGCGAAACCGCCGGTCAGGTATCAATTACCGTCACTCGAGCGGGCGATCTGTCCGTCGCGGCAAGTGTTCACTACGCCACCAGTGACGGTACGAGTACAGCAGGCTTGGATTATACTTCCACATCGGGCGATTTGTCCTTCGCTCCGGGCGATAGTAGCAAAACCATTCAGGTACCCATTTTGGATGATAATGTGCACGGACCTAACGGAACGTTTATTGTTACGTTGAGCTCTCCCTCGTTCGCCATTCTGGATCTTGCCACCACCACCGTCACTATTCAGGAAGTCACTGACAATGACGGAGTCACGAACACAAACGATAATGGCCCTGGCAGTTTGCGTCAGGCGATCGCCGATGCGCTGGCCGGGGACACAATCAATTTCAACCTCGGAGCCGGTCCGCATACGATCACACTCACGACTGGCGAGTTGCTCATCGACAAGAACGTAACGATCAATGGGAGCGGCGCGGACGTGCTGACCGTGAGCGGCACTAATAGCTTTCGCATATTTCACATTATTTCTGGCCCTACCGTCACCATCTCCGGACTAACCATCACCAATGGCAGCGCCATCGACGCATCTCCTGCTGATTCCGGCGGCGGCATCTACAACGACCATTCGACGTTGACGGTCACTAACTGCACGTTGAGCGGCAACACGGCCAACACCGACGGCGGCGGTATCTTCAGCGACGGCTCTAATGGCAGCGCTACCCTTACGATTGCCAACAGCACCCTCACCTTTAACTCCGCCAATTATGGCGGCGGCATCTACAACAAAAAAGGGTTCGGAGGGAGTGCAACGCTTACGATTCGCAACAGCACTCTTAGCGATAACGCGGCTGGCGGAGGCTACGGCGGCGGCATCTACAACGATGGTGCTTTTTCCGGCGGCGCGGCGGTGCTGACGATCGCCAACAGCACGTTCAGCGGCAACTCTGCCACCTCCGGCGCCGGCGGCATCTTCAGCGACGCTTCTAACAGTGGTAGTGCGCAATTGGTGATTACGAACTCCACCTTCAGCCAGAATTCCGCCAGCCAGGGCGGTGGAATCTACAGCATTAGCACGGGTGCGACACTACAAATTGGCAACACGATTCTCAATGCTGGCAGTTCGGGCGAAAACATCCTTGGCGATCCGGGCACCGTCACCTCCCAGGGTTATAACCTGAGCAGCGACAACGGAAGCGGTTTCCTCACCGCCACCGGCGACCAGATCAATACCGATCCAAAGTTAAAGGCATTGGGTAACTATGGCGGGCCAACGCAGACCCACCTGCCGCTACCCGACAGCCCGGCGATCGATGCGGCTGCCGATTGGACGACGCTGAATGGCACCATCGATAACGCGCAGCCGACGATTACGGTCACTGACGCCAGCGCAATCTCTGTCGGCGAAACTATCCGCATTGATAACGAACAGATGGGCGTGACTGCCAAGTCTGGCAATACACTGACAGTGACGCGCGGCGCGAACAGCACGACACCGGCCACCCATGCCAGCGGAGCAGGAGTCAATTCGGCCTTCGATCAGCGCGGCTTGCCTCGCAAGGTTAATGGCACGGTCGATATCGGCGCGGTCGAGACGAATTATGTATTCAGCGCCACCGCGGGGACGCCGCAGAGCGCCAAGACTAACACCGCTTTTGCTACAGCATTGCAAGCGACCGTGACTGAATCCGGCACTGCGCAGAGCGGCATTTCGGTTACCTTCACCGCGCCCTCCAGCGGCGCGAGCGGCACATTCCCGGGGGCGAGTAATACCGTCAGTGTCAGCACAAATGGAAGCGGTATCGCGACTGCTCCAACCTTCACGGCCAATGCCACGACCGGCAACTATACGGTGACCGCTGGGACAGCAAATAATATAGTGTCGCCAGCCAACTTCGCGCTCACCAACGTCCAGGCGCCCGCCTTCACCAGCGCTAATAGCACGACCTTTACGGTAGGCACCAATGGCTCGTTCAATGTAACCACGAGCGGTTTCCCGACGCCGGCCTTGAGTAAGACGGGGAGTTTGCCCAGCGGTGTGACCTTCACCGATAATGGCGATGGCACCGCCACCCTAGCCGGCACGCCCGCGGCTGGCAGCGGAGGCAGTTACTCGTTAACCATCACGGCGAGCAACGGCGTCTCACCCGACGCGATGCAGACCTTTACCCTCACGGTCGATGAGCCGCCTCGGATCAGCAGCGTGAACAACGCTACATTTAGCGTTGGTGCACTTGGAAGCTTCAACGTCACGACTGATCGCGGGTTCCCGACGCCGGCCTTAAGTACGACAGGAACCCTGCCCAGCGGTGTGACCTTTACCGACAACGGCAATGGCACAGCCACGATTGCAGGGACACCAGCGGTTGGTAGCGGAGGCAGTTACCCGCTAACCATCAAGGCGAGCAACGGTATTTTACCCGACGCGACCCAAAACTTTACCCTCACGGTCGACGAGCCGCCTCGGATCAGCAGCGTGAACAACGCCACCTTTAGCGTTGGCGCACTTGGAAGCTTCAACGTCACGACTGATCGCGGTTTCCCGACGCCGGCCTTAAGTAAGACAGGAACCCTGCCCAGCGGTGTGACCTTTACCGACAACGGCAATGGCACAGCCACGATTGCAGGGACACCAGCGGCTGGTAGCGGAGGCAGTTACCCGCTAACCATCAAGGCGAGCAACGGTATTTTACCCGACGCGATCCAAAACTTTACCCTCACGGTCAACGAGCCGCCTCGGATCAGCAGCGTGAACAATGCTACGTTTAGCGTTGGCGAATTCGGAAGCTTCAGTGTCACGACCGATCGCGGATTCCCGACGCCAGCCTTAAGTAAGACCGGCAATTTGCCCAGTGGCGTGACCTTTACCAACAATGGCAATGGCACAGCCACGATCGCAGGGACACCGGCGGCTGGCACTGGCGGCACCTACTCGTTAACCATCACCGCGAGTAACGGTGTCTCACCCGACGCGATCCAAAGCTTTACCCTCACGGTCAATGATCAACCCCGGATCAGTAGCGCGAATAAGGCCACATTTATCGTTGGCGCACTTGGAAGCTTCAGCGTCACAACTGATCGCGGTTTTCCGACGCCGGCCTTGAGTAAGACGGGAAGCCTGCCCACTGGCGTAACCTTCACCGATAACGGCAACGGCACGGCCACGATCGCTGGCACGCCGGCGGCTGGCACTGGCGGTACTTACTCGCTGACAATAACAGCCAGCAATGGCGTGCCCGCGGATGCGACTCAGCTCTTCAAGCTCACGGTCAACGAACCGCCCCGGATCAGCAGTGTAAACAACGCTACATTTAGCGTTGGCGCAGCTGGAAACTTCAGCGTCACAACCGATCGCGGGTTCCCGACGCCGATCTTCTTAAGTAAGACAGGGACGTTGCCCAGCGGTGTGACCTTTACCGACAACCTCAATGGCACGGCCACGATCGCGGGCACACCGGCGGCTGGGAGCGGAGGCAGTTACCCGTTAACCATCAAGGCAAGCAACGGTGTTTCGCCTGACGCGACGCAGAGCTTTACCCTCACGGTCAATGAGCCGCCAAGGATCAACAGCGCAAGCAGCGTTACCTTTACCGCGGGGACAGCCGGAACTTTTGCCGTGACAACCGACCGCGGGTTCCCAACTCCCGCGTTGAGCAAGATCGGAAGCTTGCCCAGCGGCGTGACCTTTACGGACAACGGTAATGGCACAGCGACGCTCGGGGGCACCGCCGCGAAAGGCAGCGGAGGCAGCTATCCCATAACGATCACGGCGAGCAATGGTGTTTCACCGAACGCCACCCAAAAGTTTGTCCTGACGGTGTTGGACACGGAACCGCCGCATATTAGCAGTGCAAACAATACCACGTTCACCGTTGGCTCGGCCGGAACGTTTACGGTTAGCACCGACCATGGAGTGCCGACACCGACGCTGAGCGAGACTGGCGCGTTACCAGGCGGCGTAACCTTCACTAATAACGGCAATGGCACGGCAACCATCGCCGGCACAGCAGCCGCGGGAACCGGAGGCGTTTATACGTTGGCGATCACGGCCAGCAACGGCATTGCGCCTAACGATGTCCAGACCTTTACACTTTCGGTCAAGGAGGTGCCCACGATAACCAGCGCCGATCACACGACCTTTGCCACGGGATCGGCGGGAAGCTTTACCGTCACGACGAGCCACAGCTTTCCTACGGCGACGCTCTCCGAGACGGGGTCTCTCCCCAGCGGAGTGACCTTCATCGATAACGGCAATGGCACGGCGAAGCTCGCAGGCACGCCCGCAGCCGGAACCGCCGGCACTTACTATCTGACAATCATGGCGCACAACGGGGTAGGCCTTGATCCGCAACAGCTCTTTACCCTTACGGTGACTGGGTCCGCACCGACACCTACGCCTACGCCCTCGCCTACTCCGAGCAAGGCGCAAGCCCTCAACCTGTCCACCCGCCTGCGGGTTGACACGGGGGAGAAAGTCATGATTGGCGGCTTTATTATCACTGGGAACACCTTCAAACAAGTCGTGCTGCGCGGACTTGGACCATCGCTTACTGCCTTCGGCCTGACGGACGTTCTGCAGAATCCGGTCCTGGAGCTTCGCCGAGCCAACGGCTCCTTGATCATAAGTAACGATGACTGGACGGACAACCAGCGAAGCCAGATCGAAGGCACGGTGTTCCAGCCCAAGGACGACCGAGAGTCGGTTATCATCGCTTCGCTGCAGCCGGGAGCCTACACCGCCATCTTGACCGGCAAGGACGGAACAGCTGGCGTGGGTCTGGTGGAAATCTACGACACCAACTCGCAATCAAACGATTCGCAATTGGCGAACATTAGCACCCGCGGATTTGTCCAGACCCAGGGCAACGTCATGATCGCTGGGTTTACCCTCGGTGGTAATACTAACAGTACGAGGGTCGCGATTCTGGGTCTTGGACCATCGCTTACCCAATTTGGTTTGGTCAATGTCCTGGCCGATCCCACCCTTGAGCTGCACGACAGTAACGGTGCGCTCATGATCTCGAACGATAACTGGCAGGATGACCCTGTCGCCGCCGCCCAACTCGTCACGGCCGGGCTCGCGCCGCAGAATCCCAAAGAAGCGGGCATCTTCACCACACTTCCACCCGGGCCATACACCGCTATTCTCGCGGGCAAGAACGGTGGCATGGGCATCGGGCTGGTGGAGGCCTTCAATCTCCAATAAAAATCCGGGAGGCGCTCAGTGCAGCGAGCGCCTCCCCGGATCGGGCCCGATCACATGAGCTAAAATCGGCGTTTTATCTTTGACATTGGGCAACGCACTGAGTCGAGTAATGCCCTGGATCCTATGAAAACCATCTACGTTATCGTTTGCCTGCTCCTCGCGAGCTTCCCATTGCTTCGGGCCGCCGAGCCTGAAGCCTCACCTTTTCCCGGCCTGCAAAAGGCGATGTTGCCGGCAGATTACGAGGCGGCCGGTCTGCAAAAACTCGAGCCCGCGGAGCGCGCCAAGCTTGACGAATTCATTCGGAGCTACGTCGCGATCAGCAACGAAAAGGTGGCTACGTCGGCGGTCGACAAGGCCGTGAAGGAAAACAAGGTGTCGGCCCCAGAGGTGATTCAAAGCAAAATTGTGGGCCCCTTCACGGGTTATAATGGACGGACGATTTTCACCCTAGAGAATGGCCAACGCTGGGCGCAATCTCAACGCGACAGCGCCTATTACCCAAAGATCGATTCGCCGCCGGTGATCATCGTAAAGAAAGGGTTCGGCTACCGGATGTATATAGCCGGCGGCGGCGAAATCAGGGTGACTCTGGTTCGGTGAGGCAAACTCATTGTGGCAGGTTAAAGACTTCCACCAGGGCCACGCCCATACCGTTATTCTTGGCGCGGGGGAGGATGCCCCCCGCTTTCAGATCATTGAACGAAGTAAACCTCCACCACCCCAATACCGGTAGCCTCCGGTTTGCCGCGGACCTGCGCCGTATACTGTCCGGGCGGGATCGTCTGAACCAAGGCTGCCTCCTTGCTATTAGACGGTTGCAGTCCGGTAGCCTCCAGCTCCGCCTTTTGATCCGTCATCCAGTCGTCATTCTCCCGAACGATGGCGCCGTTCTGGTCCCGTAGTTGAAGGGTTGTATCGAGCAAGGCGTTGGTGATACCGAAGGCCGTCAATGAAGGACCTACCGCGCGAATCACGACTCTGACCGATCCGTTCTGCACAATAAACCCGGCTGTCAGCAGTCCGTCACCCGGCTGCACTAAACCTCTCGTCCCCACGTTGACGAGCCGGGCGGGCGACGCGGCGCTGATATCGAAGGCGTCGACCAGACCAGTCCCAACACTGTTACCGGCGCCCCGCACCACCGCCGTGTATTGGCCGGGGACAAGGTTGGCAATAATCGCGGACTCCGGGTCTTTGGTCGGCGCGAGTCCGCTGGCGTTGATCTCCGTGGACTGATCGGTGGTGACGATGCCTCCCACTTGGGTGGTTTTCCAATTATCGTTCGATGCGATCCGCACTTGATTCGCGTCAAAGATCTCCAGAGTCGGATTCGCCAGGAAATCAGTTATGCCAAAGGCCTGCAGGAACGGGCCGAGAGCACGCACCAATATTTTCTTCGTCGACCCCACCGGCCCTTGCACGATGAAGCCCTGGATCAAAGCATTGGGATCCTGGCCGACCGGAAGTCGGGTCGAGACGTTAGCGACGAGGCCAGGGATCGGTGTTGGAGTCGGTGTTGGAGTCGGTGTTGGTGTTGGTGTTGGAGTCGGTGTTGGTGTTGGTGTTGGTGTCGGCGAAGGTGTCGGCGCCGGTGTCGGTGTCGGTGGTGGCGGCGTTACTTGGAAACTTGAGACGACGACACTATTGCCGCTATAATTGACAACGAATGAACCTGATCCGTCAGCAGTTGTCAGCCTCGCGCCGTTTGCGACATTCGTGAATGACCCGGCGAGCGCGGTCGGGTTGGTCAGGAAGTTGAAGCTATCAGACGCTTGAGGTGTAAATCCGTTGATCAAACGCACGGTCAGCGTGCCGTTGAGCGTGAGTGCATTTCCGGTGTTCAGCACGTCGTACTGTGTGACGGGGGTGGTGCCGCCTATCTCAAAGTCGAGATTCGATGTGGCGCCGAGGATGAGATTGCCGCTTACGTTGAGCTGCCCAGGCGAGAGGCCTGGGGCGATTGTTCCGTTGTTTGTGAACGAGGAGCCGCCTCCGATTTGAATCGAACCGTTACCTTTGACGGTATGGCCGCTGCCATTGGTCACGGCCTGGCCGTCGTTGACTTTCATCGTCGCGTTATTCGTAAGGGCGATGGCGCCGGAGCCGGCGATAGCGGTGTTGTTCTGGTCGAACCTCAGGAGCGAGTCGCTCGCCTTCAGCGTCATCGTGCCGTTGTTCGTCAATGTCGTCGCGAGGACGAAAGTGGAAGTGGCCGCAGGAATCTCAAACGCCCCTGAGTTAGTCAGGCTCCCGGAGATCGTCAACCCGGATCCGTTGGCTCGCACGATCCCGCCATTCTGGGTAGAAAGCGTGCCGCCGATGACCGTACCGTTGAGTAGCACGAGACTTCCAGCGCCGTCGGCGAGAAAGCTGCCGCCGCCAGTCTGGTCGAGCGTGCCTCCGAAAAGACCTATCCCGCCACCACCGACAGCCTTGAGGACGCCGTTATTCTGGTTCGGCGTGTTAGCGTTAAGATCCAACTGCATGAACTGCGGGCTCCCGCCGACAGAGACATCGCCAATGATTGTCCCGTTGTTGATTAGGGTCCCGCCGTCAAAGCCAATGATCGTTCCATTACCGTGGATGAGGTGGCTGGCGCCGTTCGTGACCGTGATACCTCCTGGCAAAGTAAGATCGGCCACATTGAAGTTGCCAGCGCCGTTGAGTTGCACGCTGCCGGTTCCTCCAAGCAGGCCGCTCTCATCAAAGCGCATCGTGGCGGACTGCGTGCCGTCGCCGACCGTGACCGTTCCGTTATTGGTCAGGCCGGTGCCCTTGATGAGAAGGGGGTTGTTGGCCGCCGGCACTTGAAACGCCCCGTTGTTGGTACCGCCGATCAGCGTTACGCCCGCACCGTTCGGCGTCGTCCTGACCAAGCCATTGTTGGACGTAGTAAAGGTGCCGCCGGTGATCACGGAAAATCGAAATTGATCGCCGTTGCCGAACTCCACGATGCTCCCTGCGCCGCTGGCCGAGAAGCTGCCGCCGCCCGTCTGGTCGATGATGCCGCCGAAGAGAAGCACGCTTCCGGCGGTCGCCTCGATCACACTGTGATTCTGGTTCTGGGTCTGGCCCGGCGCATCATAGGAGAGCGACATGTTAATGAGGGCGGCGCTCCCGTCATCGGCGTTGATAGTGCCATTGTTGATCAAGTGGCCGCCTCCATTGAAGAAGTCCATCACGCCATGCCCGTGAATCAGTTGGCTGGCCCCAATTGTCACTGTGGACCCCGACCCGGGCCCGAGATTAGCGTTGCCATTGAGCCGGACGTCGCCGCTGCCGGTAATCGTGGGGCTGCCATCGCAGCGAATCGAAGCGCCCGGGTTCGCTCCGGTCGTATTGACCACGATCGTGCCGCTATTGTTAAAAGTGGCCCCGGCAACCGCGAGAGTCGCGCCCGGCGCGAGGTTGAGCGTGGCCGACGTGAGAGAAAATGTATTTACGCTGACCTGGACGGATAGCTGGCAGTTAATTCCATTGATCACCGCATCGTAGGAAGGATTATCACCCGGCACGTTGGTGTTGTTGTTGGGATTGAAAATCGAGTGACCGTTGTTTGGATAAGCCTGGGTACTCCAGTTTCCAGGCACGCTCGGATCGTTCGGATTACTAGCCAGCCCGATATGCGCGTCGCGTTCCCAGATTCCGTCACCGAATTGATTCGTAAATGTCGCGGTAAAAGTGCCCGCCTGGATGGGGCGGGCCGCGACCAGAAGCAATTCAGTGAGCGCAAATGCCGCGATCGCGAATCTACGGAGTCGGTTCTTTTTCATAGTTTTCCTTCATTGAGCAATGCGGGAAAAGCGGCATGAAACGGACATCGAGTTTGAAAAAGTTTCCCATCCGGTTAGCGACAGGGTAGATTTCTTCTCAGAAAAGGTGGAAATGTCTTTCAATCCCGAGCCGGCACCCGACGTCACACAGATCCTGCGGAACTGGAGTGAGGGAGACGAAAACGCCTCGGTTCAGCTCATGCCGCTCGTGTACGAAGAGTTGCGGCGATTGGCGCGAGATTATTTACGCCAGGAGCGCGGCGACCACACCCTCCAGGCCACGGCGCTCGTCCACGAAGCGTACCTGCGGATGGTGGACGAAAAGAACGTCACGTGGCAGAACCGCGCGCATTTCTACGGCATCGCCGCGCGGTTGATGCGGCGCATTCTCGTGGATTACGCGCGGGCGCACAACGCGGCTAGGCGCGGCGGTCTCGAGCAAAAGGTGGCTCTGGACGAAGCGCGCGATCTCCCAGCCAAAGGCGCCACCGATCTCGTGGCGCTGGATGGCGCGCTCCAGGATTTTGCCAGGACTTATCCCCGCAAGAGCGAAGTCGTTGAGTTGAAATTTTTTGGTGGCTTAGAAGCGAACGAGATCGCGGAAGTGCTGCAAGTCTCCGAGAAGACTGTCCTGCGCGATTGGAATTTCGCCAAACTCTGGCTCTGTCGGGAGCTAAGCGCCGCGTAGCCGGAATATTAACCGCGGATTACGCAGATGACCCGGATGTCGGAAACTCCATCAATACTCGACCAACAACGATTGGCTTCCGCATGACCGCGGAAGAACAAGCCCAATGGATTGCCGAAATTGTGGAAGTCGCACTGGAGAGAGAACCTGCTGAGCTGCCGTCATTTCTCCAGGAGGCTTGCGGCGATGATGCCGCCCTGCGTCACGAGGTCGAATCCCTTCTTGGTTACCAAAAGGAGGCAACTGATTTCATCGAAAGGCCCGCTTATGAAGCAAACGCCACCCTCCTGGCCGGTGAAGATCGGGCGGAAAAAATCGGAGAAATTCTCGGCCAATATAAGATCATCTCTTTGCTGGGTGAAGGCGGAATGGGAGAAGTTTACCTGGCCGAGGATGCGCAGCTGGGCCGCCACGTTGCGATCAAGCTGGTGAAGGCCGGCTTCGGCCGCGCGAGCCTAGTTCGGCATTTCCAGCGCGAAGAAAGGATTCTGGCCGCGCTGACTCATCCCAACATCGCTCGGCTTTACGGCGGTGGGATCACGCCCGACGGCATTCCTTTTTTTGTCATGGAATACGTCGAGGGTGAGCGGGTTGATGTGTATTGCGATCGGCATGCATTGAATTTTCGCGACCGGCTCCAGCTCTTCCGCAAGATTTGTTCTGCCGTCGCTTACGCACACCAGCATTTGGTCATCCACCGCGACCTTAAGCCCTCGAACATCCGAGTCACACCGGAAGGCGAACCGAAACTGCTCGACTTCGGAATCGCCCGGTTGCTCGAGGATGAGACCACCTCCGTTACGGAACAAACCATGACCCTCGCCGGCGTGATGACCCCCGATTACGCCAGCCCCGAGCAAGTCCGCGGCGAAGCGATGACGACCGCGAGCGACGTTTACAGCCTCGGTGTCATTCTTTACGAGTTGGTCACCGGAACAAAACCTTACCGCACCAAGAGCCGCCGGTTGGACGAGATCTCCCGCGCCATCACCGAACAGGAGCCGCCGCGACCAAGTACGTCGATTGCGAAAGGCTCTCCGCAATCCGCAATCCGCAATCCGAAATCGCTTCGCGGCGACCTCGACAACATTGTTTTGAAGACGATGCGGAAGGAACCTGCGCGGCGCTATGCCTCGGTCGGCCAGTTCTCAGAAGATATTCGGCGCCACCTGGAAGGTTTGCCGGTGATAGCGCGCAAGGACACGATCGCGTATCGCACCTCTAAGTTCGTGGCGCGGAACCGGATCGCAGTCGCCGCCGCGATTCTGATCGCGCTAGCCATTTTGGCAGGTTTAATTGTTTCACTCTGGGAAGCCGGAAACGCGCGCCGTCAACGCGATGTCGCCCAACGCGAAAGATCGAAGGCAGAACGTATCAACAAGTTCCTCCAGGACATGCTTGGCTCAGCCGCACCGGAAGTAAGAGGCATCGATATTAGAGTCTCCGATGTACTGGGCGAAGCTGTCCGGCGCGCCAAAGACGACGCCGTAAACCAGCCTGATGTCATGGCAGATGTGTTACTCACGCTTGGGAGAACTTATGTAAGTCTTGGTCAATATCCCGCGGCCGAAGACACCCTGCGTGCTGCACTCGGTGCGAGTTTGAAAGCCAACGGAGAAGCAAACCTGACGACGGCTCGGATCATGGCCTGGCTTGGCTTGACCCTGCCATTTCAAAATAAACCCGCGGAAGGCGAAACCTTTGCGCGCAAAGCCGTGGAACTTCTGCCCAAGTCACCGTCTAGCACACCAGAAGATCTTGGAGTTGCACTTTACGGAGTCGGCCTTGGTCTAATCGGCGAGTCTGAACCAAAGGCCGCCCAACCGTTCTTACATGACGCCGCCGATGTGCTTAAGAAATACCTTGGCGAAAAGCATGGGTATTACATGGCTTCAATCGTTATGCTGGCAAAGGCTCATGAAGGTTCCGGCGACCGCGATGGCGCCGAGGCGCTTTACCGACAGGCGATCACGATTGGGCAAAACACGGAGTATCGCTTTCGCATTTATCTGGCCCAGGCGGCAGCGTTCCTCGGCAGCATGTTGAGCAGTAAAGGGAATTACGTCGAAGCCGAGCAGACGCTTCGGCTCAGCGAGGCAGTTTACCGCGAGCAAATGGGTGATTCCACAATGAGTGTCGGAGCGGTCCTACAGTATTTGGGAAACGTCTACCTCGCCCAGGGAGACTACGCCAAGGCAGAAGCTGAACTAAGAAAATCCCAGGAGATTCTGGCAAAAACGCTAAACCGGGAACATCCGAGCACACTCACCAGCACTGCCTTGCTCGGGTTAAGTTTAAGTCGCGCTGGCAAGGCAGCGGAAGGAGAGCCGTACTTGCGGGAAGCTCTCACAATGCGCAGAAAGATACTTGCTCCTAATGATTACCTGATTCCGCTCACGGAGAGCGCGCTGGGTGAGTGCTTAACTATCCAGAAACGCTACGAGGAAGCCGAGCCGCTTTTGACTCATGGCTATGAAGGACTGAAATCGCTCCTGGGTGATCAGGATCGGCGCGTGATCGGAGCCCGGCAATGTCTGGCAAAGCTCTACGAGGAGTGGGGCAAACCCGACAAGGCGAGCCGGTATCGTTAGAACATTCGCGCCGTGTCAGCAACCCAGCGCCAACCGGTGCAGGCTGATGACGAAGGTATAGGGACGCCAGCCGGACTCGTAACAGCTCGTTATCGGTCGCGTGAACCCTGGGCCGGGCGCATCATTGTGGCAAGTTAAAGACCTCCACCGGGGCCACGCCAGTGCCGTTGTTTTTGCCGCGGGTGACCATGCCCCCCGCTTTCGGATCATTGCAGGAAGTAAACCTCCACCACGCCAGTGCCGGTAGCCTCAGGTTTGCCCCGGACCTGAGCGGTGTATTGTCCGGGCGGGATCGTTTGGACAAGAGCCGCTTCCAGGTTGTTGGTCGGTTGCAATCCGGTCGCCTCCAGCTCCGCTTTTTGATCGGTCATCCAGTCGTCATTTTCCCGAACGATGGCTCCGTTCACATCCCGCAGTTGAAGGGTCGTATCGGGCAGCGCGTTGGTGATACCGAAGGCCGCCAAAGAAGGACCTACCGCGCGAATCACGACTCTGACCGATCCATTCTGCACAATAAACCCGGCCGTCAGCAGTCCGTCACCCGGCTGCACCAAACCTCTCGTCCCCACGTTGACGAG
>QHBM01000106.1 GCA_003244145.1 Chthoniobacterales bacterium
GCGTCTTCCTCCGCCTTCGCGGAAAACGGCGTGGCGAAATTGGATCCCGCTTCTTGTTCCACCTGGTCGTCGCGCATCCGCAACGATGCGGTCGGCAAATTTTTCAAGACTTCCTGCAACGGCAGCGACACATCCACGGCCCCGTCGCCCGGTTCGAAAATGCTGCGATAATTCGCCGGCAAACAGGTTTCGAAAACTTTCGCCGTCACGCTGATCCGTCCGGACGCGAGCTGCGGTTCGATCAAGCCAAACGGAAATTCGATCCGCACTTCGGCCGGCACAGTCCCGGCGTCGCCGTTCAATTGCATCGGGGGCAGCGTTTGCAGAATCGGTTTGAGCGCGAGCGCGATTTTTATTTCCGCGCTGCGTGGAGCCTCCGCCGCCTTCAAGGGCGCGGACGGTGTTTCCGCGGAGGTCGCGAAACTTTCCGCGGTCAACCACGGTTCGGATGTCGGCCCCGGCGTTTCCGCGACCGGCGCAAGCTTGAATGGAATCCGCACCGGCGCGCGCGGGGATGATAAGCTAGTCGGAACGGACGGCCCGCTTGAGGCTGGAACACTCTCAGGTGCGGGCGCGTCCGTTCCATTCGGTGTAAGCTTGAAAGGAATGCGCGAGGGGGCGCCGTTGTTTCTCTTGTCCGTCGGGGGCGCGACCGCGGTTTGCAATCTGGGTTCGGCGGCTGGCTCCGGCTCGGCGGCCGCGAACGCTTCCGCGGTCGGCGGCTGGATGCGCACCGACGGAAGATCGCCCGGATGCATCTCCAGCGGTTCCAGCTCGGTGCCAAATTTCGTGCAGTCTTCCACCGCCACTTTCAAAAACGGTGTCTCCACCTGCGGCACGGCCAGGTGCTTCTCTTGGTCGTCGCGGACATGCAGGCTCGCGAATTGATCCAGGACTTTTGCGAAAGGCAACAGCACCTGCCACGTCTCCGACGGCGCGACCGTGTTTAAAAAAATCTCCGGCACCTGCTGGTAAATGGTCGCAAGCGAAACGGCCGGCTTCCCACTCGCCATCCCCTTCTCCACCTCGGAGGCTTTTAACAAAATCCGCCGGTTGCCATCCTCGCCCAGCGGCCTGATTTGATCGGCCGGGATGCCGGCGACGATATCCGCCAGCTCGAGCGAAATCACTCGCTCCACCTGAGGCTCGAGGGCCAGCGCCACTGCAGGCGGTAATCCATTCGTGCGGACCGGGGCCGGACCAGAGTTGAAAGCAATCGTGCGCGGACCAGCCACGGTGGCGGTGGCCGGCGAACCGCCCATCGCCGACGAGTGCGCCGCCATTTCAAATGGATCCCGCGGCCCAATCGTTCGCGTCGCGTTCGGCATTACCGTCTTGCTGAAACGTTCGCTGCTCGGTTTTTCCAAAGGCGCGACCACCGGTTTGGCGACAACCTCTTTCGCGACCGGGGCCTTCGCTTTGCCTCTCTTAAAATAACTAAAATAACCGAGGAACGGAATTGTCATCGCTAATGGTCCTCCGCGGTGACACGCCAGATTTCCTCCAGCGTCGTTACGCCTTCCAGGGCCTTGTCGATTCCCACCATCCGCAAAGTTCTCATCCCCTCTGCGATCGCTTGATTTTTCACGACCGCGGACGACGCCCGCTTGATGATCAGCCGCCGGATTGACTCGGTCACCGGCAATGCTTCGATGATCGCCAACCGGCCGAGATACCCGCGCCCTTTGCAGCGGTCGCAGCCGGTTCCGTGATAGAAGACCGCGTTCTCCGGCGCCGTCATGCCGAGGCGTTCGAAAATTTCCGGCTCCGGCACGAACTCCTCCCGGCAATTCGTGCAAATGCGCCTGACGAGTCGTTGCGCGCACGCCATGATGACCGAGCTCGAAATCAGGAACGGCTCGATCCCCATATCGTCGAGACGCGTGATCGCACCCGCCGCGTCGTTCGTGTGCAGCGTGCTCAAGACCTGGTGGCCGGTCAGCGCCGCTTTCACCGCGATGTCGGCCGTCTCGTTGTCACGAATTTCACCGACCATGACGATGTCCGGATCCTGGCGCAGGATCGAACGCAGGGCCGAGGCGAAATCGAGTCCGATATCGTTGCGCACCGAGACCTGGTTAATGCCCGAGAGTTCGTACTCGATCGGGTCTTCCACCGTCACGATGTTGTACTGCGGGCTGTTCAACTCCTGCAGCACCGAATAAAGCGTCGTCGTTTTTCCGGAACCAGTCGGGCCGGTCACCAAAATCATTCCGTGCGGCGCGTCGATTGCCTTCTTGAACTTGTCGAGCGTGCCCTCATCCATGCCCATCTGGTCGATGCTGCCGGTCAGCGCCGATTTATCGAGAATACGAATAACGACCTTCTCGCCGTAGGCCGTGGGCAGAATCGAAACACGCAGATCGACTTCCTTCGCCAGCACCTTGATCCGAAAACGTCCGTCCTGCGGCACGCGGCGTTCCGCGATGTTCAGGCCGGCGAGAATCTTGATGCGCGAAGTGATCGCGAGCTGGAGAGCTTTCGGCGGCGATTCCGCCATGATCAATTCGCCGTCGATCCGGTAGCGCAACTTCAACGTCCGCTGAAACGGCTCGATGTGAATGTCCGAAGCCTTTTCCTTCACCGCCTGCACCAGGATCAGGTTCACGATCTTGATCACCGGCGCGTCTTCACTGTCCACCGCCAGCCGGTCGAGATCGATCTCATCGCTCTTCTTCGATTGAACTTCGAGGTCGTTCGCCGCGGCCGCATCGTCCGCCACCTGCTTCAGCACTTCCGACATCCGCGCGCCGCCGTGATGCACGCCCGCGAGCGCATCGGCCACCGCCCGTTCCGTCGCGATCATCGGGACGATCTCGAGCTGGACCCGGCGCTTCACGTCGTCCACCGCAAGCACGTTCGTCGGATCGGCCATGGCCACGAAAAGCTTGCCGTTCAGGCGCGCGATCGGGATGAGCCGGTTCGCCTTCGCCATTTCGCGCGGCACCAGCGACATAATTTCCTCCGGCACGCGCAACTTCGAGAGATTGATCAGCGGCGTATTCAGGCAGCGGCCCATGCTCACCGTCATGTCCTGGTCCGTGACAAACTGCTTGTCCGTCAAAATCTTGAGCAGCCGGCCGCCTTCTTTTTGTTGAACGGCGACGGCTTCATCGAGCTGGCCCGGTAACAGGAGGCCGTCCTCGATTAGGACATCGGCGATGCGTTCCGCGAAAGATTTGCTTCTCATCGTGGCGCGCCCTTAGGCCCGGCTCTCCAGCCGGTAAACATCCTGCAAAGCTTTGATGATCGCACCGGGCCGCGCCAGGTACCACGTCACCGTGTAATCGAGCGATTGCTGCACCGCTTCGCGCCCGGCCGCGTCAAACGGATTGCAGCACGCCACCATGATCGTGCGGCTGA
>QHBM01000166.1 GCA_003244145.1 Chthoniobacterales bacterium
CGGCGGCATCCCCGCCGGTCAGATGCGCGGGTCGAATTTCATCAAGATTCACGCGGTAAAATAATCGCAGACAATCGGCTACCTCTGGCGCGTTCCGTTTTGTTCGCAGGTGCACCGATAGCGCAGGCCTATCATTCCATTCCAGAACAAGTCTTGGTCACTGAGTCTATTGACCGGCAAGTTGTCGTTGTTAGGCGGGCCCTGCCTGCAATGACTTTATGAACACGAAGAAAACCAACCAAGTCTTGATCGACCTCGACAACGTCACGCTTCGTTTCGGCGAAATGGAACCTGTCGTCATCCCGCGAAGCGCCATTGGCACCAGGCTACGGCTGATCGATTGGGTATATCGTCTGACCGGCTGGCCGGGAATGAAGGTGCAGTATCTCCGTGAGTTCATCGCCGCCATCTATCGGCATCATGGCTGGGCGCTTCCTCTCCCACAGGAGGACACTTTCCTGATCGACCAAGAGGTGGACCAAAGTGAACGCGAAATACCGCGATCCATCTTCGCTCCCGCCTGACTCGCGGCGAAGTCGATAGATAGCGCAAAGCTATCGATTCATTCGGGAATGAGTCATAGCCGATGATAGTGGCGGCGCTTAATTTACCGCGTCAACAAGCAAACTGAGGAATTCACCCGATGATTAGCCTTCTTTCTTCAAACCTTATCGCGTTACCAGGTCTTCCCTCTTTCTCCCGCAGAGGAAGCAGACGGCGCGTTACTGTGCCGGACAAGCGTCGAGCCAGTGAGCAGCAGTGTCCGCGGGAAATGAAGCGCTGGATCGGGCGTTGGGAAAATGAGGGTGGCGCGATCATGCAACAGAACACGAAGAGCGGAATTAGTTCCGCGCGTAACGCCAGAGAGAGAAGCGCCCGCCATGACCGCGCGGCGGACAAGATTATGAAACAAAACGACCACCACGAAGAGATGATTAGATACGGCGATCCTCTTATGTCCGGCTCACGGCGCCGGAGGGGCGGATATCCGGTCGCGACTTATAACGATCGATCACCGGAGGTCGCGGCCATGAGCGCGCATTTGCGCTCGTCGAGCTATCCCGAGCGAGCGGAGGAAGAGCGATCTAACGAGAGACGGCGCCTAACGAGTCACGACGGTCTCGTTCGAAATCGAATGCGGTCATTTCTCCATCTGGGCCGCCAGTACGACACTCAGGCACGGGACAACTTTATCAGCGAAGCGGTCTTTTTCGTCCTGATCATCGCGGCATCGGTGTGGCCCATCATTCACACCGTGCAAGCGATGGTCGCAACGTGGTGACGTTCCTAGCTTCGTCCTGAAAAATGAAAGCAACGAAACTGCGCCCAATCCTGGTGCCGATCGACTTTTCGCCTGCGTCGCTCGCGACGCTGCGTTGTGCCTAAACTGCTCGCGGCAAGATTCGACGCGAAGTTGTACCTCGCACATGTCATCGCTCCAGCTCCAATTTATAGTCCTGGCCGTGGGGGCTTGTTGTTCGAAATTCACTGCCTGTTAGTCTCGTGTGCCCTGCACGGTTTTGCAGGTTTTGCAGACCGTAACAATCTGAGGGAAGGGATTGGACGCTGGCAATTCCCACGATTCAATCGATGGCCCGGGCGTGGCAACGGTGGCCCACCGCCGCGCTACCGGTGGCCCGGCTAAATCTTCGCCGCTGAGAAAAAGGGCTACGCAGCTCCAACCGGACGTTACCGAAAGGTATGGATCAAAGCGGGCATGTTATGACTTTCCGGATAATTCGTTATGACCTGCGACCATTTTCGATCATAGTATCATAGGTAAAAAAGCGGGTGAAGGGAATCGAACCCTCGTGTCCAGCTTGGGAAGCTGGCGTTCTACCATTGAACTACACCCGCGGAAAGAATTGATGGTTGATGGTTGAAGGGAAGAAGTCAAGCGCGCGCGTTTAGTTCCAATCAAGGGGGCGCTTTCCAAACCGCCCTCTTTCAAGCGGTCGGCGGTTGTAAACCACCGCTCCTTGGTCACTGCCAGGAAATCACGTCGCTGGAGCCGGAAAATACTCCAGCAGTCCCGCTTTCGTCCGTGAAGCCTGATGCAGCAGCGCCGCCCCCCAGCGCTCCGTTCTTGCCGAGCGACCAGGCTATGACTCCTTGCCTCAGCGTTGCTGGCCCTGCGCCATTGTTGGCTCCGTACGGATTCGTTATGTCGTTGCTGTAGTCCGCATCAATTCTGATCGCGAAGTTCGTGCCCCATGGGTCAAAAAACTGGCCAAATGTGGCCCCAGCAGTGCCGACCACGCCTGATCGTGGGTTCGTCGAATCCTTAACATAAGCCGGTGAAAGAAAAACGACCTGTCGAGGATTCAGTGTTGGTGTCGCCTCTGTTCCGCGCAGTGGATCCATTAGCGTTTCGTTCGTGGTAGGCGCTCCGCTTGGCCCGAACGTAAGGTCGGACGTGCCTGTGCCCGTAACCGGATACTTCCCGTACTCCGTATAGAACGCATTCACCGCGGTCACGATTTGGGTCAGGTCGTTTTTGGCCTGGGTCTTCCTCGCCTGGTTCATAACGGCCTGGAAGGCGGGGAACGCCAGGCCCATCAGCGTTGCGATGATGACGATGACGACGAGCAGCTCGATGAGCGTGAAAGCGCTGTCGCGTTGTTGCCGAAACTTCATTTCCATTTTCGCATTTGCTCGGGAAAAGGACATTGCGCGCAATCGGAGTTGTCCTGCAAACAAAAGTCTTCGTAAATCTGCAGTAATCCTTGCTGTTGCGCGACGGTTTTCGTGAAGCCGGCCCGGCGCGGGTCGCCCCCGAAGAGCCGGGCCGTGCCCGTTTCGAGTCGGCGATTGGAAAGGCGCGCCGGCAGTTTCTCGTACGCGGCCCACACTTCGCAACCTTCGCTGAGAAAGAACGGCAGAAGAACGTTCGCCAGAATTTCCGTGATGCGCGATTGGCCGATGAGCGCCATCCCGGTGTCGGACGGATCCGAGGTGAGCGTGTAGTGAAAATTCCAGAACGGATCCTGGAGCCCGAGGAAAAAATTCTGCGCGGTCTTTGCGCTTTTTCGCGTCAGCGATCGGAGGAAGGCCGGCCACTCGGCCACGAGCGCGGCGAGCGCACCCAGGCGCCGCTGCGGATGATTCAACGGGCGCGTGCCGCTCAAGCGCCACAGATTTGCCGCCAACATCAGCCGCTGCATCTGGTCGCGATGCGGCCACCAATGGTCCCAAAGCTTCCGCACGTAGCCGCGAGTTTCGCCGGCGTAAACGCTCAGGTCCGCAGATTCGAGGAACCCGGCCACACCGAAAAGCATGGCCGCGCTTTCTTCGTTTTGTTTGCGCAGAAGTTGCAGCGGCAAACGCTGCGCCAGCAGGGTGAAAGCGAGCTTGTTCTGTTTGTAGCCAAGCGCCGCGGCCACCTCCTGGAAAAGGGCGGCGTCGCGTCCGTGATTTTCCACGATGCTCTTGAGACGCGCCGCTTTGCGTTGGAGACGGAATTGAGCGGCGGCCGCGAGAATGCGGTCGATACGTTCCTGCGGCAAATCTTTCAGAGGCGCCTGGCAACGGCCCGGCCGCGCCAACGGGACATTGGCCGAGAATGATTCCGATAACGTGGCGGGATCGACGCGCACCTGCGGCACGTTGCGATTCGATTTCGTGCGGGTAAAAAAAGCGCGCGCGCTTTGCTCCACGAAAACATGCAAGACCGCGTCGTCGAAAGCTGGATTGGTGGCGTGCCCGTGCGTTTCCCAACTGCGATCGGCCAGGTCGAACTCGATCGTGCCGCGGACCGCGTCGCCGTTGTTCACGCGAATGACGGCGTCGGAAAAATCCGGCCCCGCTTCACGGTTCCAGGTGCCGAACTGAACGATATCGACTTCCTCGCCGGCCACGGACCGAAACCGGCGCCCAAAATCGCCGGCGAACCAGCGTGCCTGCAATTCCAACTCGCTGGGGTTGCGCTGGGGCGGAAACAACCCGCGCTCGCGCACGCGGGCGGAATTTCGGAGTTCTGAATAGCGATCGGCGAGCCGCATTGGGGGTGGCCCAGTTTCGGAAACTTCGGGCGCGTTTGACCACAAAAAAATGCGGGTAGGGAGCGCGCGGCTTCGATCTGACTGTCATCCCGAGTCGCGCGGACGGCGAGGGACCTCATGAGCGCTCTACCGCTTTCGCGCTTAAGTCGGGCGCGCACGTCAGATCACGTTTGGCGTTTGAAGATGGCGCAAATGGCTTATGGTGAGGTCCCTCGCCGTCTGCGCGGCTCGGGATGACAAACAAGATTTAAATATGCGCGACCGGCTCGGGGGCCAAAGTCTCAACGGGCCGCGGAGCCGCCGTTGAGGTCAGCTTCACGCGCAAATCTTCCGCGATCTGTTCGACCATTGCGCCGCGTGAGCGCGTAAATAGGAAGGAATATTTAGGGCCGCGCCCTTCGGTCGGGAAAATGACGAGATTCTCGGAGAGAAATTGCGGCTCGCGCGCGACGGTCGAACCTTCGAGATCGATCGTCTGACAAAATCCGCGCGCGCCTTTTCGGGCGACAAAAACAATTTTGTGCGGCTCTTCGTTCGTGGCGACGAGCGCGCCGAAAAGATTAGCCGGAATCTTTCGGCCGCGCCCGCTGATGCAGGGTGTCGCCCACGCGATGGTTTCGCCGAGGACATTGTGCCGGCTGAAGATTGGCGCGAGCCGAGACGGCAGCGCGATGGGAAGTGAAGGCGGCCGGCGGAGATCGGCGGCCGCGTTGAGCTTGGTCAGGGCGAGCCAGATTTTGGCCTTCATCGAGCGAAAAACTTTCGGGATGAAATAAAGAAACGCCGCGATAGCGAGAGCGAAAAGCGACAAAGCCAGGATCGGATTGTAATGAATGAGCGCGAGGCCGCCAAAGACGGCGATGTCTTCGGCGACGCTGAGGCCGATGTTCGAGAGCGGCTCCGGCGAACTGTTCGCGACCAGTCGCGACGACGCCTTGGCCGTGTGCGTGATGAGGCTGGTGCTGCCCGCGAGGAGCACAACGAGGACGTCGAAGGCCGGCGTGGAATGTCCGAGGACCTGGATCGCGAGCAGGGCGCCGCCGATCGGCCGGATGATCGTGTGCACCGTGTCCCAGGCGGTATCGACCCACGGGATTTTGTCGGCGAAAAATTCCAGCGCGTAGAAAATGCCGGCGATGATGATGATCCAGGGGTGGCCGAGGATTTCGAGCGATTGATAATTCGGCGCGAGAACGATCCAATGAAAATGGATAGCGAGGCCGGTGACGAAAACAGTCAGGTAAAGATTGATCCCGGCGAGGCAGGCGAGGCCGAGCGCGACGCTCAGGAGGTTGAATCTATCCACGCGGAAATATCTGACGCGGCTTGCGATTGTCACCTGCAAAGCCGGGATTTATTTGGACAGGATTAACGGGATTTACGGGATTGAATCAGCTTTAATCTTGTGAATCCTGTCAATCCTGTCCTGTTTCTTCTGCCATGCTCGACATCCGCCTCATTCGCGAACAACCCGACTTTGTGAAAAGCCGGCTCGCCGCCCGTGGCGGCACGGAGGATGTCGCGAAGGTCGATGAAGTGCTGCGCGTGGATGCGGAACGCCGAAAGGCGGAGACGGCGTTGCAGCAACTCAATGCCGATCGGAAAAGATTGAGCAAAGAGATCGGTGGAAAACGCTCGCGGGGCGAATCGTCCGAGGAACTCGAGACGCGGGTCCGAGAGATTGGCGATCAGATTTCTCTTCTCAACGAGCAGACCAGCGCGGCCGACGAGCAGCAGAAGGAATTGCTTCTCGCTATTCCAAATTTGCCCCACGCCGCCGCGCCGATCGGTAAGGACGCGAGCGCTAATCCAGTGGTGCGAAGCTGGGGCGAAAAGCCGCAGCTAAAGAGCCCGGTATTGGATCACGTCGCGATTGGGACGCAGCTGAAACTTTTCGATCTGGAGCGCGCGGCGAAACTGAGCGGCAGCGGATTCATTTGTTTCACCGGCGCCGGGGCGAGACTGGAGCGCGCGCTGATCGCCTTCATGCTCGATCTGCACACGCGCGAACACGGGTATCTCGAAATCAGCCCGCCGTTTCTGGTGCGGCGCGATTGTATGATCGGCACCACCCAGCTGCCGAAGTTTGAGGAGGACATGTACGGGCTCGAGAAGAACCAGCTCTTTCTCGCGCCGACGGCGGAGGTGCCGGTGACAAATTTTCATCGCGAAGAAATTCTGGCCGCCTCCGAGTTGCCGAAGAAATTCGCGGCCTACACTCCCTGTTTTCGCCGGGAAGCAGGGTCGGCCGGCCGCGAAACGCGCGGGATCATTCGCGTGCATCAATTCGATAAGGTGGAGCTGGTGAAGATTACTGCGCCGGAGGAGTCGTACGCCGAACATGAATCGCTCACCGCGAATGCCGAGCGCGTCCTGCAACTGCTCGGGCTGCATTACCGCGTGATCGAGCTTTGCACGGGCGATCTGGGTTTTGGCTCGGCCAAGACCTACGACATCGAGGTCTGGTCGCCCGGTCAGAATGCGTATCTGGAAGTATCGAGCTGCTCGAACTTCGAGGATTACCAGGCGCGCCGGATGAACCTGCGCTTTAAGGACGCGGAAGGGAAGAACCGCTTTTGCCACACGTTGAATGGTTCCGGCCTGGCGTTGCCGAGATTATTCGCGGCGCTGATCGAAACCGGACAGTCCGCCTCAGGCGGAGACGGATCGATTCGGATTCCGGAAAAATTGCAACCGTATTTCGGAGCGGCCGAGATTCGTTAGGCCTCGGTCGCCGCGGCGTCGCTGCGAAAAAGATCGAGCTGACCGGGATCGGCGGAGGCGGTTTCTTCGAGCGAGGGCAGGGGAAGCTCGAAGCCAAGGCGCTGGGCGAGGCGCTGACAAGTTTCCAGCGCGAAACCTTCGAAATGATTGTTCACGAAACTCCAGACGCTGCGGGTCTCGGTAAGGTGGCGTTCGATTTTTAGCGCCCAGCTTTCCAAGGCCGCTTCGCGTTTCCAAAGGAGCTTGCCGTAACGATGGACGCGCTGGCCGTCGCGATCGTACTTCGTGGCGTAATCGCCCAGGAGCCGCAGGTAAAGGAAGTCGGTCGTCATCGGGAGGAATTCGAAGGGCGCGAGGTTGCGTTCGTTCAATGGGCTGGTGTCGGCCCAGACCCAGCAGACGCGATGCTTTTCCAAGAGATGAATGATTTGCGGCCGATGCCAGCCGGGATGCCGGAACTCGATCGCGAAACGAAAATCGCGCGGGAGCTGGGGGAGGAATTCGCGCAACGCCGCGCGGCCCTCTTTCGGGGCAAAGAATGGCGGTAGTTGAATCAGGATGACATGGAGTTTTTCCCCAAGCGGTTCGAGCGCGCGCAAGAAAGCGGTTAGCTCCGCCTCGCAATCGCGGAGGTGGCGGACATGAGTGATCTCGCGCGGGAGCTTGCAGGCGAAACGAAACGCGGCCGGCGTCCGCTCCATCCAGCGCCGGACCGCGCTCTCGGCCGGGACGGCGTAAAAGGTGGAATCGACCTCAACCGCCGGAAAATAGCGCGAATAGAATTCCAGCCAGCGCCCGGGCGGCAGATCGGCCGGATAGAAATCTCCGCGCCACTCCTCGAAACTCCAGGCGCAGCTGCCGAGCCGGATCTTTTGCTGTGCGGTGAGATTCAATTGGCCCTGCCAGGACAATGGCACGCCGCCACCAGGAAAGCCATCCATCCGCCCCGGCAGCCCGCCCGCGCCGAGGCCCATTTCTGCCCTGGCCAACTTGACGGAGGTAGCAAGGTTACTTACCCTGCGCAACGCGATGAAATCCGCCTTTCGCATACTTTTTTTTCCTGCCTTGATTTGTCTGGCCTGGCCCGGGCCCGTCACCGCCTCCGTCATTTTCAAACCCGGAGAAAAGTCGAAGTACCTCGCCCCGGGCGACGAACAAATGAACGGCACCGCGCAGCAGCTTTTTGAAAAAGCGCAGGAGGCTGAGAGAAACGGGAATAAGGGCCGGGCGATCAAAGCTTATCGCACGATCGTGAAAAAATATCCCAAGGACACGCTCGCGGCCGGCTCCGCCTTTCGCCTGGCCCAGGTCCTGGAGCAGGCCCACGATTATCTGAAAGCCGCGCAAGGTTACGCCGTGGTCGCGCAAAGATACCCGAAGAGCGAGCACTACGGTGAATCGATCGAAGCGCTCTTTCGCATCGGCGAAATGTATCTGGCAGGACGGAAAGTGAAGATCCTGGGCATAGCAATGAAGGCCTCCATGGATAGGGCCATCGACATTTTCACCATCATCATCAACAACGCGCCCTACGGGAAATTAACGGCGCGCGCGCAGTTCGATCTCGGCCGCGCCTACGAGAAACAAAACTCGAACGAGCTCGCGATCGCGGCTTACCAGGCGGTGGTGGAGAAATTTCCAAACGACCCGCTCGCGGCCGATGCGCAATATCAGATCGGATACATTTGGGCCCAGGCCGCCAAGACGGGTACTTACGATCCCGCCGCGACCAAGAACGCCAAGACCGGGTTCGAAGATTTTCTCTATCGCCATCCCAACAGCGAGAAATCAGCCCAGGCCAAGCAGAACCTGAAACAGATCGAACATAAACAGACCAACTCGGCCTACGACATCGCGAAATATTACGATAAACAAAAACTCTATCGGGCCGCTGCCATCTATTATAACGAGGTGATTCGGCAGCAACCCGATTCGACGGAGGGCGAACACGCCAAGAAGCGGATCAGCCAATTGCGCGCAAAAGTCGGCGACGCGAAACTCCAGCCGCCGGCCGTGACCGCGGCCGCTGCGGACAAGAAAAAGAAATCGAGTACGTCGGGCCCCCGGTCCGATGGCACGCAGCCCTCCGCGAATGAGACGGCGCCGTTGCCGCCGCCGGACACCGACGTTTCGCTCCCGCCGCCCGCTTCCCTGCTGCCCGACGTCACCACGGCACCGCCCTCCCCGATCTTCGATTCGACCCCCGCGCCCTCGGCTGCGCCGCAAAATTCACCGACTCCTGAAGCGACGCCCACGCCTTAGCCGTGTGAAAAAGAAGGCGTGCTTCACTCTTGGGTTGGCGTTCCTTCTCAATGGATGCCTCGGTTATCATCTCGGCCCGGCTAAGCCCGCGTATCTCCGCGAGATCCATTCCATCGCCGTGCCGATGTTCCGCAACAGCACCCTGCATCCTCGCGTAGAAGCGCTGGTCACGGGGACGATCATAAAGCAATTTCAACAGGACGGCACCTATAAGATCGCCAACGAAGACAGCGCCGACGCGATCCTGAAGGGGGAAATTGTTGCCGTCGGCCGCTCGCCCGCGCGTTCCGTGCGCGGCAATGTTCTTTCGACGGTGGAGTTCAACCTGTCCTTGACCGTGACCTACAAGCTCATCGGCCGGGACGGCAAACCCATCCCAGTCGCGGGGTCTGCCAGCGGCAACACCAGCTTCTTCGTTGGCAGCGATGTCAGCACCGACGAACGGCAGGCGCTGCCCCTGGCCGCGGAGCAATTGGCCAAGTCCCTCGTCAGCCAGTTGAGTGAGGGTTGGTAATGCGGAATGAAGGGCGACGAAAAGTTGTGGGTTATCCTCAACGACAAGCTGGACATGCTGCGCACCAGCAACCGGCTGCCTGAAGCCATTCGCGTCGCCGAAACCGCGCTCACCCTCGCCCAGCGCGCGTTTAAACCGGGCCACAGCTCCTACACGCTCAGTCTGGAAAAGCTCGGTCAGCTCCACGATCAGGCGGGCGATCGCGCCGCCGCAAAACCGTATCTCGTCAAAGCGCACGCCTTCCTGGAAAAAGCGGATCCGCCGGACGACCGCGCGGTCTTTCGTTCGTCCCGCCGGTTGGGTTTTGTCTGCGACAACCTGGGCGAAACCGACACGGCGCTCGGCTATTACGAGAGCGCGTTCAAGACCGGCGCCCGGTTGCAGGACATTCCGTATTCCGATTTGGGGACGATCCTGAACAACGTCGCCTTGATTTATCGCAAGACCGGCCGGCAAAAAGCGGCGGAGCCGTATTACCTGCACGCGCTTGAGATCTACGAAAAGCAGCTTGGCCCGGAGCATCCCGACGTAGCGTCCGTCTTGAACAACCTCGCTGTTTTTTACACGAACGAGCGCCGGTTCGCCGAAGCGGAGAAAACGCATCTGCGCGCGTTAGCCATTCGCGAAAAATTTCATCCGCCCACCCATCCGGACATCGCGCAATCGAAGTGCAATCTGGCGGTGGTTTATCATTCCAACGGCGACTACGCCCGCGCCTCCGAGCTTTACCGCGCGTCGATCAAGACCTGGGAAGAAGCGACCGACAAACCGCCCGAAGATTACGAGATCGTCGCCTCGAATTACGCCGATTTATTGCGCTCGTTAGGCAAAGCCCGCCAGGCAAACCAGCTCGAAGAACGCGCCCGCAAGAAGCGCGGCCGCGCCTCGTAACCGCAATCAACTTGCGCGGCAACGCGGCCCGCGCACGTTAGCAACCGCGCAAGCTCACGTGGCGGAATGGCAGACGCGTACGGCTCAGGACCGTATGGGGCAACCCGTGGAGGTTCGACTCCTCTCGTGAGCACCCCGCCTTCTTCTAACCTCCGATTCTTACTGCCGGTCGAACGCGTCGATCTCAGACTTGCTCACGCCCGGGTAAGTGATCGTGTTCGTCAACATCTTGCCATCGGCGGAAACCTCCCAGCGGTCCGTCTCGGTGGCTTTGCCTTTCAGTTTGTAGGCGAGCTCGATCTTGTGAGCGTCGATTTCCTTGCCTGACATGGTGGTGCCTTCGGCGACGCGCGGACCTTTGGGCGTGTAATCCTTGCCGTCGAGCTTGAAGTCGGTCTGGCTCTGGTAAGCCGAGTTCGTCATCGAATAACCGTCTCCCTGCCATTTCTTGATCTCCTGAATCGCGAGCGAGCCAATCTTCAGCCCCGCCGTTTCCCAGGTTCCCACCAACCCGGAGGTTCCCGCAGTCCGCGTCAATTTCTGTTCGTCATGAGAGGTCGATCCATCGGGCAGCTTGTTGTCGCCGCTATAGACGGAAGTCTTTCCGTCTTCGGAAACGACCCAGGTAAACTCACCAGTGACTTTGCCATCTCGTTTCGAGATCCATTTCCAGGCGTTGGGCCCGGTCTTGGTGATCGACCAGGTTTCGCCAAACTTCGTCAGATGTTCTTTTCCATCGAAAGTAACTGTCTCGACGTCGTCGCCGAAAATGAAGCGGTAAGTGCCGCCGCCTGCATCTTCGATTTTGTAGGTCAGGCCGTTGAACTGACTCTTGTCCGGATTCAATTTCCATTTGCCGACGAACGGATCGTCCGCGGCGAGGGCTAAAGGCGCAGCGCAAAGGCCGAGCGAGCTGATGGCCACGAGAGTGGCGGTGAACAATTTCATGGGTCTGCTTTCTTTCTTGGTTTCTGGTTATGAGCAGCTCGTCCAGAAACCCAGGCATACCCTTTAAGGACGAACCACATTGAAGTAAGCGCGCTTCGATACGCGTATGGAGCAGGCAGCGTGGACCGGGTATCTTTCGGGTGTCAATATTAAATGCCGCGCCGCTATCACGATCAGGAATATTAACTCGTCAGGGTTGGCTCAAAGAACCTAAGTTGCCGGCAAGTTAAACATGAAAGCTCTGACAATCCTCGCCGTCGTTTTTGGTTGGTCGACAAGTCTCACCGTGGCCGCTTTCGCGGCCGAGAAAGACTCCGAGGAGAGTGGGCAGGATTCATCGGCGGGGCTCCCGGCCGCGTACGCGAAGCATTATCTCGTCGCCGGCAAGACCATGTCGCCGGACAAGAAGTTTGCGGTCATTTATCCGACGCTGGACTTTTCCGAGTCACCGGAAGCGAAAGACATTTTGGTCGTTCTCAAACCTTTCAGTGTGCTCGCGCCGCTGCCGACGAAGTGGCCCTATTTTCAAAACGAAAGCCACGGCGGGATAAGCGCGGACTGGTCGACGGACAGCACGGTGGCACTGATCACTCTGGACAGTAAATGGGGGCCGGGGGACGTTTTCGTCGTCGAACTTGCGGAGGGAAAGGTGAAGCGAATCACCAATGTCCTTGAGAAATTGCGTGAGTTGCTACTGCCCCAGTTTCGCAGCGCGAAGCCGAAGCCGGAGCGTTACAACGATGCGGGCGAGTTTATTTTTGAGGACGAAGAAAACTCTGCCTGCACGCTCGAGGGAACGAAGCTGGTGAAGATTGACACGAAGGCGACCAACGATCCCAAGGGAATGTCGAAGCGGGGATGGGCGGTGCAGGTAAAGGCGGAGTGGGACATCGCGCAGGCGAAGTTTATTTCCCAAAAAATCACGCTCGCGCCCCGCCAGTCCAGCGGCGATTAAGGCGAGTCGTCAGCGCAGGAGCTTAGGGAGAACGTTGCCGACGAAATCGACCAGCCAATGACCGATCATGTTGGCCGCGAGATCGCGTCGCCATAAGAAAAAGATAGCGAGGATGCCGCCGAGCGCGAGAGCGATCACGATGTTGGCCCATCCGCCGGTCCAATGGCCGAACCCGAAGATGATGAGCGGAATTCCGGCCGCGACACCGCGTGGTAAACCAAGGGCGTGGAGCCGTTCGATGGCGTAACCGCGATAACAAAGTTCTTCCACGACTCCCGCTCGAATGACGATCAAGGAAACCAACCAGAGAGGAAGTTTGTCCATCGCTTTTCCAGTTTCGCCGCCGGTGTAACCCGTCAACGCAACCAGGCCGCCCGCGACGAGAAGACAGACGACGCCGAGCAGAACGCCCCAAAGGATCGACTTCCCCCAGCGCGCGGTGCCGAGGCCGATCGAGCTTAGCGGGAGGCGTTCGCCCGCTTTCACGATGACAACAAGCGCGAGCGCGACGAGCCACATGCCGGCTTCTTTGATGAGGGCCGAGGTGAAGGTTGGATCCGGCCAGAAATGATTAACGATCTGACGGACAAGCAGCATTCCGAAAAGCGCGAGGCACAAGCCGACCCAGGTGATCGGCGAAATTCGCCTGGAGGTAATCGCGGGCTCAGTCATGGGCGATAAAGTCATGACCATGCTGACCACGCAACAATTGCGTGGCAAGATTAACTGCGGTTGAATCGACGCTGCCTTCGCGCGCGGCGCGCTAAGCAGGCGAAACAACTTGGAACCGGCCTGGGAAGGACGAGGGTGCAGCCTTATGGGAAACAGCCAAGGTAGAGACAACGTCCGCAAACGCGCCGCCCGCCGCAAAAAGACTGAGCGCCTCGCCGCCGCCAAGAAGAGCAGCAAGAAAACCGCGACGAAGTAATGCGCGCGCGACGAGGTTAAGTCGTGGCAGACTTTAAGAGGTATATCCTGTATCAGTGCGGTAAGTGAGACGCACGCTTGAGGTCCTCAACGAGCTGGAACGCGCGAACGTTTTTGCTCGCTACGCCATCGGTGGCGCTATGGGCGCGACCTTCTACCTCGAGCCGCTTTTGACTTTTGATCTCGATGTTTTTGTTCTGCTGCAACCGACCGCCGGGGGATTGCTCTCGCTTGCGCCAATTTTTGATGCGTTGAGCAATCGCGGTTACGCAGAGGAAGGCGAGTGCGTGTCGATCGAGGGCGTTCCAGTCCAATTCCTGCCGGCCTACAATTCCCTGCTCGAAGAGGCCCTCAATCAGGCGCAGGAGACTCTTTATGAAGGGTCCGTGACTCGAGTGCTGCGGAGCGAGCATCTCGTGGCCGTATGCCTGCGGACCGGTCGCGACAAAGATCGGGAGCGCGCGCGCCTGTTCCGCGAACAAGGAAAACTCGATCTGCCATATCTTGCCAGCATCCTGGCACGACACCATCTTGAGGAGCAATGGAAGCAGTGGACAAAGTGAATCCAGAAGTAGCCCATCTGTTTGTAGCGAAACAGGCACGGCGCCGAGCGCTCGCCGCCTTGTCGTTTCCGGAAAAAGTGAAGGCAGTCGTGAAGCTGCAGCAGATGGCTGCGCCCCTCTTGCGGGCTAGGGAAAGGATCGTGCGGCCCTGGTCCTGCAGCCCGACATGACCGAAGCGTTTCCCGTCATTCTCTTTTATAAGTACGTCGAGATCGCTGATCCGCCCGTGTTCGCGGCGACGCAGCGCGCACTCTGTTCGAACCTCGGGCTGAAAGGCCGGGTTCTGATCGCAGGCGAGGGGATCAACGGCACGCTCGCCGGTTCGCGAGCCGCGATCAACCGCTACACCGCGGCGCTCCGGAGCGACGCGCGTTTTAGCGACGTCACCTTCAAGTTCAGCGGCGGCGATACCACGACATTTCCGAAACTCGTGGTCAAAGTGCGCAAGGAAATCGTCACTCTCAATGCCGGCGAGCTGACGCCGGATCGCGACAACCAACTCACTCCATCGGAGTGGAAGGAAAAGATGGAGAACGACCCGAACGCGGTCGTGCTCGACGTGCGGAACCGATACGAATCGGACGCGGGACGATTCGAGCAGGCGATCGTTTGCGAGATCGAACATTTTCGTGAGCTGCCGGGTTTCGTTGAGCAACTCAAGCCGTTGAAAGAGAAACAGGTCCTGATGTATTGCACCGGCGGCGTTCGCTGCGAGAAGGCGTCGGCCCTGCTGCGTCAGCGAGGGTTTCAACACATCTACCAACTCCAGGGCGGAATCGTAAGCTACCAGGAACAATTTGGGAACGAGCACTGGTTAGGTGAGTGCTTCGTCTTCGATCAGCGGATGACGTTGCGGGTGGAAGAAGGGCTCAGGCAGTTAGGGCGTTGCGCGCATACCGGCACCGCGACCAGCCGGTTCGTGAACTGTCTGCACGACCCGTGTCACAAGCTTTTCCTGGTTTCCGAAACAGCCGAACGAACGAACCCCGATCTTCGGCTTTGCCCGGAGTGTTTGACGGCAGGTTTGACCAGCGAAACCGCCGATTACCGTAGTTGAGCTCAGGCCCGGTGTGCGGCGTCCGCGTCGGGAAAATTGACCACGAACCTCAGTCGCCGAAGAAACACTGCGTCCAAGGCGCTTTTCACCTTCGTCGCGAGGATCACCAGACCCCGGTAGTGATCGAGGCGCTGCAGGAAGTAATTGGTCTCGATGTTCGCGAAGCGGTCGTGGCTATCCTTTACTTCGGTGCGTTTGCCGAAGAGAGCGTCCGCTTCATCGAAAAATAGGATTGCGCCGCCTTTCTCCGCGGCGTCGAAGAGCCTCTTCAGATTTTTTTCCGTCTCGCCGATGAATTTGTTCACTACCGCCGCGAGATCGATGCGGTAAAGATCCAGCCCCAGTTCGTTCGCGAGTACCTCAGCCGCCATCGACTTGCCGGTGCCGCTCGCGCCCGCGAAGAGCGCGGTGATGCCGGAACCACGCGAGTCTTTCTCGGGAAAGCTCCACTCCTTGATAACAGTCGCGCCCTCGCGGACGTGCGATGCGATGTCGTGCAACGCTCGCAGTTGCTCTTCCGGCAGGACGAGATCGTCCCATTTTGCTACTGCCTTGATGCGATGGGCGGACCCGCCAGCCCATTGGCCGATGCGGAAGATAACGAACTCGGCCGGTTTTATCGGCGCCATGCCGATGAGAACGATGAGTCGGCCGTTGTCGATGTCGTCCTGGGTCATCGTGGTGCGATCGCACCGGACGAAGTAAGCCTCGTGCTCAGTCTTTCCCTGAAGCATGCCGTTCATCCAGAGCCGCCGAAGAAAGGTGCTCACGCTCTGGCTCACACGGGCCCAGAGCGGCTCGCCATTCGGTTCGAAGACTACCCACTTCGTGCCTTCTTCGATGGATTCTTCGACGAAGATAAAGAGCCGGCGCACATTCACATACTTCCAGTCCGGATCGGGCGACGTCGTCCGTGCGCCCCAGACGAGGTTTCCTTTGCCGGCGAAATGGCGCAGCACATTTACGCCGCGCGGGTTGAGCAGCTCTTGCTCGGCCTTTGTGACCTGGACCGTCAATCCCGCCGCCGGATCGTGCGGGTCGAGGTAAAGCCCGCGGATGATTTCGTTGGCCGGCGCTCTGTGCACACCGCGCTCGAGGTCGGTCCGCGCGTAAATACCGGCGATGTGTCCGCCCGGAGGAATTTCCATCGGGACTTGATTGATCGGATTCGGGATGCGGAGCCACGGGTAATAATAGGCGGCGTATTTCGAAGCCTGCGGTGGATGATGGGTGTCGGGCGCCGGCGCAGGGTGCGGTGCCTGGAGAATGGCAAAGCGATATTTGAGACTCTCGCACTGGGCGATGAGCGCGGCGGTGATGGGCGGAAAATTGTTCTCGTCCGGACAACAAAGGAGCGCGATCTCGTCGATCTTTCCCAAGCGAGCCAGCGCATCCGCAAAATCGGTTGGATTAGTCGCCGCCTCTTTGGAGATCACCCGTGCTACAAAGCAGCGACTGCCTCCGTTTTGGAAAAATCCTTCGATGCCGTAGGTCAGATACCGGTCTTTCCCATCCTCTTTGAAATAACCGCCGTAGGTGTGGAGGTACTCGGCGAAGCTGGTGATCAGCGCTGGTTGCACGGGGCCGCGCTCGGTGATGCCGACGAAGCCGCAGGTGCTGGTGGGCACGCCCTCGATCGGTTTGTTACCGGTATCGATTTCTTCCACGAAAACGCCTGGAAACGAAATGGGGCCAGACATAACGACTCCGCCATCGTGGCAAACAGAGCGGGCCAAGGAAAGCTCCTTTCGCTCCGAGTCGCGCCGCGCCGCACATTCATTTCATGATCAGCATGAAAGGGCGCGATCCCTGGACGACGCGAGGTTCGATCTCGTCCTCGGTTTTACCCCTGAGATTTCCCGACCAGAACAGCTATTTCTTCGCCGGGACGTATTTCCAATGCCGCGGTTTGCCTTCGGCGAGCCATTTGATCGAAGTGGCCATTCGTTCGTTGCGCGTCTCCTCGCGTTTCGCCTCGGTGAGCCACTCCACATATTCGCGCTGTTTGCTCGGAGCAAAATTCTCGAACGTCTTTCGCGCTTTCGCGTTTTTCTTCAGCGCGGCGGTAAAATAATCCGGGACGCTGAAGGGCTCTTTCTTCTTCCTTTGGAACTGCCACGGCGCCTTGACGCCGGCGTCGTTGAGCGCGGCTGCCTTCTTCACGTAGCCAATCAGCGTCCTCTCGTTAGGCAAATCCGCCAGCGACTTGATGCAGCCGGAGCTTCCCATCGCGGTGTTTTCGGTATTTCCGCCGGGGAGAATCAGGTCCGCTTTCCAGAATCCGAACACACAATGCTCCTTGAAAGCCGCCATCCCGCACATCACGCCCTTGTAATCAAAATGCGGTCTCGACCATTTCATTGACTCTTCCACCTCCGGACAGCCTGCGTGCACCACCTTGCGCAAATGTTTCAGGATCGGTTTGGCGAAATTCGCCGATTTGGCAATGTAAGCGTCGATTCTGGGATCTTTGCTGGCCACGAAACTCCTTCGCGTTGATTTCGAACCGGAGATTACAAGGCCGCGAAAGTTTTTGTCGAGCCGCGACCGGCGATGAGTTAAGCTCCGTACCCTATGGCTGGCATCGTGGTCATTGTCGCTTACCGGCCGAAGCCTGGCCGCGAGAAAGAATTGCTCGAGATCGTGCGCAAGCGGGTGCCCACTTTGCGCGCGGAAGATCTCGTGACCGATCGTGTCCCTGTGATGATGCGTGCGAAAGACCGCACCATCATCGAGGTCTCGGAATGGAAATCGCGCGAAGCGATCGAAGCCGCGCACAAGAACCCGCGCGTCCTCGCGATGTGGAATGAATTCTTCGCGGTCTGCGATTGCGTGCCGCTGAAGACAGTGCCGGAAGCGGAGACGATGTTCGCCGGCTTCGAGCCGGTAGACTGAATTGTTTAAACGCCTTGTCGTGGCGAGCCGCCCGCGAACTTTTCTTGAAAAGCGAAGAGCGCGTCGCTATCTAACCGGCGACTCTTTTTTATTCCATGGCCCAAGCACAAACCACCACCATGCCGCCGCGTGGGTTCGGGCAAACGATGCGCCCCGACGCGTGGTGGGTGCAGCCGCTCCTGGTTTTTCTCGGGCTCGGTGCCTTCATCGTCTATTCCACCTGGGCGGCGTTTCAGGGGACTCATTATTATTTCGGCCCGTATCTCTCGCCGTTTTATTCTCCGGAAATTTTCGGCGCGTCGCCGCATAGCCTGTTCGGACCAAAACCAGTATGGTGGCCGGGCTGGCTTTTGTTTTCGCCGGCGCTGCTGATTCTTTGGGCGCCCGGCGGACTGCGACTTACCTGTTATTATTATCGCGGCGCCTACTACAAAGCGTTCTGGGCCGACCCGCCGTCCTGCACCGTGGGCGAGCCGCGCAAGAAATATCTCGGCGAGCGTTCCT